>JABHDF010000034.1 GCA_018673175.1 Rhodobiaceae bacterium | reverse complement strand
GCAAGGCATTTTGGGCTATGTGGTGCGTTGGATCGACCAAGGCGTGGGCTGCTCGAAAGTGCCAGACATTCATAATGTCGGCCTGATGGAAGACCGCGCGACTTTGCGTATCTCCAGCCAGCACATTGCCAATTGGCTCCACCACGGCATTTGCACCGATGCGCAAGTGCGCGAAACCATGGCCCGTATGGCGTCTGTGGTGGATGAGCAAAACGCAGGCGATGCCGATTACACACCCATGGCCGACAAATTAGATAGCTCGATCGCCTATGCGGCGGCTTGCGATTTGGTATTTGAAGGTCGCTCGCAACCCAGTGGCTATACCGAGCCATTGTTGCACGCGCGTCGCTTGGAGTATAAAGCCGCGCAGTAAGCCCAATTGGGTTTTGAAATTATAAAAGGCCGCGCTTTCAAAGCGCGGCCTTTTTTGATGGCACATTTGATTTGGCAGAGTGCAGCTTAAGCAGGCGCTTTCAAACGAGTGCGAACCACAGAATAAGTATATCCAGCCAAGGCCCCTACCAGACACAGGCTAATAAAGCCGTCCCATTCGCGGGCGGCGCCAATGGCGGTGATTTGAAACGCGGCTGTTAGCGAGACAAGCGTGACCAGCATGGAAGCAAATCCAGAGATCGCGAAAACCAGATTGGGCAAGATTTTGACCCATTTGGCAATGAAATGGCCAACCACCATAGCAATGAAAAACCCGACGCCGAAAATAACGCCGAACAGGGGCTGCATTTTGATAACATCATGAAAGGTTGTGGAGAGGCGGGTGCCAAATGAAATATCCACGCCCAGCGCCAGAAGATGCCCGAGATTAAACTGGGTCGAAACCACAGCGCCAATAATGTTGAGCACAAGCAAGCCGGCAAAAAAGCCAAGGCATTGCGCTTTTGTTGGTAGGAATTTTCCCATTACCACTTCTCCTTAAAGTCTGATTTCTTTATAGAGGAGGCGACGCCTATATTGCAACTGTCGCTAAAGCCAATATAGTGCAGGAAATAAACAAGGAGAGATCGACATGCGTGCAACACGACAGCTTTTTGTATTGGGTTTGCTATTTGCAATCACCCTTGGTGCGCCCGCCAAGGCGGCTGACTATCAGTTGGACGAATTGGTGGATGGGCTAGACACGCCTTGGTCGCTGGCCTTTCTGCCTGGTGGCGATTTGCTGGTAACCGAACTGCCGGGTCGCTTGCGGGTTATTCGCAATGGTAAATTAGTCGCTGCGCCAGTTTTGGGTGTGCCGGAAAGCCTATATGGTGGCCAAGGTGGGCTGATGGATGTGGTTCTACACCCTGAGTTTGAAACCAATCAAATGGTCTACCTATCGCTCTCGGTTGGCACGTCGGACGCCAGTGCCCTTCGGGTCGTGCGCGGACGTTTTACCGGCACAGCGCTAGAGGATGTCAGCACTGTGTTCGAAGCTGCGCCAAAGAAAAACGGTCAGGTACATTATGGCGCGCGCATGGCGTTTATGTCCGATAACAGCTTGCTGATTACGGTTGGCGATGGGTTTGACTTGCGCGAGCAAGCGCAAAACACTGGCAATCATTTCGGCTCGGTTGTGCGCGTAACAGATACTGGCAAAGTTCCTGCCGACAACCCATTTGCAACCGATGAGCAAGCCCAGCCAGAGATTTACAGCTATGGCCACCGCAATTCGCAGTCGATTGTCTATGATGCGCAAAGCGGTAATATTTATGCGGCCGAACATGGCCCGCGCGGGGGGGACGAGTTGAACCTCATTCAGCCGGGCAATAATTACGGCTGGCCCATCGCCTCTTATGGCATCGACTATTCGGGTGCGCGCATCACGCCTTACACGCAATATGAGGGCACCACGCAGCCTTTGCACCAATGGACCCCCTCGATTGGGGCCTCGGGTATGAGCCTCTATCGCGGCAGCCAGTTTAAAGATTGGCAGGGCGATATTTTTGTCACTTCCTTGGTGTTTAACTATGCGGTGCGTGTCGATATGGCGGGCGCTCGCCCGCAAGGCACGGCAGTGATGTTCGAAGAAATTGGCGAACGCTTGCGCGATATTCGCACCGGCCCAGATGGCGCTTTGTATATTTTGTCGGAAGGCGAGAATGGCAAGATTTGGCGGGTTTCCAAGCCTTAAGCGCGCGCGCGCAGGGTTTATGTATTTGCGCTAGACGGGCGCGAGTTTGTGGCGTATATAACGCCTCACTTAGAGATTTATGAAGGAGACGAGCTATGGCCGTTCCAAAACGAAAAACGACACCTTCCAAGCGCGGCATGCGCCGTTCTGCTGATGCGCTTTCGCGTCCGACGTATATTGAAAACCCGGACAGCGGTGAGCTGCACCGTCCGCACCATGTCGATCTGAAAAGTGGCATGTATCGCGGTCGTCAGGTTATGACGCCGAAAGACTAAGCGCTTTAGAATTTTGAGAATTGAGGCAGGGCTTCGCATAACGCGTGGCCCTGTTTTTTTTGTGCCGCGCCCACCTCGCCCGATAGGCTGGCGGCGACAATCTCGTTGACGCTATTGGTGACGAATAGCCCATCGGCGCGCGACACTAAATCGGGGTCGAGCAAACCTTCCACAACATCAAAACCTGCCGCGGGGCCCATTTGGATAAGCTGGCCGCGCATAATGCCAGCCAAAGCCCCCTCGCTTTGCGGCGGGGTTACCCATTGTTTGCCAATTTGCACAAACAGATTGCCCGCCGCGCAACTGGCCACACGGCCATGCTGGTTGAGCAATAGCGCCTCCTCGGCCCCGTTGGCCAGGGCTTGGCGGCGCGCCATAATATTATCCAAATAGGCGTTGGTTTTATGGCTCTTGGGGGTGGCGAGGCGCACGGTATCGCTAATCCATAAGCGCAACCCTTCGGGGCGTTTGGGGGCGGGGCTGATTTGCATCAAGCAGGTGGGTGGGCTGGCTTCTTGCGCCACCAGCCCGCGACCGCCGTTGCCGCCGGTGAGGGTGATACGCAAAATACTGCGCTCGGCTGGTGTCTCCATTTTGAGCAAATCCAAAACCCCCTGTTGGAGCGCGTCTGGCGAATAGGGCAGGGGCATATGGAAAGCCGTGCCCGCAGCTGTCAGGCGGGTCAGATGCGCGTCCCAGAATTGTGGCACGCCGCCTTTGCACAAGAGGGTTTCAAACACCGCCTCGCCCAATAGCAAGCCGCGGTCTTGCGCGCCAAGCGCCGTCTCGGCTGGTTTTATGTCGCCATTGCACCAAACTTGCGTCATGCCGCATCCGCCTCTTTAGGCGGCAGATGATGCAAGAAGCTCTCTAGCATGGTGCGCCCTTGCGGCGTTAAAATCGATTCCGGGTGGAATTGCAGGCCATAAAGCGGGCGTGTCCTATGGGCAAACCCCATAATCTCGCCGCCTTGGCTGCTGGCAATCGACTGGCAGTCGGCGGGCAGGTGCTCGACAATTAGCGCGTGATAGCGACCCGCTTGGAACGGGCTCTCGATTCCGTCAAACAACCAATGGCCACGATGGGTAAGCGCGGAAGGTTTGCCGTGGCGTGGTTCTTGGGCTTTGCGGATGCGCGCGCCGAGGTGCGCCGCCAAGGTCTGGTGGCCAAGACAAATGCCAAGCACCGGGGTCGTCTCTGGCAAAGCGGCCAGCAAGTCCAGCGTCACGCCCGTGGTATCTGGCCCGCCAGGCCCTGGCGATAAAATAATCGCGCTTGGCGAGACGGCCAGTACATCTTCGACGCTGACGGTTTGGCGCATCACCAAAGTCTCGTGGCCCGCCTCGCGCACATAGCGCGCCAAGGTTTCGACGAAACTGTCAAAATGATCGATAACGACAATCATCCGCGCACCGCCTCGGTTTGTGAAATTTCTTGGCGCTGCACGCCCAGCGCGGCCATCAGCCCGCGCGCTTTGTTTAAGGTTTCGATATATTCTGCCTCGGGCTGGCTGTCGGCCACAATGCCGCCGCCCGCGTGAAAGCGGATGGTGCGCTCTTTTACAATCGCCGTGCGGATAATAATATTGCTGTCCATCCGCCCATCAAACCCAATATAGCCAAGGCTGCCATAGCTCGGGCCGCGTCGGGAGCTTTCGCTTTGGGCGATGATTTCCATGGCGCGAATTTTAGGGGCACCCGTAATCGAGCCGCCTGGGAAACTGGCTTTCAAGGCGTCCAAGGGCGTCTTGCCTGCCGCTAAAGTGGCGCGCACGGTAGAGACCAAATGATGCACATTGGAGAAACTCTCGAGCACGCATAATTCCGGCACTTTTACCGAATGATCGGCGCAAGATTTGGCCAAATCATTGCGTAACAAATCGACAATCATCACGTTCTCGGCGTGGTTTTTCTCGCTGTTCAGTAAGGTCTCGGCAATCGCCTTGTCTTCGGCGGGTGTGCGCCCGCGCGGCTCCGTGCCCTTAATGGGGCGGCTTTCGATGGCGCCATTTTCGGCCCGTAAAAATCGTTCCGGCGAGGCCGAGGCCAGCGCAAACCCTTCAAAGCGCGCAAAAGCGGCAAAAGGCGCAGGGCTTTCTCGGCGCAGACGACGATAATATTCAAACGCTGTATCGCTGGCGTTTAGCGTGGCGCTAAAACATTGCGCCAGATTGGCTTGGAAAATATCGCCGTTTAAAATCGACGCGACCGTGGCGGCCACGCTTTCTTGATAGCGCTCGGCTGAAAAATTACTGACCAACGGCGCGTCCAAATCGGGTGCGAGGGCAGGGGCCGGCAAGGCGTTGCTGGGGACACCGATCAAATTCTGCTTCCACTGCGCAATCTCAGCATGGGCCGCATCGCTGCGCGCGGCAGCATTGGTTTCGGGCAGGCCCGTCGCAATAATAAAGGCGCGATGCGCGATATGGTCAAACGCCAAAACAGTGGCGTAAAGACCGTGCACCATGGCGGGAACGCGCAACTCATCGACGGCAAAAGGCGCCTCATTGGGCGGTAAATCTTCTAGCCCATAGGCCAGGTCATAGCCGAATAGACCTGCGGCCCCGCCGCGAAATGGCGGCAGTACGGCGTCTATTTCGGCTGGCAAGCCGTCCCATAGGCCAGCCCATTGGCGAAGCTGGGCGTCGAGGGCGGCAAAGCCTGCCTGCGCTTGCCAGGCTTGCACGCTCAACGTGGTATAGGGGGTGCGGGCGATAAAACTGTAGCGGGCGGTATGATGTTCCCCATCGCTGCTGTCGAGCCAAAGCGCGCCTGGCTCGTCGCCATAGGGCAAAAACGCCGCCTCGCTATCGACCCAATCGATTTCTTCGACAATCGGCCCATTGGGATGGACATAGCGAAGGCGGGGGGTCTGGCTCATTATTTTGCGCCGTATTTCGGGGTCTGCGGCAGGCGTGGTTTTGGAAACCAATCGTCGGCGGCTTTTTCACACGGCAAACCGGCCAGCGGTGTGGGCGAGGCCACTTGCAGCAAGCTCCAAGTGCCCAGTGTCTCGCTGGTGAACCAAGTCTCGCTAGCCAGCGCCACCTCTGGCTTTTGGTGCAAATGCGCGGCCGCGCCCAAATGGGCCGCTTGCGCATCATGGCCGTCAGGCGACCAAGATAGAGCGGCGGGGGCGCCGGCCAGGAAAGTGAACCGCAAAGGGCCGCTGTAGTTTTGCCAAGCGATAATCTCGCCGACGGGCAAAAGCAAAAGCGCATGGTGCTCATCGAGAAGCGTGCCGAGGGCATCTTCGGCGGGCGGCGCTAATGGCAAGCGGGCGCGCAATTCGTCGATAGATAGCCCATCGAGGCTTTCATCTCTGGCGAAGGACCCCATTAAAAATTATCCTTACGGGCGCGAATTTCGCTGAACACATCTAAGGCAGGGGCGCCGCTCATGCCCAAATGCGCTTGCACGGCGGCATCGGTGGCGCGCAGAAACGGATTGGTGGCGCGCTCTAAACTTATCTCGGTGGGTACGGTCGGTTGATTGTCGGCGCGCAAGGCGGCTATCTGTTCGACGCGGGTTTGTAGCGCTTCATTGTCGGGGTCGATGGTGACGGCAAAAGCGGCATTGGCGGTGGTATATTCATGGGCGCAATAAATCTTTGTGCCATCGGGCAGGGCGTTGAGCTTTTGCAAGCTCTCCCACATTTGCGCCATCGTGCCTTCAAACACGCGCCCACAGCCCAAAGCAAATAAAGCATCGCCGACAAAGGCCGCGTCTTGGGTGTCCATATGATAGGCAATATGGCCCAGCGTATGACCGCCCACATTTAAAATATGCGCCCGATGCTTGCCAAGCGACACGCTATCGCCATCATCGACGGCTGTGTTGATGCCGGGAATTTTATCGGCTTCGCCAGCCGGACCAATAATCTTGCAGCCCGTCTTTTGTTGGATCTCTAAATTATTGCCCGCATGGTCATAATGATGATGGGTGTTCCAAATATAAGTCAGCGACCAGCCACGCGCGTCTAGCTCGCGCAAAAGGGGCTGGGTTTCTGGCGTATCGATACACGCGGTCTCGCCGCTCTCCGGGTCATGCACCAAATAGCCGTAATTATCGCTAAGGCATGGTATCTGAACAATTTCTATGGTGGCCATAATGCGCTCCTTCGAATTGGATTTTTCCCTATAGGCTCATTTATACCTATAGTGGCAAAGCGCGCGAGCGGAAATTTTACTGCGGCGTTAGAAATGAGACTTTTAGGGATTGTGCATGGCCGTGGATATTACGGATTTGGCAGAATTTTATGCAAGCCCCCTCGGGCACCATGTGCAAAGCGTGGTGTGCGATGGCATAAATCGCATTTGGCCCAAGGCAGCCAGCAAAGATGACGTGGTGCTGGGCTATGGCTATGCCAGCCCTTTGGTGGCGCCGCTTTGGCCCAACACCCATTGGCATTTGCTGATGCCTCAACAACAAGGTGTGTTGGCCCAAGATGGCATAACTGGCTCGCAAAAACCCACCATATTGGGCCATGAAGGCTATTGGCCCGTGCGCGATAATAGTGTCAATCGCCTGCTGGTGATGCATGGGCTGGAGGCGGCCAATCATGTGGAGCGCGTGTTGGATGAAGGCTGGCGGGTGCTGCAACCCAATGGACGGGCTTTATTTGTCGTCCCCAATCGGCGCGGGCTTTGGGCGCGCAGCGATGCCACGCCTTTTGGGGCAGGGCGCCCGTTTTCGCGCAGCCAGTTAACCCAGACCTTGCGTCGTACGGGTTTTGTGCCCGCACAAATGCGCCCGGCGCTTATGTTGCCGCCCAGCTTGCCGGTTCGGGCCATGCAAAGTTTGCGGATGGGGGAACGGGCGGTGAGTTTTATTTTGCCGCACTTGGGGGGCGTTTGGCTTATTGAGGCGATCAAACAAGTGCCAGCGCCTTTATCGGTGCAACGCGCCCGTCGTGCGCGGGCGGGCCGACGCCTTGCGGTGCCGCGCCCTGCCTTGTCTCCAAAGATAAATTAGACTTTAGCCGCGGCTTAAAACAAACACGCCTTGCTGCGCCAAGAGATTATGCCGAGCGCTCGGCTTGCCAGATATTTCGCGCGCGCGCCCGTTAGACAAAGTGATGCAGCTCTCGACCTGCAGCCCAATTTGGTCCACCAAATCGGTGAAATCTCGCAACGTACATAAATGAATATTCGCCGTTTCATACCAGCTCGCCGCCAAAGACCCGGTGATGGGCATGCGCCCCTTGAGCAAGAGGTCGAGGCGCACGCGCCAATGGCCAAAGTTTGGAATCGAGACGATGAGGCGCTCGCCAATGCGGGCCATTTCGCTCAACACTTCCAGCGGCTTTTGCGTGGCTTGCAAGGTCTGGCTCAAAATAACGGTGTCGAAGCCATTGTCTGGGTAATACGATAAATCCGTATCGGCATTGCCTTGCACTACGGAAAGCCCGCGCGTGACACACGCGTTCACGCCCTTTTGGCTTAACTCAAGCCCACGCGCATCGACTTGTCGGTCGCTGACCAAGAGGTCGAGCAGGGCGCCGTTACCGCAGCCGATGTCCAACACTTTCGTGCCGGGCTCTACCCGATTGGCGATGAGCTGAAGGTCGATGCGCGAGCTGGCCAGATTGCCATGTGCGGAAGCTTTGGGATCAATCATCTTTGGCCTCCTTCGTGGCGTTGAGGCCTCGGGCTTGGGCGGCGGATTTTAAAAACCCGTCCAATGTGGCGTGCATCTCTGGCTCGTCGAGCAAAAACGCATCATGGCCTTTGTCGCTTTCAATTTCGACAAAGCTGACATTGGCACCGGCCGCGTTGAGGGCGCGCACGGTTTGCACACTTTCAGATGTTGGGAACAACCAATCGCTGGTGAAAGACATGACGCAAAAGCGCGTTTTCGTGCCTTCAAAAGCTGCCGCCAAATTACCGCCATGGTCGGCGGCGAGGTCGAAATAATCCATCGCGCGGGTGATGTAAAGATAGCTATTGGCATCAAAGCGTTCGACGAAGGTCATGCCTTGGTGGCGCAGGTAACTTTCAATTTGGAAGTCGGCATCGAAGCCATAGCTCACCGCCTCGCGGTCTTGCAAGTTACGGCCAAACTTTTGTTGCAAAGTGGTTTCCGATAAATACGTGATATGCGCCGCCATGCGCGCAACACCCAACCCTTTGCGCGGCCGTTCGTCGCCATCATAATAGCGCCCGCCCTGAAAATGCGGATCGGCAATAATCGCCTGACGGCCAACTTCGTGGAAGGCAATGTTTTGCGATGAATGGCGCGTCGAGGCGGCAATCGGTACCGCCGAAAACACCCGCTCCGGATGCGTGGCCGCCCATTCCAGCGCCTGCATGCCGCCCATAGAGCCGCCCAAAACACAAAACAAACTATCGATGCCAAAATGGTCGATCAGCAAGCCTTGCGCGCGAACCATGTCGGCGATGGTCAGCACCGGAAAATCTGTGCCATAGGGGCCCGAGCCATCGGGCTTTAGGCTTTGGGGGCCCGTCGAGCCCGCACAACCGCCGATGACATTGGAGCAAATGACAAAATATCTGTCGGTGTCGATAATCTTGCCTGCGCCGATGAGGTCAATCCACCAGCCGGGTTTTCCGCTTAGAGGGTTTTCGCTGGCGGCGTGCTGATCCATGGTGAGCGCGTGGCAAATTAAAATCGCATTGGTTTTTTCAGCATTGAGTTGGCCATAGGTACGAAAAGCAATTTCGATATCTTCTAGGGCCGCACCGCAGTCGAGTTTTAGCGCAGCGCCTTTAAACAACACTGTTTCGCCTAAATCGGCCTTTGTCTGCGCCTCACTCACCGGTCGGTCCATCCTCTTGCAACCTATAGATACAATCTTTCCTTTGATTTACACTTTATCGTCGCTTATGACTAGGCGACTTATGTGCCTGCTGTTTTGAGGGGGCGCCAATGGATTTAATTATGGATACGAAACCAGATCTTTTAGCTATTCGCCGCGACATTGATGCGCTGGATGCGAACTTGCGCGAGCTGTTGAAAGCGCGCGCACGACTGGTAGCTAAAGTGGCGGCCAGCAAGGCGCAAAGCGGGGACGCACGCGCCCTTCGCCCGGCTCGCGAGGCCGCGCAATTGGCCGAGTTGAAACTCTGGCAAGAAACCCAAGCACCCGAACTTCCCTTGGCAGGCTTGACCGCCATATGGCGAGAAATTATTGGCATGGCGCTCCACCAGCAAGGTGGCTTGACGATTTTTGCCACGCCCGAGGCCATGGCGCCCGCACGCGCCTACTTTGGAGCCAGCCTAGACTATCAATTATGTGCCGATGCCAAGGCGGTTCAAAGCGCCATTTCTGGCGAGCCGCGCGCCGTGGGTGTGGTGCGCAAAGACCAAGCTCAAGACCAAACTGGCGAGCCAGCCAACGAGCCAGCTGAAGGGGTGGTAATGTTTGCGGAACTGCCAAGCGCGGACGCCAGTCAGACCGCCCTGTGCTATGGCACGGTGGCCGAGGAGGCCAGCCGCTAATGGCCGATCGTTTGAAAATACCCGCCCCGCGCGCCGGTGTTATGGATTTGCCAGCCTACGTAGGGGGGCGCGAAAGCGTCGAGGGGGTGGCGAACCCTTATAAATTATCGGCCAATGAAAACCCGCTTGGGCCCAGCCCAAAGGCCATTGCGGCCATTCAAGCCTTGGCTGAAAACGGCAATTTCGAAATTTACCCAGACGGCGGCGCGCAGGCTTTGCGCGCTAAATTAGCCGAGGTCCATGGCCTGAAAGCCGAGCAAATTGTGTGCGGCAATGGGTCTGGTGATGTGCTGCAATTGCTCGCCCAAGCCTATTTGAATGCGGGCGATGAGGTGCTTTATACCGAGCATGGTTTCTTGCTCTATAAATTGGCCAGCACCTCGGCCGGCGCAACCCCCATCAGTGTGGCCGAGACCAACCAAACCGCAGATGTGGATGCGCTCTTGGCGAGTGTTCGTGAGAAGACCAAGATTGTTTTTCTGGCCAATCCGAATAATCCGACCGGCACGATGTTGGCGATGGAAGACGTGAGCCGCCTGCATGCGGGGCTGGCCGAGGATGTTTTGCTGGTGCTGGATGGCGCTTACGCAGAATATGTGGCGCCAGAAAAATGGCCCGATGATTTTTCTATGGTTGAGCAATTCTCCAATGTGGTGGCTACGCGCACATTTTCAAAAGCCTATGGGCTAGCCGCCGTGCGTTTGGGCTGGGCCTATTGCCCTCCCGCGGTGGCCGATGCGCTGAACCGCGTGCGCGGGCCATTTAACGTCAATGCCATGGCTTTGGCCGCCGGCTTTGCGGCTTTGGATGACCCGGCGCACATTGCGACCAGCCGCGCGCATAACGCACAATGGCGCGATTGGCTGGGGCAGCAATTGGGCGCGCTTGGTTATGAAATACGAGCCAGCGAAGCGAATTTTATCGTGTTGGAATTTGGCGATGCGCAAACCGCCAAGGCGGCCGATGCCTTTATGGGCAGCCAAGGGGTTATCGCACGTGGGCTCGGGGCCTATGGCATGCCTACGGCCTTGCGCCTTACAGTGGGCACGGAAGATGGAAATCGGGCCGCCGTTAGCGCTTTGCAAGCCTTTCAAGCCCAGCCCCAAACGGGAGCCCGGTCATGAGTAAACCCAATGTTGCGCTGATCGGCATGGGGCTTATCGGCTCCTCGCTTGGTCATGCGTTGAAGAAAAACGATTTGGCGTCGCATATCTCTGGCTATGCGCGCTCGGCACAAACGCGCGAAGCAGCCATGGATATTGGCTTTGTTGATAGCGTGCATGACACGCCCGAAGCGGCTTGCATCGATGCCGATGTGGTGTTTTTCAACACCCCGTTAAGCGCCGTGAAAGCGCTGGCGGAGCAAATTATTCCGGGCCTTAAAGACAATGCAATTTTGACCGATGTGGGCTCGGTGAAAGCGGGCGTGTTGAAAGATATTTCGCCTCTCTTGGACAAACGGGTGCATTTCGTGCCCGGGCACCCGATTGCAGGCACGGAAGAATCGGGGCCCACGGCGGGCTTTGCCGAATTGTTTGAAGGGCGTTGGTGCATTCTTACCCCGGATGACAAAACCAGTCTCATCGCCGTCGAGCAGGTGTCGAAACTGTGGCAAGGCATGGGTTCGGAAGTGACCTTCATGGACGCCGCGCACCATGATTTGGTGCTGGCGATTACCAGTCATCTGCCGCATCTCATCGCCTTTAATATTGTCGGCACGGCCGCGCAATTGGAAAACGATACGCGTTCGGAAGTGATCAAATATTCCGCCTCTGGCTTTCGCGACTTCACCCGCATTGCGGCATCGGATCCGATTATGTGGCGCGATATTTTCATCGAAAACAAAGACGCGGTGTTAGAAGTCTTGGGACGTTTCAGCGAAGATCTCACAGCGCTACAACGCGCCATTCGCCATAGTGATGCCGACTATTTGGAAGAAGTGTTCACCCGCACGCGCGGCATTCGCCAGTCAGTTGTGGAAGCCGGGCAAGATACCGATGCGGCGAATTTCGGCCGCGACGAATAATTCAGCCGACTATTGCCAATAGGGCGCGGGCCCTAAATCGAGGGCCCCCAAATGGGTTCTCCCGTTTTTAAACTGTAAGGGTACGGATAGCCGATCTTGCGTGTCGCCTCCAAGAGCGGCGCCCAGACCGCCCAAGAACATCCATTTGGCACGGTCGCGCACCGAGAGAATATTGGCTTCTTGAAGCGCATCCAAAAGGGCCGTGAGATTGACCAAGTTAAGATCTAGGGTGCCTTGAAGGTAGCCGCGCGCATGTAATTTTAGCGTGCCGCGCGCCACGATGGTCAGGTCTTTGCGCTCTAAGGTCAGCCGGTCGAGCCGCAAAATATCGCCAGCTTGCAGGCGGTTCTGCAACCATAGTTTCGGCACGCTGGCCAGAATATCCAATCTACGAAACGCCTCGGCTTGCCGGTTTGTGGGCTGAATGAAGCTCCCGTTTTTCAGCTGCACCGCAACATCCATGGGGTCGAGGGTCTGGCTTTGCTTGTCGCTACGCCGAATATGCAGGCCCAGTGTTTCCGCTTCTATATGCAGTTTCGGGCGCCCGACTTGGTTCGTAAGAACGCCGTTTAGAACCGGTTGGCTCATCTCAAAAGAGGCGCGCAGCAGGCCATCGTGGGCCAATAGCAGGCTCATTAAATTGCCGTCATGCGATAGGGTAAAATCGCCCGCGGGCAGGGTAATCTCATGTGTGCCGAGAAAGTCGACCACGCCATGGCTGTCGTTTAGCCCCAAAGTAAAGGGCATGAGGGTGGCCGTTAACTCTGGATTGCTCCAAGTTATCTTCTCTTGCACCAAGCGCGGTGCGGTGACGTCGAAGGTAATTCGGGCTGGAAATCCATTTCGGCTGACGCTTTGCCAGGTCAGCCCAAAATCCGCCAAATCGCTGCGAATGCGCTCGCTGGCATATTGCCATAAACCGAATGCCATCAAACTTAAGGCCAGCAGGGCAACAAAAGGTGCGAACAGCCAAAACCGAGGATGAGAAAAAACAGACCGCATAAAATCCCTAACTGGCACTCGTCAAACCCGTAAGGGCCCAGAGAAAGCGCGTATATTCGCCCAATAAAAGAGCCATTGTGCCTGGATAGGCGAACCAATATTTCAATTTAACTTGCGGCACAACTACGGGGTAAGCCGATAGCCGAATTTTGGGCATGGCATTTCGCAGCTCTAAAAAGGCGCGCGGCATATGCTGGGCGCTGGTCACCACGATGAGGGAGCGAAAGCCATGTACATCTACCCATTGCCGGGTCTCGCGAGCATTGGCGACGGTGTTGCCTGCCTTATAGTCTAGGTCAAGGCAGCAGCGCAGGGCTGCCGATTGGCGCTGCGTCACCTTCGGGGCCATGGTCATGACGGTTTCGAAATCTAAGTCCTCATATACGCCTGTGATGAGTAGGCGTTGGCCTTGCTTGGCGGCAAGCAAAGCCAGTCCTGTTTCAATGCGCGCCGTTGTGCCGCCTGTTAAAACCACGATGGCATCGGCCTGCGGGGCTTGTGTGTGTTGGTTGGATAGGCTCTCGGCAAATAAGATAAAGCTAAAAATATATAAGCCAACGCCACCGGCAAGGATCCAGCGGGCCGTGCTCCAGAGCTGTCGGCGTTTGTCGCCTTCGATATCTGAAAATCGAGACATCCTCGCTCCCTTACAGCTGCGCGCGCAAGTTGCGAAGCACGTAGCGCCGCGTCACTTGCCAGCTCAGCACAATGGCGGCCAATGGCAAGGGGGTTAGGTAAATGAGAAAATTAAGGTCGCGAGCCTCCGCTATGAGCCCGCCAAGTGCATAGAAAAACACCAGCGCCGCCGCCAATCCCGCCATCGCCGCGAGGCTGACGACGCGGACGAAATGGCCCTCGAAGCGGCGCGAAATATAGCCGTCGTGGGCGCCAATCTGGTGCAGCACATTGAGAATTTCTTCATTGGCCAAAAGTCCCGCACGGGTGGCAAATAAAATAACGGTGGCCGTGGCCAGCGTGACCATGGCCAGCACCAGCGCGGCAAATAACTCTAGCGCTCTGGCCGTGCCCTCTAGCGTTTCGCGCCATCTGCCATGCGTGTCGAGACGCGCGCCAGGCGCGACGGCTTTCAATCGAGCCGAGAGCGAGGCGGTGGGTAATTTTGCGTTCTCTGCGGGGATAATCTCAATGAGCAGAGGCAGTGGCATATCTTCGCCAATATTGCCGGTTCCCAGCCAAGGCTCTAGGAGAGCTACCAAATCATCGCGCGGTAAAATGCGCGAGGTGCCAATACCAGGGGTCGCTTGAATTTCGCGCAAAACTGCGGGCAATTGATCTTCGGCCGATAATTGCGTGGTTTCAATAATCTGCACACTTATGGCGCTGGTGGCACGCGCCAGCCATCTATCGGCGGCGCGGTCGGCCAAAATAGAACAGCCGAGCGCCAAGCAAGCCAGAAATGTCATCACCATAGTGACGGCGCTGAGCGCCGGGCCTGCCAAGTTTTCGGGGGGCAGCAGGGTGGGTTTTATCTCGCCGCTCATGCGCCCGCTCCAAATTCAGTGAGTTGGCCATCTTCTAGATGCAGTCGGGGGAATTCGAAATTCTCCCAGAGAAATTTATCATGCGTGGCAATCATAATGGTCGTGCCCATTTTGTTCAGCTCAACCAGCAGGCGCACCAGTCGCTCGCCCATTTCAGGGTCAACGTTACCGGTGGGCTCATCGGCAATGATAATTTTGGGCCGTGTCATCACGGCGCGCGCGATGGCCACGCGTTGCTTTTCGCCGCCCGATAAAGTGGCAGGCAAAGCTGACAGGTGCTCACCCAAGCCAACCCAGTTTAACAGCTCCACCGCATTATCGTGCCACTGCGACGGGCGCTGGCCAGCGATGCGCAAGGGCAGGGTGACATTGTCATAGACCGAGAGGTGTTCGATGAGACGAAAGTCTTGAAACACCACGCCGATTTGGCGGCGCATCAGCGCCAGCTTTTTTCGGGTCATGCTTGTGGTGTCTTGCCCCATCAAAGAAATCTGGCCCGAGCTTGGGGCATGGGCTAAGAAAATCAGCTTTAAAAGCGAGGTTTTACCGGCGCCAGATGGGCCCGTGAGAAAGCGAAAAGACCCTTGCGGGATATCCAATGTGATATCCGTCAAAACATCTCGGCGGCTGTCATAGCGCAACGAAACATGGTCCAATCTAATCATTCAATGACACCTTTGGTCTGGTTTTATTATTCACCAGTGTGACAGATTTATCGCCGCGATGCACCCGTTTCAAGGCCTATAGCCAGTCCGGCAAGCTCTCGCGCGATAGCATGGCTTCATAGGTCGGGCGTGCGCGCACGACTTCGAACTGATCTCCAGTTACCAAAACCTCCGGCGCGGCAGGGCGGGTGTTATAGCTCGAGCCTAAAACCGCGCCATAAGCGCCGGCAGCAAAAACCGCCAAAAGATCGCCGTCTTCGGGCACGGGTAAGGCGCGGTCTTGGCCTAAAAAATCGCCGCTCTCACAAACCGGGCCAACGACATCCCACACCAACTCTTCGGCTTCGATTTGCGTCACCGGCTTGATATCGTGATACGCGCCATACAAGGTGGGCCGCATCAGCTCTGTCATCGCGGCATCGACAATCATAAAGTTCTTCGCTTTGCCTTGTTTGGCACGAATAACGCGGGTGACCAAAATGCCGGCATTGGCAGCAATGAGACGGCCAGGCTCTAGCATAATCGTGCAGCCTGCCTCGCCCAATATGTCGGCAATCAGGGCTGCATAAGTGGCCGGGTCTAGCGGGGTGTCATTGCCGCGCGAATAGGGCACGCCTAAGCCGCCGCCTAAATCTAGGCGCTCGATGGTATGGCCTTGGGCGCGCAAATTAGCCAGCAGCCCCGCGACTTTCTCAAACGCCAAACGAAAGGGTTCCAGCTCGGTAATTTGGCTGCCGATATGAATATCAATGCCGGTGGCGTCGACGCCTGCCAGCTGTTTGGCGTGAGCAAAACCAGCTTCCGCGTCATCCCAAGCGATGCCAAACTTATCTTCGGCGCGACCCGTTGAGATTTTCTCATGCGTGCCCGCATCTACGTCAGGGTTTACCCGCAGAGCGATTTTGGCCACTTTGCCCATGGCTTGGGCGACGTCGGCCAGCAGGTCAATTTCTGCCAAGCTCTCGACGTTAAATTGCAAAATGCCGGCCTCTAGGGCGGCGCGCATTTCTTCGGCGGTTTTACCGACGCCTGAGAAAACTATTTTTTGTGGCGCAATACCCGCTTTCAAAGCGCGCACCATTTCGCCTTGCGATACGATATCAGCGCCTGCACCGAGTTTTGCCAAAGTGGCAATCACCGCCAAGTTTGAATTGGCTTTGACCGAATAGCAGATAATCCGATCGCTCAGGCCAGCGCTTGCGAGCGCTTCGTCGAGAACCGAAAAATGGCGCTGCAATGTGGCCGTGGAATAGCAATAAAACGGCGTGCCAACGGCTTCCGCCATCTCGGCGATGGCCACATCTTCGGCATGTAACGCGCCGTCGCGATATAGGAAGTGATCCATATTAACTCTCTATTTCAACCAAAACGTCTATCATGGAAGCCTGCGGTAAGCCTGGCAAACTAAGCGGTCCGCGCTTTCCACAAGCGGCGGTGGCGCTGGCCATCAAGACGACCAGCAAGAGCGCGAGGCCAGGGCGTAGGCGACGACAGGCAGAGCTCACTGCGCCGCCTCCGTGGCTTTCAGCCACGCCTGCCATTTTGCGACCATGGTGCGCACATTATCGGGTGCCGTACCGCCATAACTGGTGCGGCTTTTCACGGAGTTCTCGACGCTCAAGACATCGAAAATACCTTGCGTGATGCTGGCATTGACGCTTTGCATATCGTCGAGGCTCAGCTCATCCAGCAAGCAGGCTTTGTCCTCGGCCATAGCCACCAAAGCGCCCGTGGCATGGTGGGCATCGCGAAACGGTAAACCCGCCTCGCGCACCAGCCAATCGGCCAAATCTGTAGCCGTCGAATAGCCCTTGCTGGCCGCTTGGTGCATCGCCGTCTTGTCGACGCCCAATGTGTCCATCATGCCCGCCATAGCGGCCAGGCAAAGCGAGAGACTGTCGAGCGCATTGAACACGCCCTCTTTGTCTTCTTGCATATCTTTCGAGTAAGCCAACGGCAGACCCTTCATGACAATAAACAGACCCGTGAGCGAGCCGATGATGCGGCCCGATTTGGCCCGTATCAGCTCCGCTGCATCGGGATTGCGTTTTTGCGGCATGATAGAAGAGCCTGTCGAAAACGCATCCGGCAGGGTGAAAAAACCAAAATTCGGCGTCGTATAAACCACAATCTCTTCGGCCAAGCGCG
The DNA here is from genome assembly GCA_018673175.1 of Rhodobiaceae bacterium. Classification (GTDB taxonomy): domain Bacteria; phylum Pseudomonadota; class Alphaproteobacteria; order RS24; family RS24; genus UBA8337. The sequence continues at coordinate 66,028 of JABHDF010000034.1, read as the reverse complement.
ATAGATGGGTGGCGCAAATCGCCGCCGCCGAGAGCGCTTCCAACGCGAAATCGCGCGCCGAAACACTGTCCATACTATTGCCCGTGGGGGCGTCAAAGCCCAAAGCTTGGGCCGTGGCATGGCGGTCGATATCAAAGCCTGTGCCCGCCAAAGCAGCAGCCCCCAGCGGGCTTTCATTCATCCGCTTGCGGGCGTCCATTAGGCGACTATGGTCGCGCGATAGCATTTCCACATAGGCCAATATATGGTGGCCAAAGCTGACCGGTTGGGCGGGCTGCAAATGCGTGAAGCCAGGCATAATCGTATCGGCATGGGCCTCGGCTTTGGTTACCAAAACACCCATCAGCGTGCTGATTTGCGCGGCCAGATGGTCTAGCGTATCGCGCACATAAAGCCGGAAGTCCGTTGCCACTTGGTCGTTGCGCGAGCGCGCGGTATGCAAGCGTCCAGCCGTCGGGCCGATGAGCTCGGCGAGGCGCGCTTCAATATTCATGTGAATGTCTTCGAGCGCGCGCGAGAAAGTAAACTCGCCGGCGTTAATCTCGGCTAGTATCTGGGTCAAGCCCTGGCTTATGGAGGCGCCGTCTTCGGCAGAAATAATGCCTTGGGCGACCAGCATTTCGGCGTGCGCCAAAGATCCACGGATGTCTTGCGCAAACAGACGCTGGTCAAATCCGATGGATGCGTTTATCTCTTCCATTATGTCGTCGGGGCCGCTACCAAACCGGCCGCCCCACATGCGATTGCTCATTGTTCTATTCCCCTTTTAGGAGGCTTGTATCTTGTCACAATTTAGCCGATTTGTCCGCTCTCGTAAGGGCAGTTTTGCGACCCTGATTGTCTTGGGTGTTTTTGCCGTTATAGGCGTTCAAACCCTATACAAGAAGGAGGGCAGGGAAAGCAAGGTGGTGAGTGAAAAAACCGCCCAAGGCCCAAATGCCGAGACAGGCCAAAGCCTGCAAAATTTCGTTACCCACCCAAGCCCCAAAGCCATAGCGAGTTTTGCCCTGCAAAAGGCGGATAAAACCCCCTTGTCTTTGGCCGCCTATGAGGGCGAGCTATTGGTGGTTAATTTTTGGGCGACTTGGTGTGCGCCGTGCCGCAAAGAAATGCCGCAACTCGATGCCCTGGCCAAACGCTACGCCGATAAAAACGTCCGTGTCATCGCGCTCTCCGTCGACCGCGGCGGGGCGAAAAAGCCCGAGGCTTTTCTCAATGAGCTAGGTATTTCGAAGCTAACCCGCGCCTATGACCCAAGTTACAAGTCGGCACGCGCCGCCAAGCTCATTGGTCTGCCAACCACGCTCTTGGTGTCGCCAGAGGGATTAGAGATAGGCCGATTGGCCGGAGAAGCAGATTGGGATAGCGCGCCTGTACATGCTTTGTTGGACGCTTATTTGGCGGAGTAACGCGCCCTCGCTGGATTAGCGAGTAGGAACGGGGGCGTCGCCGCTGTAGTCGTAAAAGCCTTTGCCGGTTTTACGACCCAGCCAGCCCGCTTCGACATATTTAACCAAGAGAGGGCAGGGCCGATATTTGCTGTCGCCTAGGCCCTCGTGCAGCACTTGCATAATGCTGAGGCAGGTATCGAGGCCAATGAAATCGGCAAGCTCAAACGGCCCCATGCGGTGATTGGCACCCAGGCGCATGGCTTTATCGATGCTATCGACATTGCCGACACCTTCGTAAAGCGTAAACGCGGCTTCATTGATCATCGGCAAAAGAATGCGGTTGACGATGAAGGCTGGAAAATCTTCGGCCACGCAGGCGGTTTTATCGAGCGTCTCAACAATCTCTTTGGTGATTTCAAAGGTCTCTTGCGAGGTGGCAATGCCGCGAATAATTTCGACCAATTTCATCACCGGCACGGGGTTCATGAAATGCATGCCGATGAATTGCTCTGGGCGATCGGTCGAGGCTGCCAGTCGTGTGATGGAGATGGACGATGTGTTGGAAGCGATAATCGCATCGGGCGATAGCACCGAGCTGACTTCGCGTAAAATTTCAATTTTAATGGCTTCGTTTTCGCTGGCCGCTTCAATGGCCAAGTCAACCTCGGCCATAGCGCCTAAATTGGTCGCTGGGTGAATGCGGGCAAGCGCCGCTTCGCTATCGGCTTCGGCTAATTTGCCAGAAGCGATTTGGCGCGCCATATTGCCGGTAATCGTGGCAATGCCGGCTTCAATTCGGTCTTGGGAAATATCATTGAGAAGGACACGGAAGCCGGACAAGGCAAAGACGTGGGCAATGCCACATCCCATTTGTCCGGCTCCAATGATGCCAACGGTTTTTGCGTCAGACATATGTCCTCTTTCGGGGCGAAAGCCGATTAAAAACCAGCTTTGCCCAATTCTTCTTCGAGTTCAGGTACGGCGGTAAACAAATCGGCTACCAGACCGTAATCGGCGACTTGGAAAATCGGGGCTTCTTCATCTTTGTTGATGGCAACAATGACTTTCGAATCCTTCATGCCCGCCAGATGCTGAATGGCACCCGAGATACCGACCGCAATATAGAGGTCTGGGGCCACCACTTTACCGGTTTGGCCCACTTGGTAATCATTTGGCACAAAGCCCGCATCTACAGCAGCGCGCGAGGCACCCATAGCGGCGCCCAATTGGTCGGCGACTTTTTCCAACATTGGGAAATTGTCACCCGACTGCATGCCACGGCCACCCGAAACCACAATCTTGGCCGAAGTTAGCTCCGGACGGTCTGACTTGGTTAGCTCTTCCGAGATGAACTCGGAAAGACCTGGATTGTCAGCCGCGCCTGCGGCTTCCACGCTGGCACTGCCTGTATCGGCAGCGGCGGCGAAAGCGGTGGAGCGAATGGTGATGGCTTTTTGGCCTTCGTTCACTTTCACGGTTTGAATGGCATTGCCCGCGTAAATTGGGCGTTCAAAGGTGTTGGCATCCAGCACGGCTGTAATGTCCGACACTTGGCTGCAATCCAACAGGGCTGCAATGCGCGGCGTGAAGTTTTTACCATTGGTCGAAGCTGGTGTCGCAATGGTTGCATAGCCCGACGCCATACCTACCACGAGGGCAGCCATTGGCTCGGCCAGTTGCTTTTCATATTGCGCGTCTTCGGCCAAAATCACTTTGGCAACGCCTTCCAGCTTGGCCGCTTGGTCGGCAACGCTGGCGCAACCGTTACCGGCAACCAGCACATGCAAATCCCCGCCCATTTGGGCAGCAGCGGTCACCGACTTTACAGTCGCATCGGCAAGTTTTTCATTATTGTGTTCAGCAATTAGCAGCGTATTCATTACAAAACTCCTGCTTCGTTTTTCAGTTTGTCGACCAAATCGGCGACGGTTTCTACTTTAACCCCAGCTTCGCGCTCGGCGGGCTCGGCTACTTTTACGATTTCCAAACGTGGCGCGGCGTCTACGCCGAAGTCTGCCAAGTCTTTTTCATCGATCGGTTTTTTCTTCGCTTTCATAATATTCGGCAGCGAAGCATAACGTGGCTCGTTCAAACGCAAGTCTGTGGTCACAATCGCAGGCAGACTGATTTTCAGGCTTTGTAGGCCACCATCAATCTCGCGGGTGATGTTCAACTTGTCGCCATCGACGCCCAACTCTGACGCGAACGTGCCCTGGCTCCAGCCCAACAGAGCCGCGAGCATTTGGCCCGTCTGGTTGTTATCGCCATCAATCGCTTGTTTGCCGAGAATAACCATATCTGGCTTTTCTTCTTCAACAACCGCTTTCAAAACTTTGGCAATGCCCAGAGGCTCCATGTCATCTTCGGTTTTCACCAAAATGCCGCGATCGGCGCCCATAGCGAGCGCGGTGCGGATGGTTTCTTGGGTTTGTGCCGGTCCGATAGAAACCACAACAATCTCAGTGGCCGTGCCGGCTTCTTGCATGCGGACGGCTTCTTCGATGGCGATCTCGCAGAACGGGTTCATCGACATTTTTACATTGGCTAGATCAACGCCCGACTGGTCCGGTTTCACCCGAATTTTGACGTTGTAGTCCACCACGCGTTTGACGGGGACAAGGATTTTCATCATTCAATCTCCAAAATGTTTGCGCATATGCGCTCTGAACCGCAATTCTTAGTGAATTGGGCCAAATAAGTCAATTGACCAGCCGTAAGGCGCCTGCGTCAAAACGACCTCGAAAGAGCCGATGAAAGGGCCAATCTATCGGTTGGCGCCCGGCACCCACAGCACGTCTTTTTGCCCATTGCCATTGGCCGCACGCGCCGCCACAAACAACAGGTCGGAAGCGCGGTTAATATATTGACGCGCCACATCGGAAAACACATCGCCGCCATCGCTCGCCGCGCTGAGCAGGCGCTCGGCGTTGCGAATAATTGTGCGCGCCAAATGCAAATGCGCCGCGGCTGGCTCGCCGCCCGGCAGCACGAAACTATCCAGCGGGGCGATGTTGGCGTTCATCGCATCTATTTCATCTTCGAGGCGTTTGACTTGAGCTGGCGTGATCCGCAAGGCCTCAAAAGCATCGGTCTCGGGTGTGGCTAAATCGGCGCCAAGGTCGAAGAAGTCGTTTTGGAGGCGTTCCAACACGCTATCGAGCTCGGGCTGGTCGTGGGTGTAAAGCCGCGCGAGGCCGAGCGCCGCATTGGCTTCATCGACCGCGCCATAGGCGGCAATGCGCTGGTCGTGTTTGGCGCGGCGCGAGCCGTCAGCCAATTGCGTCGAGCCATCGTCGCCCGCGCGGGTATAGATTTTATTCAGTTTGACCATCGCAAAAAACGCCATCCCTTCCAGCCTAATTGCCGGAGAGATAGACCCCCAGCATAACCAAAACAATAGTGCCAAATTGTAGCCCAACACGCCAGCGCATAAGTTTTTGCGAGGTTGAGGTCGAGCCATTGCGAAGCATATTCACAAGCCCTGCCAAAAGCACGAGCGTGACCGCGCCTAAGCCAATGGGAATAATATAGGTAAAAATATCCATGCTGGGTTTCCTGTTTAAGCTGTGCCTGTTTCTTCGAGGCGGCGGGCGATGATATCGGCCTGAATTTCAGCGGCCCCCTCGAAAATGTTTAAAATCCGCGCATCGCATAAAACCCGACTGATGGGGTATTCGAGCGCGAAACCATTGCCGCCGTGAATTTGCAAACCATTGTCGGCGCCGGCCCAAGCCACGCGAGCCGCAAGCAATTTGGCCATGCCCGCTTCGAGGTCGCAGCGTTCGCCTTGGTCTTTTTTACGCGCGGCGAAATAAGTCAGTTGGCGCGCCGCCAAAATTTCCGCCGCCATCATCACTAGTTTTCCCGACACACGTTCGAAATGATAAATCGGCTTGCCAAATTGGTTGCGCTCGGTCGCATAAGTAAAGGCAAGTTCGAGCGCACTTTGCGCCACGCCGATGGCCCGCGCGGCCGTTTGAATGCGCGCACTCTCAAAGGTTTCCATGAGCTGTTTAAAGCCCTTGCCTGTCTCGCCGCCCAGAACCGCATCTTCCGGCACGGCAAACCCGTCAAAGGCAATGTCATATTCTTTCATGCCGCGATAGCCCAGCACTTCAATCTCGCCGCCTTGCATGCCTTCGGCTGGAAACGGCGTTTCTTCATCGCCGCGCGGTTTTTCGGCCAAAAACATGGAGAGGCCTCTATGGCCTTTCACATCGGCTTCGCTGCGCACCAAAAGCGTCATCACATCGGCGCGCGCGCCATGGGTAATCCAGGTTTTGGCGCCGATAATTTCATAGCCCGTCTCGGTCTTTTTGGCGCGGGTCGAGAGGCTGGCCAAGTCGGAGCCGGTATTGGGCTCGGTAAACACGGCCGTGGGTAACATCGAGCCATTGGCGATGCGGGGCAGGTAGTTTTGTTTTTGCGCTTGTGTGCCATTTTGCAAAATTAGCTCGGCCGCAATATCTGTGCGCGTGCCCAAAGAGCCAACGCCAATATAGCCGCGCGATAATTCTTCCGACACCACACACATGGCTTGTTTGCCCAGTCCCATGCCGCCAAATTCTTCGGGCACGGTCAGCCCAAAGACGCCTAAGTCGCCCAGCTCTTTGATGAGCGGCAGGGGAATAAGCTCGTCGCGCAAATGCCAGCCATGCGCATGCGGGATGACTTTCTCATCGGCAAAGCGGCGGAATTGATTGCGGATCATCATATGGGTTTCATCGAGGCCAGCATCGGCTTCGGCGTTTGCGTTTTCCAGCATCCATTGCGCGACATGGGCGCGCCGCGGGGCCGTATTGGCATGGGCGCGCAAATGCGCCACGTCGTCATTGTCAAAACCGGGCAAGTCAAAACCGGGCAAGTCAAAACCAGGCAAGTCATTTCCAGAGCCCAAAGCCCGAAAGCCCAAATCAGCCGGGCGCACAATCTCGCCTTGGCTCATCGGCAAGCCGCCAGCCAATTGGTTGAGATATTCGCCAAAGATAATCAGCGTGAGATTTTGTTCCAAGTCGCCAAAACGATCGGCTGCGCTCATCTCGTGCGCATAAGCGCTCATTTGAGCCAAGGTCTCGAGATAGGTGGCGGCCCAAGCGCGCCCGTGGCGGCCAAATTGGTTCATGCCTTCGGGGGCGGGCCCACGCAAAGCGGCGCGCAAAACATCCAAAGCCGCATTGGCTTTGGGCAGGCGCGAGAGCAAGTCTTGGGTTTCTTGCGAAGTGATATTTGGATTTGTCATGGCCACAGACTATCGGTTTTTAACGCGATGGCAAGATAGGCGAAGTCGCTTTGGCGGGCTTTTGGATGGGCGAAAGGTCGCGGGGGGGAAGTTGGGTTTTCGAGAAAAACTACAAACTTTCGCCCGTGCCAAGCGGCGGCGGTAAAAGCGCCAGCACCTCTTGCGCGCTCCTGCCCTGTTGGCGCAACTCACGAACCCCGTTGTCGCCCGCTTGTTTGGAAAGCCGTCGGCCTTGGGTGTCGCGCACCAAAGCGTGATGAAAATAGTCGGGCGTCGGCAGGCCCAAGAGGGCTTGCAGCAACCTATGGATGTGGGCGGCCGGAGCGAGGTCTTGCCCGCGGGTAACTTGCGTGATGTTTTGATACGCATCGTCTAGCACCACGGCGAGGTGGTAAGAGGTCGGCACGTCTTTTCGGGCCAGCACCACATCGCCGTAAGCGGCCGGCTCGGCGTTTAGGGTTTGGGGGCCGCCTGGGAGATTATGCTCTTGAAAGGTCAGCGGTTCAGAGATGTTTTTCTCTACCCAAGCCAGGGCTTTTTTCATGTCGAGGCGCCAAGCATAATTGGTGCCTTCCCACATGCGCCGTTTTCGGTCGCTGTCGGGCAGGTCGCGATAGAGGCCTGGGTAAAGCGGCGCGCCATCGGGGTCGCGGGGCCATGTGGCGGGGTCGGGGATGGCGTCGAGTATCTCGCGCCGCGTTGCCCAACACGGATAGACCAGATCCGTGTCGCGCAATATTTTCAAAGCGGCCTCATAGGCTTCAAAGCGGGTCGATTGCAAAAGCACTGGTTCTGGCCACTCGAGCCCTAACCAGGCGAGGTCTTGGTAAATGGCGTCGATGAAATGTGGCCGCGCGCGACCGATATCAATGTCTTCGATGCGCAGCAAAAAACGCCCGCCCGCGGCCTCGGCTTGCTGCACGCCCATCAGGGCTGAATAGGCATGGCCGAGGTGCAGCCAGCCATTGGGGCTCGGCGCGAAGCGCGTCACAAAGGGCGCGAAGCGCGTCACACGCGGTGCCGCCCGATTTATAGAGGGCGCGATAACATCAGACGGCTCTTTCATTGCTCTCCTCCATGCGCCATAATATTTGGACATGCAAACATATAAGACAAGAGAGGATATCACGAAAGCGCTCGAGCAGTTGAGCGCGCAGGATGATATTTTGGCCGCTGCCTTTCAAAAATACGGCACGCCGCCGATGCGCGAGACGCCCGATGGGTTTGCTGGGCTGGCGCGCTTGTTGATTAGCCAACAGGTTTCTACGGCGGCGGCGGCGTCTATCCAAGCCAAATTCAATGCCGCGATGGGCGATATGCAGCCCGAAAACCTGCTGGCATTGAGCGAAGCGGAATTGGGCGCTTGCGGTATTTCACGCCCCAAACAACGTTATATGCGCTTGCTCGCGGAGGCGATTGTGAGCGATGGGCTCGATCTGCCCGCGCTGCGCAAAGCCGAGGATGGGGTGGTTTACGACACGCTTATTCAACTGACGGGCATTGGGCCGTGGACGGCGCAATGCTATTTGCTTTTTGGGTTGCGCCGTGCGGATATGTTTCCCGCAGGCGACTTGGCACTGCAACAAGCGGTAAGACTGTTATATGGATTGGACGAAAGGCCGGACGCGCAAACCCTGGCAGAGTTTGCCTTGCGTTGGCAGCCGCATCGCGGCGCGGCGGCGCGGCTTTTGTGGACCTATTATAATGGCGAGCAAGAAGCGGCGCGAAGGAAATAGTCGCCGCAAGGTAAGGCGCTAGAGTTCAACCGCCCAATTGGGCATACTAAAGGTACGCCTTTTGATTCGGATGCCAGATATAAAGAGAGAGCGTTCAGCGAGAGGAAAACGGAGACGAAACCATGCACCGATCTGCTACCCATGCGATTGAGTTTGTGAAGGCCGCCCCGCCGGATTTTCGAAATCCTGCGAGCTGCCCGGCTTTGGTTTTAAACGCCGATTTTCGTCCGTTAAGTTATTACCCGCTTTCGCTTTGGTCTTGGCAAGATACGCTCAAAGCCGTGGTTCTCGACCGCGTAAATATTGTGTCGCATTACGACAGGGTGGTGCATTCGCCTTCCACTGAATTTCTGCTGCCCAGCGTGGTCAGCCTCAAGACCTATGTGAAGCCGCCGCGCTATCCAGCGTTTACCCACTTTAATGTGTTTTTGCGCGATGGGTTTGCTTGCCAATATTGCGGCATTCCCAAAGATTTAACGTTTGACCATGTTACCCCGCGCCGCGCGGGCGGGCGCACCACTTGGGAAAATGTGGTGGCAGCGTGCAGCCCTTGTAATTTGCGAAAAGGTGGGCGTTTGCCCAAACAAGCGGGCATGGTGCCACGCCAAAAACCGCATCAACCGACGGTCTATGAATTGCATGAAAATGGCCGCAAGTTTCCGCCCAATTATTGCCATGAAAGTTGGCAAGATTATCTCTATTGGGATACCGAACTGGAGCCATAGGCGAAAGCGATTGCGGTTAGACTTTTTCCGAGGCCCGAATGGCTACCCGACAGCCAAAGCGGATCATTCGGCTCATGGTTTCATAAGCTGGGGCTTGTTCCGCGCCTTGCTCTAAAGCGGTGGCCTTGTGTTCGGCTTCATCGGCACGAAATCTTTCAATTGCGTCTCGCAAATCATCATCGGCGCCGTCTTCGAGTTCTTCTAATTGGGCGGCGTAATGTGCATCAATTTCGGTTTCCACCGCCGCCGTGCAAGCCATGGCAGCTTTCTCGCCCAGCAATGCGGTGACAGCGCCAAGCGCAAAGCCGGCGACATTCCACATCGGCCCAAAAGCCGTTGGGCGAATGTTGCGCTCGACAATTAAGCCGTCGAAATGGTCGAGATGCTCTTGTTCTTGTTCGGCCATATGGCGCACCAGTTCGGCGGTTTTTTCCATGCCTGGAATTTTATCAAAGACAGCCAATTGGCCGTCATAAATCCGCACGGCGCCATGTTCGCCTGCGTGGTCGACGCGGATCATTTCTTTCAGGCGGGCAGGGTCTTCTCGGCGGGGCTGGCTCATGTTTTATCCTCTTCGTGCCGCAAGGTGCCAAAAGCAATCGCGGCTAGGCCTAAACTTGCCAGCGCATTATAGCCTGCCAAAGAGATGCCGAAAAGGCTCCAAGCTGGGGCATCACAGCGCACCAGGCTTTGGCTTTCCAGCGCCAATAAAAGCGCTTGGGGGGAGCTGGCCATGGCGCCACCGCCGCCACATGTGGCTGGTCCGGCCCAAAACCCATATTCGATGCCCGCATGATAGACACCAAGCCCGGCGCCACTTAAAAACACCACGCCCACCGTGACCAGCAACCCGCGCGAAGCGAGCTTGCCAAAAGGGGCATAAAAATAAGCCAAGCCTAAAAGCGGCAAAGCTAAGTAATAAGGCACGCGTTGTTTGAGACATAAGGCGCAAGGGGTGAGGCCAGCAAATATCTCGCTGGCCAAAGCGGCGCCAATGACCAGGGCGGCCAAGGCGAACACCAAGCCAATGCGGGCGCGTAAATCGAGGCGCGCGATCATCCTACGGCGCCTAGAAGAACCGCGCCCAAAATCAAAAGAGCGATAAACACAAATGACAAGAGGTTGAAATATTTATCAATCAACACGCGCATTTGCGGCCCGAAATAATAAATCAGCGCGGCAACGCCAAAAAACCGAAGGCCGCGGCCCAAAACACTGGCCAAGACAAAGGGCCCTAAGGCCAATCCTGAAACGCCGCTGGCAACGGTGGCTACTTTAAAGGGCAAAAAGCTAATCGCGGCGGCCAGCACAACCCAGACCCCCCATAAATCATAAAAGCCAAGGAATTTATCAAAAGCAGCTTGGCCATTATAAAAGGCGATAATCGGTTGGCCGATGGATTCGAAAAGTGCATAGCCAATGGCATAGCCAAATAAGGCCCCCAAGACCGAGGCCAAAGTGCAGATACTGGCCAGCCACCATGCTTTGGCGCGGTTCGCCAATACCATGGGTAGCAAAACAACGTCTGGCGGAATGGGAAACACGGAGCTTTCCAAAAACGACACGCCAGCCAATCCCCACCCCGCATGGCGATGGGCAGAAACTTTTAGCGTTTTGTCATATAGGGCGCGTAACATGGCGCGAGACTAACGCTCTCCCCCAGCAATGAAAAGAGTTTTGTGGCTCACGCGAATCCTCGATAGGTTTATTTATGAAAACAACCCTAGACCCCGCTGCAAAACAACGTTTGGCTAAATCTCTGGCCGAAATGACGGCGCGGCTGCGCCATGGGCTTGGCATTACCGCCACCGGTCTGGTGTTGGGCGTGGTGGTGGCTTATGCGGCGTTGGCCTCTTTTGGCGCGGTGGAAGTTTTATTGTCGCTTTGGCAGCCAGTCTCGGCGCCCGACCAAATTGGCTGGCATGGGTTTCACCCCACTTTAATTCTGGTTCCCACGCTTTCGGGCCTCGCCATTGGCGGGCTTTTGGTTTGGCTGACGCCGCGACGCCCGGTCGAGCTGGCCGATGTGATCCATGCCGCCCATGAGCCTGACCCTGTGGTGTCGCGCACGGGGGGGTATGTCAGCTTGTTGAAATCTGTGATGGCCATTGGCGCGGGCTCAACCACGGGGCTTTACGGACCCTTGGTGGTGTTGGGCGCAAGTCTGGCGGCCAGCACCAAACGGCTGTTAAACCTATCGCCGCAATATGCCGAAATGGCTCTGGGCGCTGGCGTGGCGGCGGCTATTTCGGCGGCCTTTAGCGCGCCTTTGGCCGGTATTATTTTCGCGCATGAGGTGGTGCTGCGCCATTATAATTTGCGGTTTTTCGCGCCGGTTAGCTTGGCTTCGGCGGCGGCATATGTGTTTTCCGGCGAAATATTAAATCAGCACATTACGATTTTGCCGATATTTGAAACCCGCATGGCCGGCCCCGCAGATATTGTGATGCTGATGCTTTTGGGCGTGTTGGCGGGACTGGCTGCGGTGGTGGTGATGCGGTTTGTGGCGCGCCTGCGTTTGCGCTTGGTCCGCGCCGCTATCCCCACTTGGTTGCAGCCTGCCTTGGCCGGACTGTCGATTGGCATTTTGGCACATTTTGCGCCGTCTATTTTAGGCCCTGGGTTGGATACGATATCGGCCATGATGCAGGGCGAGATTGCGCCGGGCGCCTTGTTGATTTTACTGCTGCTTAAAATCATTGCGGCGGGGATTTGTCTTACTTTGTTTTTCCACGGCGGCATTGTCGCTCCAGCCCTTTTTATTGGCGCGGCGCTGGGCGGGGTGATGGCAGGTTGGTTAAGCCTCTTGGCGCCCATGACGGGCTATACGCCCGATACGGCCCTGTTTGTTTTGGCCGGAATGTCGGCCATGGCCAGCTCTATGTTGGGCGCGCCCTTGGCGGTTATTTTGCTGAGCTTTGAGCTGTCGCAAAATTATGCCGCCACCACCGCCATTGTCGTGACCATTGTGATTGCCAATCTTTTGTCGTCGCGGCTTTCCACCCGCTCGGTGTTCGAGCCGCAGCTCTTGGCCAAGGGCGTTGATTTATCGCTGGGGCGCGAGAGCTTGGCTTTACAACAAACCCCCGTCACGGCTCTGATGTCGGCCGATTATTTGACCCTGCCAGCCAATGTAAGTGTTCGCCAAGCGACGACAAAAATGGCGGAAGCGCATTGCGCGGAGGCGCATTTATTGGATGGCGAGGGGCAATGGGCCGGTAAAATTTGCCTCTATGACTTGGTGCGCCAACCCGACGACGCCATGTGTCTGCCCTTGCAAGAGCGCACGCCGCTTATTTTGCAAGCCCATGATAATGCGCTTTATGCCCAAACCGCGATGCGCGATTTTTTGGGCGAGGGCGTCCCCGTTTTAAAATCGGGCGTTTTGGTGGGCATTATTCATGAGGCGGATTTATTTGCGCATGCTCGAATGGTGACCCGAAGTGTCTGGCAGCACGACCATGACGATGCCGTCCACTAATTTTTGCGTTTGATGGGTCGCAGGCATTGACGCCGCGCCCATTATCGGGCAAATGAGGGGGGCTGGTCGGCCCTTGTGGTGGAATTGGTAGACGCGACGGATTCAAAATCCGTTTCCTTAACGGGAGTGGCGGTTCGAGTCCGCCCAAGGGCACCAGCCATTTTTCTTTTGTACCGTTTGCTATAGCGCCCACACGCGCCTCTAGGGCTTGCGTGTTTAGCTAGCCTTAAGTGGCTCAAATGTGTATATTTTGAAGCTATAAACAGGAGCTCGACAATGTCTGGTGAAAGCAAATTTAAACGTATCTCTGGCGCGGTGAAAAATCTCATCGCCGACAAAGAAGATACCAAACAAGTTTTCGTAATCTTGGAAGCCCTGTCGGGTAATTCCGGCGCGCGGGCGTTTTCGCGGTTTTTGAAAACCGAGCAGGGGCCGCGCCTTATTGAGGCGAAGAAACCTTTGTTGGAATTTTTAAAAGACCGCGAGTGGTTGGCGAGCCTGCCAAAAGGTTCGCTCGGCGCGCGGTATTATAATTTTACCAAAGTCGAGCAAATCACCGCCGATGGCCTTACCGAGGCCAGCGTGGAAGGCCGTCCAGAGGATGTGCAAGAAATCAGCGCGGAACAAATTCGCTATCACGAACGGATGCGCGATGCGCACGACCTTTGGCACGTCACCACCGGGTATGGCCGCGATCCTTTGGGCGAGCTGTGCCTTTTGGCAGTGACCTACCGCCAGCTCGGCAACCTTGGCATTTTGGTTATCATCGGCGCTGGCTTTTTGGTGACCCGCAAAGAAACACCTGAATTGGGCATCGGCAAAGCCTTGCGCGAAGCCTTTCGTTTGGGCAAGGCGGCCAAAGGTCTGCCGGCCGCAGATTGGGAATATTTACTGACCCAACCGCTCGAAGAAGTGCGTCGCCAATTGGGCGTCGCCACGCCTTTGGCCTATCGCGAAATTATTGACGCCACGCCTGATTTGCAAACCGCAGGCTATTTGGCCGCCGAATAATGGCCATCACCGTCTACGGCATTGCGAATTGCGATACGGTGAAAAAAGCCCGTGTGTTTTTGGCCGAGCAAGGCCATGAGGTCAGCTTCTATGATTTTCGCAAACAAGGTCTGGAGCGCGCACAAATTGAAAGCTGGCTGAGCCAGCAGCCGATGGACGTGCTGCTTAATAAACGCGGCACCAGTTGGCGCAAATTGAGCGATGCGGATAAAGACAACGCAGACACAAACGACCTTGTGGCCCTCATGGTGGCCAATCCAACGTTGATCAAACGACCCGTCATCGAACGCGATGGGGTGGTCAGTGTCGGTTTTAGTAAAGACGTGCAAGCCAGCTTTAGCGCTTAGGCTTTTTCCACTTCAAAAATTAGCAAATCCAATCCACCAGGCCCCGCTTTGTCTTGCGCGCGCTGGTCGAGGAGCGTGTGGCCGTTTTCAGACAGGAAATGCGGCACATCTATTTTAGCCATAGGGTCGGTGGCCAAAAGGGTGACGCGCGCCTTGGAGGGCGTGTCGCGCAACACTTTTTGCAGCCGCAAAACCGGCATGGGGCAGGTCAGGCCCGTCGCGTCAATTTCGGTCATCTTGCTACCTTAGTCTTTTTGAGGACGGGCGGCGGCATAGTCTGCCATGGCGGTAAATAGCTCGGCAATTTCGGGTTTTCCTTGCGCCCCAAATTCATGAAACATAGTGGCGCAATTAATCACAATGCGTTCTCTGTCGCCCCAATCATCGAACACGCCCAAGGCGATATCAAAGGCGGCTTCTTTATAGGTCATGCCAGCTTCGTAGCGGGCGCGAGCTTCATTGCGCATGGTCACCATATAATGGCGCACTTCCTCGACACCCGCCTTGGTGGTGATGGGGCCGTGGCCGGGCACAATGGTTTCCACATCCATATCGATAATGCGGTCGCAGGCATCGATCCAATTTTGTACAGGCCCTTCCCAAATAATCGGGTGGCCACCAATGAACAAAATATCGCCCGTATAAACCGTGCGGTCGGCGGGCACATAGGCCAGCGTATCGCCGGGCGTATGGGCGGGACCCACGGGAATGAGATGGACATCTTTATCGCCCACTTTCACCGTAGTCTCTGCGTCGATAAGCGTGTCGGGCAGTTTTTGGGTTACCGATTTAAAATCAAACGGGCCAAAGCAGCTGGTGAAATATTTGCCCATCTCGCCCAAATCAGGGGCGGCATCGAGAAAGCTTTGCATCATTTCGGGGGGCTCGGCTTGCATATGTTCGGCCGTTGCGCGATGCGCAATGATGCGCGCATCGGGGCAGCAGCAATTGCCATTGCAGTGGTCGCCATTGTGATGCGTGTTGACCACTGTATTGATGGTTTGCGCAGCGTTTTCCGCATCTTTATAGGCGGCCAACATATCTAGGGTCAGCGGCACATCAAATAGCGTGTCGACCAGCAGAGACTGATCGCCATCGACCACCAGTCCGGCGTTTGACCAACCCCAGCCGCCATCGGGCTGTAGCCAAGCATAGGCACCATTGCCAATTTGGTGCAGGCCCTTTTCATAGGCAAATTTTGGATGTCCGAGTTGCATCATCTCTCTCCCAAGCTTATCGCAATGCGACAAGGCTAACCCATAACAGGGCTCTTTACATCGTCTTTTTGCGCGGTAAGCTGATTGAAAATAGGGAGAGGAAAACATGAGCGATTTTATTTTTGTGGAAGCCTTTGAGGCCCAAGCGGCCAAACGCGGAGACGCGACGGCCCTTGTGTGCCAAGGCCAAGAAACCAGCTATCGCGAGTTGAGCCAATGGAGCGACCAAGTGGCGCAAAAGTTCATCTCGGACGGCATTTCGCCGGAGGCTCGGGTGGCTTATCTGGGCGGCAATTCGGACATATATTTTCAGATGCTCTTGGGCGCCCAAAAGTCC
The DNA here is from genome assembly GCA_018673175.1 of Rhodobiaceae bacterium. Lineage (GTDB taxonomy): Bacteria > Pseudomonadota > Alphaproteobacteria > RS24 > RS24 > UBA8337. The sequence continues at coordinate 50,544 of JABHDF010000034.1, read as the reverse complement.
CGTGCCGTTGTGGTTGGGGTGAACTCGCGGTTGGCGGCGCCGGAAGTGGCTTATGTGCTCAATGATGCGAAAGCCGAAATGGTGTTTGTCACCGAAGATTTTGCTCCCCTGATGGAGAGCATTTTGGCGGATTGCCCAAGCGTGCGTCAGGTGGTTTCCATGGATGGTAGCCACGCGAGCTGGACTTCTTTTGCGCAATGGCGCGATAGCGCCAAGGCTGAGCCGGTGCGCTTGGCTTGCGCAGCGAGCGATGATTTTATTCAGCTGTATACCTCTGGTACGACCGGCCACCCTAAGGGCGTGCAATTAACCAATGAAAATATGCACAGCGCACTAGAGCAAGCGCACGAATGGGCCAATTGGAAAACCGAAGATCATGTTCTTTTGTGCATGCCTTTGTTTCATATCGCGGGCGTGAATGTGGGTCTTATCGGGCTGTTTGAAGGCGCGAAAGTTACGGTGTTGCCTGAGGTCGACCCGGTTGAAATTTTACGCCTGATTGAGGTCGAGAAAATCTCCATCCTCTTCATGGTGCCAGCGGTTATTTTATTCCTGATGCAGCTGCCCAATATTGGCGACGCCGATGTCTCGAGCGTGCGCCAAGTGGTCTATGGGGCCTCGCCGATTGCCGAAGAATTATTGCTGCAAGCGGGTGAAAAATTTGGCTGCGATTTTGTGCAAGTCTATGGGCTTACCGAAACCACGGGCAGTGGCACGCATTTGCTGCCAGAGGATCATGATCCAGCGCGCCAAAAATTACGCAGTTGCGGCAAGCCCAATAAGGGCGTCGAAATTCGCATTGTGGATGAGCAAGGCAAAGAGGTAGCGCAAGGCGAAGTGGGCGAAATTACCATGCGCTCTGTGGCCATTATGAAAGGCTATTGGGCCAAACCCGATGCCACAAAAGACGCCGTGCGCAACGACTGGTTCTATTCAGGCGACGCCGGATTTTTCGACGACGAAGGCTATGTCTTTATCCATGACCGCGTGAAAGATATGATCGTGTCGGGTGGGGAAAATATTTATCCGGCCGAAGTTGAGAACGCTTTATATGCGCATCCAGATATTGCCGATGTGGCGGTCATTGGGGTGCCGGACGAAAAATGGGGCGAGGCCGTCAAAGCCTGCGTGGTGCTAGAAGCGGGCGCTTCGGCAAGCCCAGAAGATATTATCGCTTTCGCGCGCACGCGTATTGCCGGGTATAAATTGCCCAAGTCGGTGGATTATGTCGAGGCGCTGCCGCGCAATCCTTCGGGTAAAATACTGCGCCGTGAGTTGCGCGACCCTTATTGGAAGGACCATGGCCGCCGCGTCGGGTAAAGCGAAATTATTTTGAGGTTGATTTAGGTTTCGGCTTGGCTTTGGGCTTTTCTTTGGGCTTAGTCTTCCCCTTTGACTTAGTCCCGCCTTTTGTTTTTGTCGCCGCTTTCTTCGTGGACGGGAGCGCCATCAGGACGGCCAAATCGGTTTTTTGGCGTTTCAAATCGTCCTCAGACCAGGCATATTTTTTGGCCATATAGGCCGCGATAATTTCTATTTGTGCCGAGGTTAGCTCGCTCGTTTGTCCCTCTACCAAGCGCCGCAAAACAACGTCGCTGAGCTGCATGGCCATTTCTTGGCTCAGCGCAAAGCTCACGCGGGCCGCCAAAATAGGGTCTTTTAGTTTTTCCAAACCTTTAATTTTGCTGTCCATCATGTGTGGCAATAGCGAGCCATAGAGGCGGGATAATAAGTCGATGTGCGCGGTCTCTAGTTTGGGATATTGCGCGCGCATGGCATCCATGAAATCGCCCAAGTCTTCGCGCGGCGCACAGGCTAAAACCGTGTCGGCACTGCGTTTGCGCGATGGTGTGCGGCCCAACTTAGCAAAGGCGGCATCAACAATTTTTTCGCCAAGCCGTCTCGAAGTCGTCCATTTGCCGCCCAGGGCTGATAGCAAACCGTCTGGCCCGCCGTGTTCAAAATGGTCATAAATTTCACTGCCCCGCGAGAGGCCATAGGTGGTCTGGGCGCTGTCGGCGATATCGGTCACCAGAGGTCGCAAACCGACATAGGCGTAGACCACATCTTCGCGGGTTAGTTTAGCATCTGGCAGCACAGCATTGGTTTTATCCAGCAGGAGCGTGATATCGGCCTCGCTGACGCAGGCCGCGTCGGGCGCATCCTCGAATTTTGTATCGGTGGTCGCCAAAAGGCTTTTGCCCATCCAAGGCAAAATAAATAAATGCTCATCCCCCACCGGCACGGTGAGCGCTGTGCCACGGGTGAGCGCGCGCGTCACCAAATGAATGCCTTTGGAGCGGACAAGTTTTTTCGTCAGCTTTTCTCCATCCCCTAATTTCATCATTTCGTCGGCCCAAGGACCGGCGGCATTGATAACCAGATCCGCCGATATCTCGGCGGTCTCTTGGGTCAGCACATCTTCGATTTGGACGCCGGTAATAAGATTTCCCGATTTAATAAATTTCACCGCTTGGCAATGATTGACCACGACGGCGCCGGCTTGCGCGGCCGTGCGCAACATGGCCAGCACCAAACGTTCTGGCGAGAGCATTTGTCCGTCTTGATACATCAACCCACCGGTCAGCGTGCCTTGTTCGCCGACGCGCGGCGTGTCCGGGCTGACGCCCAAAACTTGCGCTGATGTTACCGAGCGATGTCCCGCTATTTTTTGCATGGGGTCGACCGCGCGATTGCGGTCGAACGCGAGAATGTCATAAAGGTAAAGGCCGACTTTCAGCAAAGCGCGGCGCGGTTGGCTGGTCTCATAGGTGGGAATGATAAAGGCCAGCGGATGTACCAAATGTTTGGCCATGCGGCTCCAATGGCGCCGCTCGCGCAGGCCTTCGCGCACTTGGGCCAAGTCGCCATTGGCCAAATAGCGCAACCCCCCATGCATTAATTTCGACGAGCCAGCCGACGTGGCTGACGAGAAATCGCCCTTATCAATCAGCGCAACCCGCAGGCCCCGTAGGCTGGCATCCAATGCAATGGCCGCCCCTGTGGCGCCACCGCCAATGATGGCGAGGTCGAACGAATTTTTAGATAAGGCGGAGAAATCTCTTTGCATGAAAGCTTCCATTTGCGTGGTGCGTGAGCGACAGTATAGACTAAAAGCAAATAAAACGGGAGAACCATCATGGCGACAAATAAACCCTCTATCGTGCAAGCGAATGGTCTCAGCCTTTGCATGCAAAGGTTCCAACCAGAGCAGAGCGCTGGCTTGGCGCCGCTGATTCTAATTCGGGGTTTGGGCACGCAAATGATTCAATGGCCTTCTGCTTTTATTGAGTATTTTACGAAAGCGGGCTTGGAAGTGATTATTTTCGACAACCGCGATGTTGGCGAAAGCCAGAAATTAGATGCCGCCGGCATTCCCGATATTATGGGCCTCTTGGAAGACCAAGGCTCGGGGTTTCCCGTGCCTTACGGCATTGGCGATATGGCGGACGATGTTGTGGCCCTGATGGATGCCTTGGGGGTGGAGACGGCAAATATTTTTGGCATGTCTCTGGGCGGCATGGTGGCGCAGCATTTAGCGTTTTCCCATAGCGCGCGCATGGCGAAGGTCATTTGTGTGATGTCGACCTCTAGCGACCCAGAGCTGCCCATGCCGGGTGTCTCTGAATTGGCACCGCCGGATGACGCCGAAGATGAGGCCGCATTGATCGACTATTTGACCCAAAGCCAAGGGGAACATTCGAGCCCGAAATTTCCAACGCCCGAGCCCGTGCGCCGCGAGATGGCGCGCAAAATCATCGCGCGTAATTATCATCCCGCTGGTGTGGTGCGCCAGATGGCGGCGGCGATTTCAGATGGCTCTCGGGTGACCCGGCTTCAAACCATCACGGTGCCATTCATGGTGCTTCATGGGCTGGCCGACACGTTGATTAAGCCTGTGTGCGGCGAGAGTATTGCCGCTCATGTGCCAAAGGCGATTTGGCGCCCCGTCGAGGGCATGGGACATGATATTGGGCCTGGACTGGAACACGAGATTGGGCCGGATATTTTGGCTTTTCTGGGCGTCTAGCGATGCCGGCAAGGCTTGACAAACTAGCCCCGCATCGGCCAATTTGCACCACGTTCATTTGAGGAGAAACACATGTCTGTATGCATCGTTGGCTGGGGCCACACGAAATTTGGAAAATTAGAAGATCAAGGCTTAGAAGACTTGCTGGTTGCGGCCGCCAATGAGGCGATGGCCGATGCAGGCGTGGGGGCCGAGGACATTGATGCGATTTATGTCGCGACGTTCAACGCGGGCATGTCAGAGCAAGACTTTATTTCGTCGTTGGCTTTGCAAGTTTCAGATGCGTTTCGGTTTACGCCCTCCACTCGGGTTGAAAATGCTTGCGGGTCAGGTTCGGCGGCTGTGTTTCAGGCGGCCAATGCCATTGAAGCGGGGCGTGCGCGCCGCGTGCTGGCAATTGGCGTTGAAAAAATGACCCATCTGTCGAGCGGCGATGTTGGTCGCTGTCTGTCTCGTGCCAGCTATATGCCAGAGGAGGGCGACCAAGGTCTTACCTTCCCAGGTATTTTTGGCGTTGTGGCTGGAAAATATTTCCAAAAATATGGCGACCAAAGCGATGCGCTGGCTCATATTGCGGCCAAGAACCATAAAAATGGTTCGGTGAACCCACTGGCCCATATGCAAAAAGATTTCGGTTTTGATTTTTGCCGTGCCGAAAGCGACAAAAACCCAATCGTGGCCGGACCTTTGAAACGCACCGATTGCTCGATGATTTCAGATGGCGCCGCCGCCATTATTCTGACGGACGAAGAAACCGCGCAAAGCCATGATAAAGCCATCGCGTTTCGTGCGCGGACACAAGCCAATGACTTTTTGCCGATGAGCAAGCGCGACGTCACCGCTTTCGATGGCCCCAAAACAGCTTGGGCCAAAGGCTTGGAAGAAGCGGGCGTAACGCTTGACGATCTGTCTTTGGTGGAGACCCATGACTGCTTCACCATTGCGGAGCTTATTCAATATGAAGCCATGGGGCTTGCGGCACCGGGTAAAGGCGCCGAGGTTTTGGCCGATGGCACGGTTTATAAAGACGGTAAATTGCCGGTTAATCCATCGGGCGGCTTGAAAGCCAAAGGCCACCCTGTGGGTGCCACGGGCGTTTCCATGCATGTGATGGCGGCACGTCAGTTGATGAACGAAGCCGATGAGATGCAGGTTAAAGACGCTAAATTGGCGGGTATTTTTAATATGGGCGGCGCAGCCGTTGCCAATTACTTGTCTATTTTGGAGCGGGTAAAATAAGCCTGGCGAAACCAATTTGAAACAACAAGGGCCGCTTCGTTGCCGAAGCGGCCCTTATTTTTTGTCTTTTAGCTCGCGGGCTATTTTGCGGCTTTTTTCAAATAGGCAATGATGTTGTCGCGGTCTGTTTGTTTGCGCAGGCCAGCAAACGACATGCGGGTGCCTTTCACCACTTTGCGTGGCGACGTCAAATAGGCAGCTAGGTTTTCTTCATTCCAAACCTTTTGGTCTGCCGCATAGGCCAGCATGCCTTTGGAATATTTATAACCAGCGATGGCGGCAATCTCGCGCCCCAAAATACCGTTTAGCTGGGGCCCCACACGATTTTTGGCTTTCGGGCCAATCATGTGACAAGAGGCACATTTTCGATAAGTCTTCTCGCCTTTCGCAGCATCGCCGGCTTGGGCGGGTGTGCTTAGAAAAGTGACGGTCATCAGGGTAAGAAAAATAGCACGCATTTGATATCTCCGTTGAAACGATAACTTCGATATAGGGTTTTTATCTACCCGTGCCAAGCGCCATGCTGTCGCAAGCCAAAGGGCTTAAGGAACCAGCCAATCCATAGTGTTTTGGGTAAAGTCGAACAAAGCTCGGCGGTGGCCACGCGCGGCTAAATAGAGCCATTCCATGGTTTCAACCTGCGCCCGCACGGGCACGAAATGGGCTTCTCCGTCTTGGGTCGCTTGGGCGTCAAAGTCGACGTCTTGGGGGTCGCTGATGCGGCTGCCCGGGCCTTGGGTGACTTGATAGCATTCTCGGCTCATCGGTCGTGTGGCTTCCCAAGCGGCGTCATAGTCTGGGCCAGTCAGCATTTCCAGGCGCACGCCCAAGCGCAATTGCACTTTGGTGCCTGCGTCATAAAAATGCATGGCGCCTTGGGGGTTGGCTTGAAGCTCGGCGATTTTTCCCGAGCGGGTATCGGTGTGAAAGCGCAAAGTGCGGGCTTGGACGTCGCAGCCGCGCAACACAATCGTGCGAATAGTCGGGCCGCCATTCGCGGTTATCGTCGCGACGCTGGGGGTATGAAACGGGCTTTTTCTATCTTTCACGCCGCGTTCCAACATCGACCAGCCATAGGCGCACGACGCCGCTAAATCATCATAGCAAGACAAGATGGGCGGGCCGCCGCTTTTGGATGGCCCTGAATTTTTGATATTTTGAGGTTTTTGGTCGAATTGCGTATCAGTCATGAAAAACAATATAGAGTAGTCTTGGCTGGTGTCCAACGGCTCTCGTGCGCCCAACTTTGTCCTCGAACTCTGGTTTCCAATTCGGACCCTCACGCGACGAATACGAGGGTGCGAGTAAATTGCCAGTAGATTTTTTGGCCGCATCAGCCCAAAGTCACGGTTAACAACTTATGTTTAGGAGAGTTTGTGCAGAAATTTTTGACCGCCACGGCATTCATTGCCGCTTTTGTTGCCTTTTCAAGCGCCCCGGTACTGGCACAAAATTACATCGGATTGAGCGCTGGCTTTACTTCCTACGAAGACACCGGCGCTGATATCGAAAGCCAAGGCCTGACGTTTTTTGCTGGCGGTCAATTCGACCCGCTTTTGGCCGTAGAATTTAGCTATACCTCTCTCGCCGATGTCGAGACCAATGGCCGTGACAGCCAAGCTTCGGTTGTGGCGCTCTCGGGTGTATTACGCTCACCCGGGGAAGGCTTTGAGCCGTTTTTACGCCTTGGCATCGCTCGCGGCGATGGCAAAGTCATGGGTGGGGGCGATAGCTATGATGAAGAAAAAACCGGCGCGATTTATGGTTTCGGCGCTGATTTCACGCTGAATTATAATGCGTCCTTACGCTTTGAATATGTCGAGACAGACCTCGATGGCGCTGAAACGGATCGCCTGAGCTTCGGCACGATTTATCGTTTCTAACCCTTTGCCAGGTAAATGGTGATCCCGGGTAGATTCGAACTACCGACCCCCAGATTAGGAATCTGGTGCTCTATCCGACTGAGCTACGGGACCCATGCTTTTCAAACTAGCCCCGTAAGCGGTTTTCGACAAGCGTTAGGCTGGCGTTAAATCAAACCTGCCTGATGCGGGTCGCCATTGGTTTTGGCAATCAGCGAACCGCGCAATTTTTGCAAGGCTTCATGTTCAATCTGGCGCACGCGTTCTTTCGAAATGCCCAATTGTTTGCCGAGACACTCCAGCGTCACGGTGGTTTCGGTTAGGCGGCGGGCGCGAATAATCGTGGCTTCGCGCTCGTTCAAATCTTCCATCGCCTCGCCAATCCAATTGACGCGCTGTTGGGTGTCTAACTTATCCGAAACTTCGGTGTCGGGCAGGTCGCGATCGCATACCAATAGTTCTTGCCATTCGGTGGCACCGCCATCGTCGGAGCGATCTGAAATCGTCGCGTTCAAGGAGCGATCGCTGCCTTCCATACGGCCTTCCATATTCAGCACATCTTCCATGCGCACGCCCAACTCATTGGCCACATAGGTGCGGCTTTCATGGGTCATATTGGCGCCAATGTCGTTAATGCGCGCGCGCAGGCGGCGCATATTAAAGAATAAAGATTTTTGCGCTGCCGTGGTTCCGGTGCGCACAATCGACCAATTTCGAAGTACGTAATCTTGAATGGAAGAGCGGATCCACCAACCGGCATAGGTAGAGAAACGCACTTCTCTGTCGGGGTCAAAGCGGTTGGCGGCTTGCATCAGGCCAATATTGCCTTCTTGCACCAAATCGCCCATCGGCAGGCCATAGTTGCGAAACTTCGCGGCAATCGCCACGACCAAGCGCACATGGGCAGCGGTCAGCTCGTGCAAAGCGTTTTCATCGCTTTTATCGCGCCAACTGCGGGCCAGATGTTGTTCATGCTCTAATTCGAGCATCGGCAACTTCATTGCCTTCTTGATGAATTTGCGTCCAGCTTGAACGGTTTCTTGTGTATCCAAATGAGCCATAATGTATCTCCTATTAAAGATACGCGGCGGCCACTCAATTGGTTCACTTAAAAATAAATTATTCCCGCAGGCGGATTAAGTCGGGTCGACGCCAGGTTGGCGCCGCGCGCCGCCCGTGGTTTTGGCCAGAATGCCTTCTAGCTTAATAATCGCCTCATCATCCGTGGTTTTTTCTACCGTGGCCACTTCGCGCGCCATGCGTTCAATGGCTTTTTCATAGAGCTGGCGTTCCGAATAAGACTGCTCGGGCTGGTTTTCATTGCGGAATAAATCGCGCACCACTTCGGTGATGGCCACTAAATCGCCGGAATTAATTTTGGCTTCATATTCTTGTGCGCGTCGGCTCCACATGGTGCGTTTTACCCGCGCCCGCCCTTTTAGAGTTTTAATGGCGCCATCCATCACTTTGGCATCGGCGAGTTTGCGCATGCCAATTTCTTTGGCTTTGGCCAGCGGCACGCGCAGAACCATTTTCTCTTTGTCGAAGCTCACGACGAATAAATCCAAGCTCATGCCGGCAATCTCTTGCACCGCAATCTCGGTAATCTGCCCAACGCCATGCGCGGGGTAGACAACAAATTCGTTTACTTTAAAGCCGAGCGCCGAGCGCCGTGGCGCCTCTGGTTTGGCTGGCTTCTTTTTGGCGGTTGCCTTCGGGGCGGATTTGGAAGCCGCAGGTTTTTTCGGGCTAGCTTTTGGCGCGGCCTTTTTGGCGCTGGCCTTAGGCGCCGCTTTCTTTGCAGCGGCCGGCGTGGCAGCTGGCTTTTTGGCGACAGGCTTTTTCGTGGCTGGTTTCTTTGCCGCGGGCTTTTTCGCAGCAGGTTTTTTAGCAGCTGGCTTTTTTGCAGCAGGTTTTTTCGCAGTGGCCATGGTGGTCTCCAAATGCAAAAAGGCCCCGAAATGGCGCCTTTTTCTATGTGTTAACGTCTAGAGAAGAGTATATCACAAAATGGCAAGAAATCCAACTGCTTGGCACTTGTTGCCAGGCAAGGTGTGGCTTTAGTCGCCTGCGCCGGGCGCTTCGCTGAACTCATTGGCAAATTTATTCGGTTTGTTCAGCCAATCATCGGCGTCGCTTGGCGCGTCTTTGCGCAGCGTGATATTGGGCCAAATGTCGGCGTATTTCGTGTTCACTTCGAGCCATTTCTCGAGGCCCGATTCGGTATCGGCCTTAATCGCATCGGCCGGGCATTCGGGTTCGCACACGCCGCAATCAATGCATTCGTCAGGGTGAATGACGAGCATGTTATCGCCTTCATAAAAACAATCGACGGGGCAAACTTCCACGCAGTCGGTGTATTTACATTTGATGCAATCTTCCGTGACGATATAAGTCATAAGGCTTCCTGTAAAAAATTCGGTCTTTACGAAGTCAGTTGGCTTTGCGCGTTTTTGCGTGCCTGGCCAGCTTGTTGGTCGGTGATGTGTATAAGCCCTGCAACGCGACGAAGCAAGTTCGCTTCAAAATCATCGACCACGCCATCGCTCAAAACAATTTGCCATAGCAATTCAAGCAGCATGATTTTATGCGGCTGTTCAAAATGTTTATTGATACGCACGGTAAACTGAAACAAATCGCTGGCGTCATTGGCAGCCGCTTTGGCGTCCTCTATCAACGTGGCAGCCCCTGCCGCATCCAGGCCGAAATGCGGCCCAACCAAACGGGCGATGAGTTTTTCTTCGCCCTCGTCCATATGGCCATCAATTTGTGCGGCGCGCACCAAAAGGGCAGCGGCTGCGATGTGTAATTCGTCCGAACGCGGCGGCGCACTGGGGGCGACGGGTTCGGCAAACATGTTTTTCAATTTATCCAGCATGGGTAACTCTTATCTAATTTCTAACTTAGCTGTTACCTAACGCGGCAGGGGCGCCTATGCAATGCCTGTTTTGGTCGCAGGGTGTCTCGAAAGTCGCGCTTAGCCAATATCGCTGCGGCCCGTGAAGGCGGCTTGCTCGCGGCGTTGCTTTTTGGTTGGGCGTCCTGTGCCGTGCTCGCGCGAGGCGACCTTTTCTTCTTTGGGTTTGGGCTGGGGCGGATCGCGATCGATATAAAGGGCTTGGGCTTCCACGGCAGGCCCACGCCGCACGCTTAGGCTTGCCACTTCGATGAGGCGGACATATTTATTCAAAGGAAAGGTCAACACATCGCCCGCCTTCACATTGGCCGAGGCGCGGGTTTGTTTGACGCCATTGACGCGCACATTTCCCGCCGCGGCCAATTTGGTGGCCAAAGTACGGGTTTTGAAAAACCGTGCATGCCAGAGCCATTTATCGACTCGCATGGATTGGGGAAGCGGCTTTTTGGGCGCGCTACTCATTCTCACCCGATTGCAAAGATTTCAAAACCGCAAAAGGGGAATTGGGGTCGGCTTGCTTTTCGGCTCGCTTTTCCCCTCGTGCTGGTTTGCCGGCGCGGCCCTTGCTGGACGCGCGAGATTGGTTTTTTCCGCCATTTTTAGAGCCGCCCTCTGCGCCATTTTTGCGCTTTGCGCCGGCATGGTTTTGCGGGTTTCTCTGCGTGCGGGCTGGGCGCCATAGGGTCACGAGCTTGGCGGCTTCGGGTTCTGTTTCTGGCGCGCCAGCCTCACGCTCATCTGGAGCAGACGTTTCAGAAGGAGAGCTATCCTGTGCCGAAGCTTCAGGAGCCGAAGCTTCAGAAGTAGAGGCTTCAGGGGTAACCGCTTCAGGGGTAACAGGCTCGCCAGATTTGGCAGGCAAGGCTTCTTCTACCTGTTGCGATTGATAGCCCAGCGCGGTCAATATTTCGGCCAGCTCTTCGGCGCCGCAGCCCATGATCGACATCATGGCTTCGGTGGCTTCAAAGCCTTTGCTTTTTTGCGCCTTGCTTTGCTCCAGCGCGGGGCGAATGAGATCGGCCAAGCGCTCTAACATATCGAGGCGAATGGCGCGGTTTTTCGTGGTGTAAAAACCAGCCGCCCGATACAGCCAGAAGGGTAATTTTTCGCGCGCACAAGACGTCAGTCCCGCGGCAGGCAGGAGGGCTAAATCTTTGGCAATATCGCGCGGCGCGGTCTCTGGCGCGCTTGCAACGGGTGTGGGGTCATTGGGTTGGCTTTCCAAGAGGCTCATCAGCGCCAATAATTTGGCTGGCGCGGGCTTGAGCAGAGCTGGCACAAAGACCGTGTAAAAGCCAAAGCGCACGCCGAGTTTTCTAAGTTGCCCGCGCAACGGTTGGTCTAATTTAGACAGAATATCAGCCACATCGCGGCGGGCTAAACTGCCTTTATGTTCCAGCAATTGAAACGCTAGCCCACGTGCCAAACCATCTAGGTCTTGGGCCGCTTCGAGTTTTTTCAAAGGCTCGAGGTCTTGGCCAATCTTGGCACGCAGCCAATCGCTCAAACGGGTCTCGGCGCGTTGGCGTGCATCGCCCGTCAGTGCCTCATCCGCTTGCAAGTCCGCGCAAGGGGCAAGATAAGCCAATTTATCCCCCTCTCGCCCAGCCCTGATTTGCAGCATGCCAACGCAAGCTGTTTGCCAAATAATCTCGCCGGTTGGCGTAAGCGAAAATGCGCTATCCTCGGCTTGGGCGATATCTTGGGCGCGGGCACGAAGCGCGTCGCCGACCGCTTTTTCAACGGCTGCGCGCGCGGTTCCCGCTGGCACGCCCTTGAGGCGCGGGTCACGTTCTACCTGCAAGCCGTTCAACCGACCCATATATTCTTCGGCCACTAGAATGTCGCCATTGTCTTCAATATTCGCCACGATAACCTCTCGTCCGGCAAGCCGCCGCATTAGGGCGGATGTTTTGCGATCTACGAATTGCCCCATTAATTTATTATGCAGCGCATCTGATAAACGGTCTTCTACACTACGGCTGACCCCCTGCCAATGGGCAGGGTCGGCCAACCAATCATTACGTTGGGCAATATAAGTCCAAGTGCGGATATGCGCCAGACGCATGGATAAAGTTCCCAAGTCCCCGTCGTGACGGTCGCAACGCTCAATCCGCTCGCCAATCCAGGTTTCGGGAATTTGTCCCTCCTCGCCGCTCAAGAAACCAAATACTTCGCCGATGAGCGCGCTATGCTCGCCCACGGTGGTTTTGCGAAAATCTGGGGTTTGGGCGACTTGCCACAAAAGCTCCAACGCCGGATTGGCGCCCGAGCTATGCAAACTATCGTCGCCCAGTAAATCGAGCGTATCCGGGTCGCGGCTCAAAAGTTTCAAGGCTTGCTGGTCGTCGGCAGCGGGTGCGCGCATCAGGCCGGCGCGCGGGGCGGTTTTTTCTAAGCTCAACAATAAAGCTTCCAAGCTAGAGAAATCCAGATTGGGATTGCGCCAGAACAAGCCTTTCACCGGCTCGAATTCATGCGTCTCAATCTGCTCGATGAGCGGCTCGTCAAAAGCTTCCAAATCACCGGTGACGCCAAAGCTGCCGTCTTGGGTGTGGCGGCCAGCGCGGCCGGCAATTTGTGCCAATTCCGAGGCACTCAATTGGCGGTGTCGGCGACCATCGAATTTTCGTCTTTGGGCAAAGGCCACATGGTCGACATCCATGTTTAACCCCATGCCAATGGCGTCGGTGGCGACCAGAAAATCGACCTCGCCCGATTGATACATCTCGACTTGTGCGTTTCGGGTGCGCGGGCTCAAGCCGCCCATCACCACGGCGGCCCCGCCGCGCTGTTGGCGAATAATCTCGGCAATGGCGTAAACATTATCGGCCGAAAAAGCCGCCACGGCACTGCGCCTCGGCAAGCGAGACAACTTATGGCTGCCGCCCCAGCTGAGGCGAGAGAAACGGCCACGGCTTTCAATTTCTACTTTGCCGAGCAATTGGCGCAAAATCGGCGCCATGGTCTCGGCGCCCAATAACATGGTCTCAGAGGTGCCGCGCGCATGCAAAATACGGTCGGTAAACACATGGCCGCGTTCGGGGTCGGCCGCCAATTGGCACTCATCAATCGCCACGAATTGCACCTCGCGGCTAATCGGCATGGCTTCGGTGGTGCAAATAAAATAGCGCGCTTTGGGCGGCAGAATTTTCTCTTCGCCAGTAATGAGAGCCAAATCTGCCTTATGCACGTGGCCGAAATCGCCGCGCAAGCAGCGGTCATAGACCTCGCGCGCCAGAAGCCTCAGCGGCAAGCCAATCATGCCGCTGGTATGGGCCAATAGACGTTCCATCGCGAGGTGGGTTTTGCCAGTGTTGGTGGGCCCGAGAACAATACGCAAGTGGGGCTGAAAAGACAGGTTGGACATAGCGATCACCATGACCAAGCGCGCCTGGTTTTGCAAGCACGTGGCGCGTAATTCTCCTCATTCGGTGGCGAGGGCTGTGGACGAATCAGTTTTGGCGCTTTGCCATGAACAGGGGGCGAACATAGCGTGTCCGAATCACTACCATAGTAGCTTCCCCCTATCTGTTCACGCCTACATCTAGTGGGTGCGCCGATTAAGCCCGAGAAGACGCTTGCCAGATTTGTTTGGCTCGCGCATGATTTCCGCCCAAAGGGAGAGTTTTATGGATTACGAGATTCCTGATGATATCCGCGCTTATTTGGCGGTTCTGGATAAGTTCATCGACGACGAAATTACACCGCTGCAGATGCAGGACGATAACAACCGGTTTTTTGACCATCGCCGCGAACACGCGCGCACCGATTGGGACAATAACGGCCTGCCGCGCCCCGAGTGGGAAGAGCTGTTGCGCGAAATGCGCCGTCGCGCCGATAAAGCAGGGCATTTGCGCTTTGCTCTGCCGAAAGAATATGGCGGCGCGGATGGTTCTAATTTAGCCATGGCCGTTATTCGCGAGCATTTGGCCGCCAAAGGTTTGGGGCTACATAATGATTTGCAAAATGAAAGCTCGATTGTTGGCAATATACCCCAAGTTTTGATGTTTCGGGATTTCGGCACGCCCGAACAGGCGGACACATTCATTAACGGCATGTTGGGTGGCACCCACCGCATTTGCTTCGGGCTTACCGAAGCGGCGCATGGCTCGGATGCCACGTGGATGGAAACGCGCGGCGTGCGCGAGACCCGCGATGGCGTCGATGGCTGGCTCATCAATGGCGAAAAAATGTGGACGACCGGCATGCATGTTGCCAGTCATGTGATGGTATTTGCGCGCACCTCTGGCGAAGATGGTGCGGCGCGCGGCATCACCTGCTTTTTGGTACCTGCCGATGACCCCGGGGTCAAAATCGAAGAATATATGTGGACCTTTAATATGCCGACCGACCACCCGCGCGTATCGTTTACCAATATTTGGGTGCCCGAGAGCGCGATATTTGGCGCGCCCGACAATGGCTTGGCTTTGGCACAGCATTTTGTTCATGAAAACCGTATTCGCCAAGCGGCCAGCGGCGTGGGGGCGGCGCAATATTGCATTAATGAAAGCGTCGCCTATGCCAAAACCCGCGCCCCGTTCGGCAAACCCTTGGCGACCAATCAGGCCATTCAGTTTCCGCTCACCGAGCTGCATACAGAAAATGAGATGATCCGCAATTTGGTTTATAAAACCGCGGCGCAAATGGACACGATGAGCAAACCCGAAGTGGCGATTTATCTGTCAGATAAAGTGTCTATGTGCAATTACCGCGCCAATCGTTTGGTTTGCGAGGCCGCAGACCAAGCCATTCAGACCCATGGTGGCATTGGCTATTCGCGCCATATGCCGTTCGAGCATATTTATCGCCATCACCGTCGCTACCGCATTACCGAAGGTTCGGAAGAGATACAAATCCGCAAAGTGGCGGCACATTTATTTGGCTTTATTCAACCCGCCAAGGAGACCAAATCATGAGCGTTCCAGATGGCTGGAGCGAGCTAGACTTTGACTGCATGTTTGATCATCTCGACGCGCATTTTACCCAGCATGTCGGCCCGATTTACATCCGTGGCAGCCTCGAGACCGGCGATCAGCAATTGGGGTTTGAGGTACAACAGCATATGTGCAATCCGGCCGGCATCTGCCATGGCGGCATGCTGATGACGGTGATGGATGTGGGGCTTGCCTTTGCGCTGCACAATCATATGGGCGGCGCGCGGTTTACGCCTTCGGTCAGCTTCAATTTCGACTTTTTGGCACCGGGTCAATTGGGCGACTTTTTGATTTGCGAAGGCCAATGCACCCGCGCCACCAAAAGCACGGGCTTTGTGAGCGGTCAATTGGTTGGCAAAGACGGGCCTGTGATTACCGGTAGTGGCATTTTTAAAATTACCAATATTGTTCTCGATGCCAACCATGGCGCCAAGGCGGGCATGGCGAAAGTTTCGAAGGAGAGCTAAAACCGCTTGACGCAAAGCGGGTGGTTTTCTATATCAAAGGCTTGAAACGGGGCACCGCCTGCATGAGTAGGCCAAAGGCTCTAGTTTTTAACGAAATGAATAGGAGTGACCGATGTCACGTGTATGCGAACTGACTGGCAAATCTGTAATGAGTGGCAACAATGTTAGCCATGCTATGAACCGTACGCGTCGTCGTTTTCTGCCGAACCTGCAGCAATGCAGCTTGCCTAGCGAAACGCTGGGACGCGCGTTGAAACTTCGTATCTCGGCCAGCGCTTTGCGCTCGGTAGAGCATATCGGGGGTATCGACGCCTTCTTGATGAAAGCCAAAGACGCACAATTGTCGTCGCGCGCTTTGAAGCTGAAGAAGCTGGTAAACGCTAAAACAGCCTAATCCTCTCTCGGATTTTCTAATTTACTTGTTAGCTACTGGCGCCCCGAACGGGAACCGCGCTTGTGCGCACGCCAGCGCGTCTACGACTGGCGCCACCGCCCGCACCACTCGAGGGCATGGGCTTGGAGCCGGCTTTTAAGGCGCCTGTGTTCATGCCTTTTTCGGGTTTTTTCTCGCCGTCATTCTCATCGAATAATTCTGCCAGCTTATCGGTCATGGCGCCGCCCAATTGCTCGGCGTCGACAATGGTTACCGCGCGGCGGTAATAGCGCGTCACATCATGGCCAATGCCAATGGCGATAAGCTCGACCGGCGATTGGGTTTCAATGTCTTCGATGACATTGCGCAAATGTTTTTCCAGATAATTGCCAGCGTTGACGCTCAACGTGGAATCATCGACCGGCGCGCCATCCGAGATAACCATTAAAATGCGGCGTTGCTCGGGGCGGGCCAAGAGGCGGTTGTGCGCCCAGATCAGCGCTTCGCCATCAATGTTCTCTTTCAAAAGACCTTCGCGCATCATCAGCCCAAGGTTTTTGCGCGCGCGCCGCCATGGGGCGTCTGCGCCTTTGTAAATAATATGGCGTAAGTCGTTCAAGCGGCCTGGGTGACTGGGCTTGCCATTGCTCATCCAAACTTCGCGCGACTGGCCGCCTTTCCAGGCGCGGGTGGTAAAGCCCAAAATCTCGGTCTTCACATTGCACCGCTCTAGCGTGCGGGCCAAAATATCGGCGCACATGGCAGCCACCGTAATGGGGCGTCCACGCATCGAACCAGAGTTGTCGATGAGCAGGGTCACGACGGTGTCGCGAAACTTTGTGTCGCTTTCCATTTTGAAAGATAGCGGCTGCATCGGATCCATAATAATGCGCGAGAGACGCGCTGGGTCGAGGTAGCCTTCTTCTAGGTCAAATTCCCAAGTGCGGTTCTGCTTGGCCTGTAAGCGGCGCTGTAACCGATTGGCGAGGCGTGCCACCACGCCCTGCATTTGTTGCAATTGCTGGTCGAGATAGGCGCGCAGACGCTCTAGCTCTTCTTGGTCGCATAGCTCTTCGGCCTCAATGGTCTCGTCGAACTTAGACGTGAAAATACTATAGGCAGACTTCTCGGGGTTCAGCTCGCCATCGGGCGCGTAAGGGTCGGCCGCTTCGCCAGCTTCTTCGCCTTCGCCCTCGCCTTCGATTTCCTCGCCTTCCATTTGGACCGTTTGCTCGTCGCCTTCTTCCATGGCTTCGTCGCCAATTTCCATATCGTCGGCCGACATGCCTTCTTGGCCCTCGGATTGCCCGCCTTCGCCATCTTGCTCGCCGTCGTCACCGTCTTGGCCATCGCCTTCTTCGCCGTCGCCTTCTTGGTCTTCGCCCGACGCTTGCATCAGCTCGAGGTCGACCAAAATATCTCGGGTTAATTCGCCAAAGGCGCGTTGGTCTTGCATCACGGCTTCGAGCCCGCCGATTTTATCGCCCACACGCTCGTCTACCCAATCGCGCCAAGCCGACACCACGCCCATAGCCGAGGGCGGGGGCGTAAGGCCGGTCAATTGTTCGCGCACCATAAAGCCCAGCGCTTCTTCGAGCGGGGCGTCGTCGCGCGTGGTGGTTTCGGAGAGGCCCAATTTTTGGCAACGTTGCTCATGCATGGCAACAATGTTTTGCCCGACGCCGGCCATGGCGCGCGAGCCAAGCGACTCGCAACGGGCGGTTTCTGCCGCCTCAAATACAGCGCGCGCATCGGTTTCGCTGGGCGCCATATCGAGGGATATCGCAGCGTCATTATGAGCCAAATGCAGCGCGAAACTATCTGATTGGCCGCGCACATTTTGCATATCGGCCGGGTCGAGGTCGCGCGTGGGTTGGGGCAGGCGCGCTTTCAAACCCGCCAAAACGGGTTTTTCCGAGCCAAAGCTGACCGATAGCTCTGCCTCTTCGGCAATCGAGCGCATGGTCTGCGTCAGGGCGCGTTTAAATTCCTCAACCGGTGATTTTTCGCTCATCGGATTTTCCTAGTTGCCAGCAAGAACCGAAATCGCGTCCTGGGGCAAATCATCGCCAAAGCAACGCTGATAAAATTCGGCTACCGTGGGGCGTTCCAATTCATCGCATTTGTTCAAGAAAGTTAGTTGGAAGGCCAGCGCGATGTCTTGGCCTAAAATGCTCGCGTTCTCGGCCCAGGTCAGCACCGTACGCGGGCTCATCAGGGTGGAGATATCGCCGTTCACAAACGAGGCGCGGGTTAAGTCCGCCACGCGCACCATGGCAGCGATTTTTTCGCGCCCTTCGGCACCCTCATAGCCAGGGGCTTTGGCGTGCACAATATCTGTTTCGCGTTCATGCGGCAGATAGTTCAAGGTTGTGACGATGTTCCAACGGTCCATCTGGCCTTGGTTGATTTGCTGCGTGCCGTGATACAGACCTGACGTATCGCCAAGACCAATGGTGTTGGTCGTCGCGAACAGACGAAAATGCGGGTTTGGACGGATCACTTTGTTTTGGTCGAGCAGGGTCAATTTACCTGCCACTTCCAACACCCGTTGGATAACAAACATCACGTCGGGGCGACCCGCATCATATTCGTCAAACACCAGAGCGACGGGATTTTGCAGGGCCCAAGGCAGAATGCCTTGTTGGAACTCGGTCACTTGCTTGCCGTCTTTCAAAACAATCGCGTCCTTGCCGACCAGATCGATGCGGCTGACGTGGCTGTCTAGGTTGACGCGCACACATGGCCAATTGAGGCGGGCCGCAACTTGTTCGATATGGGTCGATTTACCTGTGCCGTGATACCCCTGCACCATGACGCGGCGGTTATGGGTAAAGCCTGCCAGCAGCGCCAAAGTGGTCTGGCGGTCGAATAAATAATTTTCATCGATTTCAGGCACATGCTCGCTGCGCTCTTTAAAGGCGGGGACTTGCATGTCCAGATCAATGCCGAATACGTCACGCGCATTCACGGTTGTGTCTGGCGCGTCAGGCATAGACGCGTTGGGGGCGATGTTATCTTGTGCCGAATTACTCATGGAAATCTCCGAAAATTCTTAATTTTAACGATGTTAGATTAGGGGGTTAGATAGCGGCGACTAGCAAAAGCCCGAAGCTTTTAAATAATCATGCGCTTGAATGACTCTTTGCAGTTGCTCTTCATGGGTGCGCTCGCCGCCATTGGCGTCTGGGTGATATTGTTTCACCAGAGCTTTATAGCGTTTGCGTACATCTTCTGGTTTGGCGCTGGTAGGCAGCTCCAACACAGAAAGCGCCCGTTCTTGGCCAGAGGTGACTTTCGAGGCGCGTTTCTTTTCTTTGGCGCCATTGCCTTCATGCGACATGAGCTCCAAGGGGTCATGGAATTGCCAATCTTCGGCCTTGGTACCGCGCGCGCGCCTTGTGCCCATCGACCATGTGGGGCGATGGCCGGTTCTGGCGGCGCGGCGGAAGCTTTCTGAATCTTCTTCCGTCATGCCTTCGAAATAATTGAAGCTACGGTTATATTGCTTCACATGAGCGAAGCAAAAATTGCGATGCTTGGCTTCGCCGTCGCTTTCGCGCGCGCCAGTGGGGGCTGGGTAGCCCGCCTCTTCTTTGCACTCCGGCCAGTCGCAAGCCACTTTTTTGGAGACTTGCACGCGCTTATCGTTTTTGCGCGAGGCGCGGATACTATCAAAATATTTCGAGTTCAAGTTCATGAACGCTCCAACTGTGGTTTATTACGGCGCCAAGACTATAGCAAAATTGCTTGCGATGCTCGCTCCGTTTGTGAAAACGCGATATAAAGTGCTACGACGATATATATGCTGGTTTTCGAGAAAGCCAAACACCACCCCGTAGTTTTCGCCCCCATATTTAGAGACCTGACGATGATACGCAAGACCATAGAAGAAAAATTAACCAAAACCTATGCCCCAGACCATTTGGAGGTCATCGACGAGTCGCATTTGCATGCTGGCCATGCGGGCGTCGAGCCAACCGCAGACGGGCAATCGGGCGAGACGCATTTTCGGGTGCGCATGGTCGCGGCTCAGTTTGACGGTGTCTCGCGCCTGCAGCGCCAACGCGGCGTTATGGATGTGTTGAAAGCCGAGCTGGAAGCCAGCGTGCATGCGCTGGCCTTGAAATTAAAATCTCCAGAAGAAGCCGCACGCGAGCGCCAAGACGATTAATCGGCTTTGGTGATGCGGACTTGCAAAATTCTATTTTGCTGACGGCTCATAATACGAAACCTGGCGCCGTGAAACTCAAACACTTGGCCAATCTCAGGAATAACGCGGGCTTCGTGGATAATCAGTCCGGCGACCGAGCTGGCCTCGCTATCGGGCAGGCTCCAGCCCATTTCGCGGTTTAAATCGCGGATGGATAGCGCGCCCGCAACTTCCAGCGTACCGTCGGGTTTGCGCCGCAACATTGTGTCGGGGCGGTCGTGTTCATCGTCGATGGAGCCGACGATTTCTTCGAGAATATCTTCCATCGTCACAATACCCATAATGGCGCCATATTCATCGACCACGAGGGCGAAATGCGCTTTGCGTGTGCGAAACGCATTTAACTGTTCGCTCAAGGAAGTGGTCTCGGGCACGAACCACGGCGGGATGGCAATATTGGCAATGTCGATGCCAGCCGGCCCCACCGGATTGGTGGCCAGCGCGCGCAGCAAATCTTTGGCGTGCAACACGCCGATAATATTTTCGGGGTCATCGCGCCAAAGCGGAATGCGCGTGTAGGGGCTGGCCAAAACTTGTTTGACGATATCATCACTCGGCTGGCTGACATCTATGGTCTCCATCGCGTTGCGAGGGATCATAATTTCTTCGACCTGCGTATCGCCAAGATCGAGAATGCCGCCCAGCATATCTCGGTCGCCTTTATGCACGGCACCTTCTTGGTGGTGCAAATCAATGGCGCCGCGAATTTCTTCCACCGCTGGCACAAGGCTCAGGCTGGCGCTTTTGGCAAGGCCTGTGACCCGCAAAATGGTTCGCGAAATAAACGCCAAGGCAATGGTGATGGGCGCCAAAACAAATACCAAAACCCGCAACGGCCCAGAGGCGCGCAAGGCCGTGGCATCGGGCGCTAATATGGCATAGGTCTTGGGCAGAACTTCGGCGAAGATAACTACCAAAACGGTCATCATGAGGGTTGCATAGACCACGCCGCTCTCGCCAAAGACTTCGAGGAACACGCGCGTCGCCAGCGCCGAGGCCATAATATTGACCAGATTATTGCCAAGCAGAATGGCGCCAAGCAGGCGTTCTTTTTGCTCGAGCAAAACGATAACCCAACGGGCCCGGCGTTTGCCTTCTTGTTGCAAATGCAACATGCGCGCTTTGCTGGTGGCGGTCAGCGCGGTTTCCGACCCCGACAGAAATGCCGAAAGCACCAGAAGAAAGAAAATCAGCCCAGCGGTCCAAATCAGTCCGGCGGAAAAACCATCCATTAGGGACGCGCTCCTTGCGCTATTAAGAAGGGGTGTAAGGCCTCCGCGCTTACATCTTCAGCGATATAGGTATCGCCTAGCGCGCGTGCCAAAATGAAACGCATTTTACCGGCTTTGACTTTTTTATCTTGCCCCATGGCGTCGATTAACGCGTCCACATCAAACGCGCCATTGCCGACTTGCGCCATCGTGGCGGGCAGGCCACAGGCCTCTAGATGCGCCCGCAAACGGGTCGCGTCTGACCCGTCGCAGTCGCCGCGATGAGCCGAGAAAGCAAACGCCAAAACCATGCCATAGGCCACCGCTTCGCCATGCAGCAAAGCATCGCCATAGCCAGTTATTTTTTCAAACGCATGGCCGAATGTATGGCCGAGGTTTAGCAAGGCTCGCTCGCCCGCTTCGCGTTCATCGCGCGCCACAATGGCAGCTTTGGCGCGGCAGCTTTGGGCCACCGCATGCGCCACGCTTTTTGTGTCGAGCGCTAAAACTTTTTGGCCGTTGGTTTCTAACCAGTCGAAAAATTCGATATCACCCAGCGCGCCATATTTAACAATTTCGGCATAGCCGGCGCGCAGCTCGCGCTCGGGCAAGGTTTTCAAAACATCCATATCGGCCAGCACGAGGTCGGGCTGATGAAAGGCACCGATGAGGTTTTTGCCCAGCGACGAATTGACCGCTGTCTTGCCACCGATGGAGCTGTCGACTTGCGCCAACAGCGTGGTGGGAATTTGAATAAAGCGCGTGCCACGGCGCAAAATAGCGGCGGCAAACCCGGTTAGGTCGCCAATCACGCCGCCGCCCAGAGCGATGACGCAATCTTCTCGTTCGATTTTTTGGCTCAACAACCAGTCGCACAATTGCTCAAGCTGCGAGAAGTTTTTCGACGCTTCGCCCGCCGGCACAACGTAATGAGCCTGTTCGATACCCGCCGCCTCCAAAGAGGTTTGCAGCGTTTTTAAATGCGCTTTGGCGACATTTGTATCGGTCACAATCACGCTCTTGGGGCGCGGCAGAAGCGGCGCAATATAGGCGCCTGCCTGGCTCAAGAGGTCGGCGCCAATGACGATGTCATAGCTGCGCGGGCCCAGCGCCACGCGCACGGTTTCGGGCTCCGGCGCGCCGGGCTTTTGGGTCGAGGATGTTTTTGTCGTCTCGGTCATGATTTTGGCTTTAGAGAAAGGAGGGGCATTTGTCCAGCACCCTCACGCGTCTTGGGGGGTGACGAGATGGGATTCGAGCGCTTTTATCAGTCGCGCCAAGGCGTCTTCATGCGTGCCACCGCCGACATCTACCTTTAAATCGGCCTTGGCATAAAGCGGCTCGCGGGCTGCCTGTAGCTCCTTTAATTTGGCGCGCACGTCTTGTCCGACCAGCAGCGGGCGCTTGCCCGGCTTTTTTTGTACGCGGCGGACTAATTCATCGAGCGCGACATCGAGCCAAATAGAATGGGCTTTGGCGAGAATTTGCTCGCGGGTCTGGTCATTTACGAAAGCGCCGCCGCCAAGCGCCAGCACTTGGGGGCCCTCGGTTAACAAGCGCTGAATGACGCGGCGCTCGCCATCGCGAAAGGCGGCCTCGCCATGTTTTTCAAAAATCTCAGGAATGCTCATTTGCGCGGCTTTTTCAATTTCCGCATCGGCATCGCGAAACGCTAGCCCCAGAGCCTCGCCAAGCCGCACGCCAAGGCTAGACTTGCCAGCCCCCATCATGCCCAGCAGCACAATCGGTTTTTCAAATTGGATCACGGGCCCATCGGCCATGCGGGTCTCCATCCTGGGTATGCCGGAAAGCGGCACCTATAGAAGAGAGTAAGCGCATTCACGCGAAGCGTCTAGGGTTTCGCGAAAATCTGCCCCGATTGTGCCTTATTGCTGATATAGTCCTCTAGAATCGAAATCAGGGAGCCCCAGCATGGCATCGAAACAAACGGTCATTATTATTTTAAGTCTAGCTGTGTTGGTTGGCGGCGTGTTGTTTTTATCGCGCGCGGTGGAGCCGCCGCGCGAAACCGCCGTGGATGTACTCGACAATGACCGGTTTAATCAATAGAGCATCAGGAAAATTTAGGTCGAATGGCTTTTGGTAAATTAATTCAAGCCGGTTTGATGACCGGGCTTTTGGTCTCGAGTGCGGCGCACGCGCAAACTGCGTTGCGCGCGCCGCTTAATATTGTGCCGCCAGTTATGCAAAATGCCATTGGCGCCCCGCGAGTGGCCGACCGAAAATCCGAAAAACTAGCGCCGCGCACCACCGCCCGACAAATGAAACGCTCGGTGAGAGCGGTGGCACCAGCCCCGGGTTCGGCAGCCGATATCGTGCAAGTGGGCCAATTGGGCACGTTGCAAGATGCGCCCGTGGGGCTCGAGGCAGGCTTTGGGCAAGCTATTGAAAAAGATGGCGAACCTGGCCTATGGCGCGGCGCTCGTTTGGCTTTTGTGGCCGATCAAATGGCGCGCCTGCCGACCCGCTTTACGTCCTCGGTTTTGCGGGACGCAGAACGCACCCTCCATCGGGGCACGGCCGCCGCTCCGGTAGGCACCGTGGATGGCATTAGCTGGTTTGGCGCGCGCCTCAATCGGTTTTTGGCGCTTGGGGACACACAAGCGGTTTTGGGGTTAGAGGCGATTACAGGCGCGGCTGCGAGCGATGCTTATGCAGCGCGCGCCACGGTGCTGGCTCATTTGGGAACCGGCAATCCGGAGGCCGCATGTGAGGTAACCCGGCCACAACGCTCGACTTTGGGGCGGCGCGATACGTTGCGGTTTTTCTTACAGCTTGGCATTTATTGCCAATTGCGCGAGCGAGAATTTGAAAAAGTCAGCCTCGTCATGGACCTCAATCAAAGAACCATGGGCACGGATGCTTTATTCCGCGACATGGCGTTTTTATTGGCCGCGCAAGTGCCGCTTACCTTTGGCACCAGCGAGCAAGCGGCAGCCGCCAAAAAGGCCAAAGAAGACCCGCCTCTGGTTTTGCCAAGCGAGCTGACGCCTTTGCAAATTGCTTTGCTGCAATTGGCTGGTGAACCTTTGCCGGAAGATTTGCCTTCCGTGCCAGCTTATTATGGCGGCGCTTTGGGGCGCGATTATAGCCAAGCGGCAAGGTTGCAATTGTCGGTGGCTTATAGCGCGGTTTTGGCGGGTCATATGCCTGCCGAGCAATTCTCGCAAGTTAGTCAATTGGCCGACCTTTCCAATTTCGTACGCTCGACGCCACCCGAAGAGCCATTAAACGACGCGGGCGAGAGCGAAGATTTCAGCGATAGCGCACAAGGGGACGCAAGCCCTGAAGCCGAGGGCGCGCCGCTGGAGCCGATGGTTGAGGCTCTGCCAGACGTTATTTATTTGGCACAAACCCTATTGGCGATAGATGCGAGCCAACCGAAAGACCAGGCGCGCACCATTGCGCAAGCTTTGCGCGAGGCTTCGGCGCGCGGTCTCTGGCGCGATTTGGTGATATTGCTGGACGACCGATTGCGCGACCTTTCCATTCCGCGGGATGACTTTGTTGAAGACATTGTTGAAGACTTAGATGACGGCCGAGATGAAAACCAATCGCAGTTTGACGATACGCTCTCTCGCCTCCCCGAGGATGGGGAGCCGATAGCCGATGAGGCGCTCGAGCCACTTGCCCCCGTGCAGCTAGAGGCGGCGCTTGTGGTGGCCCTTGAACCAGAGTTCGTAAATGACGCTGATATCGCGGTTTTGCTGCCCGCGCTGCGCTATGTCGGGCAATTTACGAAAGCCGAAAGTCTCGCTGGTGAGCAAGTGGTTGGGCTGGTTACGCAGCGTGTTTTATCTTTCCTGCGCCCGTCTGAGGCGGCGCTTTTACGAGCGGAAGAAGCTTTGGCGCGCCGGGCGCGAGCGATGCAAGACCGGCTCGGCGAGCCGCTTACTGTTTCCACGCTGGTCTCCAGCCAAGCGCCATTGGAACCGGGCCAAGAAGATGCTTTAGCGGATGCGTCTGTCGAACAATTATTGGCCAGCATGCAGCCTTTAGACACGCCGATAGGAGAGGATGCTCAGCTTTTGGAAGCTGTGCCTGTCGCGGTTTCAGAGCCAGAGTTAGAGCCGCTACCTGAGCTCGCTTCGCAGCCAGCTGCAGAGCCGCGCTTGCCGCCAGATATGGATTGGGCGCGTTTTGAAATGCAATGGGCCAGTGCCGACGTCGCTCTTCGCAGGTTCTTGCGTCGCGAGTTGGCGATTTATCACGGACTTGGATCCCAGTTGCCGGCCGCTTTATTGGAGGCTTTGGCTTTGTCAGAATTGACGAGTGAACAGCTTCGGTTGAAAAAATTGGCGGATAATAAATGGATTGGTGATTTTCTGCTCGCCGTTGTGGCCAGTTATGGCGAGGTGGAACCCAGAAACTTAAAAACCGAAGACGTGGTTTTACTATTGCAAGGGTTTCGCCAAATCGGCCTGTCGGCGGTGGCCGATGATTTGGCCAGTGAGCTGTTTACCCGAGCTTCGGCGCGCCTGAGTGTAACTTCGCCGCAAGCTTTCGGCGTTCCAGCGCCGCGTCCGGTTTTATTTGCGCCCGAAGACACGTTGCCGCCGAATGGATAGGGCCATTGCCCTGTTTCTCGATATGATGAGCGCCGAGCGCGGCGCCAGTCGCCACACGCGAGCCGCTTATGGGCGCGATTTGGAAAATCTGGCCGGTTTTTTAGCCCAACATTCGTCTGATGTATCGGGCGCCACCGAAAAAGATTTAAGCGCCTATATGGGCTGGCTGAACGAGCAAGGCATGGCCGCCTCGACGGTGGCGCGACATTTGTCGAGCCTGCGCCATTTTTATAAATTTCTAATGCTAGAAGAAAAACGCACAGATAATCCGACCGACGGGTTAAAGCGCCCGCGCACCCAAAGACCGCTGCCCAAATTATTATCTTTGACCGAGACCGAAGCGCTCATCGGTGCGGCGCAAAACCTGCCCCAAGCCAGCCAGGCGGCAAAGGCCAAACGTGCGCGCGCCATTTGTCTTATCGAAGTTTTATATGCCACGGGGTTGCGGGTGAGTGAATTGGTAAGCCTGCCGCGCGCCGCCATGGATGGGCCTTTGCTGATTGTGCGCGGCAAAGGCGGGCGCGACCGCATGGTGCCGCTGTCCGAACCCGCCCGCTTGGCGGTGGCCGATTGGCAAGCGCTGCAAAATGAGGTGGAAAAAACCTCACGGTTTTTATTTCCCGCCAGCGGCAAATCTGGCCATCTGACGCGACAAAGGTTCAGCCAAATTTTGGATGGGTTGGCAGGGCTTGCCGGGCTCGACCGAAAAAGGGTGAGCCCGCATGTTTTGCGCCACGCGTTTGCCACGCATTTGGTGGAGCGCGGCGCCGATTTGCGCGCCGTGCAGCAAATGCTGGGGCATGCAGATATTTCCACCACGCAGATATATGCGCATGTCTTAGACGAGCGTAAAAGGCAGCTGGTGGCGAAAGGCCATCCTTTGGCCAAAATCGAAAGCTTGCCAAACACGCTGGAAACGGAATAATTTATCTATTCCAAAAGGGAAACCAAATGACCCAATCTTATTTAGAATTTGAAAAGCCAATTGCCGCCCTCGAAGGGCAAATCCGAGAGCTGCGCGACGTTGACCGCGGCACCGGAAACAATGATGGCATTGATTTGGTAGCCGAGATCAATCGCCTTGAAGGCAAAGCGCATGAGCAAATTATAAAGCTCTATAAAAATCTCGACCCATGGCAAAAAACCCAAGTGGCGCGCCACCCTGCGCGGCCCCATTGCAAAGATTATATCGCTGAGTTGGTGGAAGATTTTGTGCCGCTGGCCGGCGACCGATTGTATTCGGAAGACCATGCGGTGATTGCTGGCCTGGGCCGTTGGCAAGGCCAGCGCGTGGCGATTTTGGGCCATGAAAAAGGCTCCACAACAGATGCGCGTTTGAAACATAATTTTGGTATGGCGCGCCCCGAGGGCTACCGCAAAGCCATTCGGGTGATGGATTTGGCCGAGCGCTTTGATCTACCCGTCGTGACGCTTGTCGATACGGCAGGCGCGTATCCCGGCATTGGCGCCGAAGAACGCGGCCAATCCGAAGCGATTGCGCGCTGCACCGATAAATGCCTGCAATTGGGCGTGCCTTTCGTGTCGCTGATTATTGGCGAAGGTGGCTCGGGCGGGGCTTTGGCTTTGGCCACGGGCAATCGTATTTTAATGCTCGAGCATTCGATTTATACCGTGGCGTCTCCAGAGGCTTGTGCGTCGATTTTATGGCGCTCTTCGGCGCAGGCTAATTTGGCTGCCGATGCCTTAAAAGTGACGGCGCAAAACTTACAAGGTCTTGGCGTCATTGATCGTATTCTGCCCGAACCCGTGGGCGGGGCGCATCGGGACCGCAAGAAAACCATGCGCGATGTCGGCATGGCTATATCGGAAGAATTGGCGCAAATGGCGGGGCAGTCGCCCAAGCAATTGCGCGACGCGCGGCGTCAGAAATTCCTTGATATGGGTCGCACGGGAATTATTTAAAGTTTTTTCAAAAAGCTCTGCACTTCGGCGGCAAATTTTTCGCTGTCTTCGAGAGCCGCAAAATGACCGATTTCGTCATAGCTCGTCCAGTGGATGATGTTGTAGCTGTTTTCCATCAGGGAGCGCGGCGGGAAGGTGATATAGGGTTCCGCAAATTCGCCGATGCCACAAAGCACCTCGATTTTCTCTCCCGGCGCGATATGCGGCATCTCCTCGAAATAGCCACGATAGAACCAGACCGAAGTCGCGAAACTATCGGTCATCAGATAGATCATGATATTCGAGAGCAATTGGTGCTTGGTATAGCGCTTGGTGAGGTCGCGACCCGCGGGCGTGAAAATATCGCTCCAGCCGTGAAACTTCTCAATAATCCACGCCGCCACGCCGAGCGGGCTATCGCTCATCGCCAAAGCCAGTGATTGCGGCTTGGTGCCTTGCAATTGCAAATAAGCGCCCTCGGCTTGCATTTTGGCGGCAAAGCCTTCGGCCCATTTTATTTCTTCGGGCGTGCTGGGCGCATCGCCACTTTGTAAGCCATACATATTGATGTGAATGGCGCTGCAGCCGCCGCCTTTTTGCGGGCTATGGTGGAGACCAAGAAGGGCTGTGACTACCGAGCCCCAATCGCCGCCTTGGGCGATGTAAGTGTCAAAACCCAAAACCTCGACCATTAATTTATTCCATAGGGCGGCGGTGGTGACTTGTCCGATGGGGCGTTTGGGGGCGTCGGAAAATCCGTAGCCAGGCAGGCTAGGGCAAATAACACTGACGCCATCTTGTGCGTCGCCGCCGTAATTTTCCGGATGGGCCAGTCGGTCGATGACATCGTGAAACTCATAAATCGAGCCGGGCCAGCCATGGGTCATCAACACCGCTTTGGGATTGTCGCCGGAGCCTACCTCGTGAATGAAATGGATGTTAAGCCCGTCGACTTCCGCGGTGAAATGCGAGAAGCGGTTCAGCTCATCCAGCGTGTCTTGCCATTTATAATCGTTCAGCCAATAGGCGCATAGCTCGCGCATATAATCGACATCGCTGCCATAGGCCCAGATATCTTCATCGGCGCCAATTTCCAATTGCGGCGGAAACACCGCCTGCTCAATGCGCTGGCGAATAAACTCCAAACGGTTTTCATCTGACGGCAAGGTAAAGGGCTGAACGCTCATATGGCTCTCCATAGCGAGGGGCGACTATCATCCTCTCTAGTGAAAATCAGTGGCTAGCAAAAGGCAAGCCTAATTGAGGGCGCGGGCAAATAGCTTCCCCTTTTTAATGATTTCTCATCCAACTGTCGTTAATCTTGGTGCGAACAATAAAAAGAGGCCCCGAATGGATGACACCAACTTTGCCGATAGGCTGACCGCGCAGACCCGTAAAACAGGCAATCCGCTTTGCTTGGGGCTCGACCCCCATCTTACTTTGCTGCCTCAGTTTGTGCGGGAGAAAACCGACAGAGTGAAATCTATCGAACAATTTTTAATTTCTTATATTGATTTAATTGCCAAAAAAATACCTGCCGTTAAACCCCAAGCTGCCTTTTTTGAGCAGCTCGGGCCTAAAGGCATGCAGCTATTATTCGACGTTTCTGAGTATGCGCGCCAACAAGGCTTATTGGTTATTCTTGACGCCAAAAGAAGCGATATTGGTTCCACGGCACAGGCCTATGCCCAAGCCTATTTGTCGCGCGACACCCCCTTTGATGCCATCACCCTCAACCCCTATTTGGGCATGGACAGTCTTTCTCCCTTCCTTGAGGCCTGCCAAGCAAACGGCAAAGGCGTTTTTATTTTGGTGAAAACCAGCAACCCTGGCGCCAAAGACTTTCAAGATTTGGCGCTAAAAAAAGACGCGGCTTTATACGAAGAGATTGCCACCCGCCTGCAAGGCCCATGTGAAGCCTTGGTCGGTAAATCTGGTTGGTCCTCGCTCGGTGTTGTCGTTGGGGCCACTTATCCTGAAGAAGCCGTGCGGATTAGACAAATACTGCCAAAAGCGCTGTTTTTGGTTCCGGGTTTCGGCGCGCAAGGGGCGTCTGCGCAAGCGGCGTTGAGCGCTTTCGAGGCAACGAGCGAGACCTATATGGGGGGCGTTATCAGCTCCTCTAGAGCGATTATGTTCCCGACATCACCCGAGTGTAGGGATGACGCTGAATGGAAGGCAGGCGTGGAGGCGGGTTTGGAGAAGGCCATCCAAGCGCTTTCCAAATAGACCAAAGCGGAGGGGCTGATTACTGAACCGCCCCGTGGCAATGTTTGAACTTTTTGCCGGAGCCACATGGGCAGGCTTGGTTGCGCCCGACTTTGTTGAAGTCGACGCCGGCCTCTGATCCTGACCCTGACGCTGGCCCTGACCCTGACCCTGACGCTAGCGGCGCAGACGCCGCGCCTTCAAGCGCGGGGCTTGGGCGAGCCAGTTCAGGCGTTTCCAGAACCGGAGGTCGGGTTTCCAATTGCACATGGGCCAAAAAGCGCACCACGTCTCGGCGCAAGCCAGATAGCAAATCTGAGAATAAAGTGAACGCCTCAAGCTTAAATTCTGACAAGGGATCGCGTTGGCCAAAACCCCGCAGCCCCACGATTTGGCGCAAATGTTCCAGCGTGATGAGATGCTCGCGCCAATGCTGGTCGAGCGTTTGCAAGACAATCGATTTTTCGACTTGGCGCATCATATCGGGGCCAAAATCAGTGGCTTTGGCGGCCATCTGGCGACCCGTTGCATCGACAAGGCGGGTGGTGATTTCTTCGTCGGCAATGCCTTCTTCGTCAGCCCAGTCCTGCAGTGGCAGCTCGAGGCCAAATATCTCGCGCATCGCTGCGTCGAGGCCTTCCATGTCCCATTGCTCGGCATAGGCTTTGGCCGGAATATGCGCTTCCACCAAATCATCGATGAGTTGGTGGCGCATATCGCTAATCTCGTCGTCGACGGTTTCGGCCTGCATGAAATCGACGCGCTGCTCGAACACCACTTTGCGTTGGTCGTTCATCACATCGTCATATTTCAAAATGTTTTTGCGGATATCAAAATTGCGCGCTTCTACTTTTTGCTGCGCGCGCTCCAGCGCTTTATTAATCCAAGGATGGACAATCGCTTCGCCGTCTTTTAGGCCCAAGCGCTGCAACATGCCGTCCATTCGGTCGGTGCCGAAAATGCGCATCAGGTCATCGTCGAGGCTGAGGAAAAAGCACGAGCGACCCGGGTCGCCTTGACGGCCAGAGCGGCCGCGAAGCTGATTATCAATGCGCCGACTTTCATGGCGCTCGGTGCCGATGACGCATAGCCCACCCGCTGCAATGGCTTGCTCTTTGAGGGTCAAAATTTCGGCTTCAATGGCGGCTTTCTTTTTGTCGCGCGCGTCGCCTTCCAGCCCTTCTAGGTCTATCGCGAGGCGCATCTCTACATTGCCGCCAAGCTGAATATCGGTGCCCCGGCCGGCCATATTGGTGGCAATGGTTACCGCACCCGGCACGCCGGCCAAAGAAATGATTTGTGCTTCTTGCTCGTGATAGCGCGCGTTTAACACATTGTGTTTGATCTTGCGTTTTTTCAGCGCAGCCGACAGGTCTTCCGATTTATCAATCGAGGTGGTGCCCACCAAAACCGGCTGGCCGATTTTTTGGCACTCCATCACCAGCTCGGCAACGGCGGAGAACTTTTCTTCGGCCGTGCGATAAATTGCATCGTCTTCGTCGAGGCGCGCAATCGGTGTATTGGTCGGCACTTCGATGACATCGAGGCCGTAAATATCCATAAATTCATCGGCCTCGGTCAACGCCGTGCCGGTCATGCCGGAGAGGGTTTCATAGAGGCGGAAAAAGTTTTGGAAAGTAATCGAAGCCAGCGTTTGGTTCTCGGGTTGAATGGCCACATTTTCTTTGGCTTCCAAGGCTTGGTGCAAGCCATCGGAGAAGCGGCGCCCTTCCATCATCCGTCCGGTAAATTCGTCGATGATGATAACCTGGCCAGCTTCGCCCGTGCCGCGCACAATATAGTCGCGGTCTTTTTGAAACAATATATGGGCTTTCAACGCATTGGTGACGTGATGCACCAGCGTGGCATTTTGTAAATCATAAATCGAGCCATCCTCTTCGAGCAGACCCGCTTGGCGCAAGAGCTCTTCCATATGCTCGTTGCCGGCTTCGCTCAAGTTTACTTGGCGGGCTTTTTCGTCCAGCTCATAGTCTTCTGGCGTCAATTTTGGCGCGAAAGCATCCACGCTGACGTAAAGTTCGGACTTGTCTTCTAGCGGCCCAGAAATAATCAGCGGTGTGCGCGCTTCATCAATGAGAATGCTATCCACCTCATCGACGATGGCAAAGCCATGCCCGCGCTGCGACATTTCTTCGAGCGAATATTTCATATTGTCGCGCAAGTAATCAAAGCCCAGCTCATTATTGGTCGCATAGGTAATGTCGGCGGCATAAGCGTGTTTGCGCTCGTCATCGTCCATCTCATGGGTGATGCAGCTAACCCGCAGTCCCATGGCTTCATGCACTTGGCGCATCCAATTGGCATCGCGCTGGGCCAGATAGTCATTGACCGTAACCACATGCACGGGCTCGCCCGTCAGCGCATTCAAATAACACGGCAGGGTGGCGACGAGGGTTTTGCCTTCGCCGGTTTTCATCTCGGAAATTTTGCCATCGTGCAACGCCATGCCGCCCACGAGCTGCATATCATAATGACGTTGGCCAAGGGTGCGCCGCGCCGCTTCGCGAACGGCGGCAAAAGCTTCTTCGAGCAAATCGTCCAGCGTCTCGCCTTTTGCAAGGCGGGCTTTAAACTCATCTGTTTTGGCTTTTAGCTCTGCGTCATCTAGCGCTTGAAACTCGGGTTCGAGAGCGTTGATAGTGTCGAGGCGGGCGATATAGCCACGCAGCTTGCGCTCATTAAGCGATCCGAAGAAACGTTTCGCCAGCGAAGAAAAACCGAGCATGAAAACCCCTAAAAATTATGGCCTCACTATAAAGCCTCTAGCTGATGTAGGGAACCCAATGCTCAGTGTCAATTGGGCTTGGCATTATTTAGCGCCTGCCTTTAGCGCCTTTGCCTATTCACTGGACTATTGACTGGACTATTGGCTGGGCTATTGGCTGGGCTGTTCAAAAGCACTTGTTTCTTGCGCGCACGCCAGCCAATATGGCGCTACCTCAAATAGCCTAATGCCAGTATGGCTTAGGCAATTGCCAGTATGGCGTAGCCCGATGAAAGAAGCCGAACTTATGTTGCCCAATTTTTATCTTCGACCCGTTTTTTGTTTTGTTCTCACAAGCCTGCTGTGGCTAGCCCCGAATGCACAGGCGCAAAAACTTCCCAATGGAACCGTCGCCACGATTAATGGCATTTCTATTACTTATGAAGATTTGGCGATGGCCGAGGGGGAGCTGATGAATGTTATCGGTCAGATGAACGAGCAGCAGCGTTTCGAAGCTCTGCTTGGCTATGTGATGGATCGCGTTTTAGCGTCTGAGGCGGCCAAGAAGGCAGGGCTAGAAAAAGACCCGAGCTTCTTGCAACGCCATACTTTTACCAGACGCAAAGACTTGCACGATATTTTCATCAGTCAAAAACTGGTCGAAAAAATCACCGATGCCAAAATTGAAGCCTATTACGACAAAAACATCGTCAAAGGCTCGCGCCAAGAAGAGATCCGCGCGCGCCATATTTTGCTCGATAGTAAAGACATGGCAGATGCGGTTTTAGCCTCGTTAAAAGGCGGCGCTGATTTTGCTCAATTGGCCAAAGAACGCTCGAAAGGCCCAAGCGGTGCCAGTGGCGGCGATCTTGGGTATTTTGGCCGCGACTCGATGGTGGAAGAATTTTCCCAAGCGGCATTTAAGCTGAAAAAAGGCGGTATTTCCCAGCCCGTTAAAACCCAATTCGGCTGGCACATCATTAAGCTAGAAGACAAACGCGCCAAGCCGACGCCAGAGCTAGAGCAAGTACGCGGACAGATTTATCAGTTGCTCATCAGCGAAGCGCGCCGCGAGATTTATGAAGACATGCGGGAAAAAGCAGACGTGAAATTTATCAATGTCGCGCCTGTCTCCGAATAATTGGACAGCTATCCGACAGCCACTTGAAAGTTCGAGGAACGAAAATGACCTCTAAGAAAACCACTTCGCCAATGCCGATATCGCCTCTGGCGCCGAAGAAATTTGCCAAGCTTCCGGCGATTGCGGGCATTGAGGTGCAGGCCATGGCCAGCGGTTCGCGGTATCGCGGGCGCGATGATTTGGTTTTGCTGCGGTTCTCTAAACTTACGCAAGCTGCCGGGGTTTTCACCAGCTCGAAAATGCCTTCCGCGGCGGTCGATTTATCGCGCGCCCATTTGGTGGGCGGCAAGGCGCGGGCTTTGGTGGTCAATGCGGGCAATGCCAATGCGTTTACCGGCAAGGCGGGCGCCAAGGCTGCGCTCGATACGGCCAAGGGCGCGGCCAAATTATTGGACTGCAAACCAACCGATGTGTTTATTGCGTCTACTGGCGTTATTGGCGAAGACCTGGACCCCGCCCCGTTATTGGCGGCCTTAAAAGCCAGCCGTGGCGAGAGCGACTGGCTAGATATGGCGCGCGCCATTATGACCACCGACACGTTTCCCAAAGTGGCGACGCGCCAAGTTAAATTTGGCAAGCACCAGATTACGCTCAACGCCATCGCCAAAGGCTCGGGCATGATTGCGCCCGATATGGCGACCCTATTGGCGTTTGTTTTCACCGATGCGGGCGTGCCTGCGGGGCTCTTGCAAAAATTATTATCCGAGGCCAATACCAAAAGCCTGAATTGCGTGACCGTGGATGGCGATACGTCGACGTCTGACACTTGTTTGATGTTTGCCACCGGCGATAAAAAATTAGATGGCGCGCCTTTGCGCTCGCTCGAAGACAAGCGGCTTGCCCCTTTGCGTGGGGCCCTTACCGATTTAATGCAAGACTTGGCCGTGCAAGTGGCCAGCGACGGCGAGGGGGTTTCCAAGTTGATGACCATTGACGTCACAGGCGCCGAGACTGATGCGGCGGCGCGCCAAATTGGTTTGGCCATTGGCAATTCGCCTTTGGTAAAAACTGCCGTAGCCGGAGAAGATGCCAATTGGGGCCGCATAGTCATGGCCATTGGCAAATCTGGCGAAGCGGCCGAACGCGACCGCCTATCCATCGACATTGGCGGCGTTCAAGTGGCCCGAAAAGGGCGCGCCGTAGCGGGCTATGACGAGCGCCCCGTGGCCAAACATATGCGGGGGCGCCACGTGAATATCCGCGTCGATGTGGGGGTGCAACTTGAGGCAAAGAAAAAAGCCAAGGGCCAAGCCCGCATTTGGGCCAGCGATTTAACGCATGGCTATATTGATATCAATGCCGATTACCGAAGCTGATATGTTGTTGGTCGTCGCCTGTGCGCTGGTAGATAAAGATGGCCGTGTGTTGGTGGCTCAGCTCCCTGCGGGAAAATCTATGGCGGGGCTGTGGGAGTTTCCGGGCGGCAAAATAGAGCCCAGCGAAACGCCAGAAATGGCGCTCATTCGAGAGCTGAAAGAAGAGTTATCCATCGATGTGACGGCGGCGTGTTTGGCGCCGTTGAGCTTTGCCAGTCATGCCTATGAGGGGTTTCATTTGCTGATGCCGCTTTATGTGTGCCGCAAATGGGACGGCCAAATAATGCCGCGCGAAGGCCAGGCGGTGGCGTGGAAAAAACCCCGCGAGCTGTTCGACATGGCCATGGTGCCGGCCGATGTGCCGCTGATCGCGGCGCTTCGAGATGCGATATAAAAACCGCCCTTAAGTCGAAGCTTTGTTTGGGGTCGCATCGCCCGTAATGGGGCGTTCGTCGAAACGGGTAATCGGCTCCCCGGGTTCGTGTTTTTTCGAATGGGCGGAGAGAGGCGAAACCCCAGCCAGATAACAAATTTCAAATTCGGCCACGGCCTTGCCGTTATCTTGGGTGGTCTCATGAAAGCGGGCAAGCGCCTCTTGCAAGACATCGCGGCGCAAGGCTGATTTGGTGCGGGTCGTCAAAACATTGCTTTCGCCCATACCCCGCAAATCGCGGAACACTGACATTGGCTGTGCGTAGCGCACGCGCAAAATATCGCTATCGGCCACGGGCAAGTCAAAGCCCGCGCGTTGCATCAGGCCAGCCAAATCTCGCAAATCTGCGAAAGGGTGAATATGTGGGCGCACGCCGCCTAAAATTTTTGTTTGGCTTTCTAGAAAAGCCGTTTGCAGCGCTCGTAAATTTTCATTGCCTGGCAAAGCCGCCAGAAACACGCCATCGGGTTTGAGCGCCCGACAGATTTGCACCAAGGCGCCCGGCAAATCATTGACATGATGCAGCCCCCAAAACGAGACGATGAGATCGACACTTTGCGGTTTTATCGGCAGGTGTTCTTCGTCCAGCACCAGGCCGCCCTCGGGCAACATGGCGGCGGTGATATCGGCCTCAATCCAAGTGTTTATTTGCGCCGTGCTATGGGAGCCGATGAGCCCCTCGGCTTTTAGCTTGGTGCCCAAATATCCGTTCGAGGCGCCAAGGCAGAGGGCGGTTTCGAACTTGCGGTTTTGCACTTTAATGCGGTCGAGCAAATCTTCGGCGGCGCGCTGCAATAGGAAGTCAAACTCATGCAGCTGGGCGGCGGCACGGGTTCGGTTGCGCCGAAGGGCAGCGCGATCAAAAATATTTGGGACATTGGCACTCATTTTAGGCAATATGGCATTTATGACCTTAAAAACAAAAATAAACTTCGTTCGCAACGCCATTCTTAGCCCTGTGAAGAAAACCCTCGATGTCACGTTGCGTGTGTTGGTGCCGCCAGCTTGCCCTTTATGCAAAGGGGTTTTGGCCGGCGACGACGGATTATGCGCACCGTGTTGGCAAGACCTGCATTTCATCACGGCGCCAATTTGCCAAATCAGCGGCGCCCCGCTGGATGTCGATCTTGGCCCCGAGACGGTTAGCCTCGCGATGCAAAAAAACCCGCCGCCCTATGAAAAAGCCCGCGCGGCGTTTCGCTATGAGGGCAGCGCGGCAGCCTTCGTGAAGCGTTTAAAATTTAGCGACCGCCCTGAATTGGCACGTTTACTGGCGCCCTTTATGGTACGAGCCGGGCAAGATGTGTTGCGCGCCAATGCGCTTTTAGTGCCCGTGCCTTTGCATCGCCGACGCTTGTTGGGACGCCGGTTTAACCAAGCGGCTGAACTGTGCCGCGCGATGGCGCGCGAAACGGGCAATGAAATTGTCTTCCAAGCCGTGCAGCGGGTGAAAGCCACGCGCCCGCAAATTGGCCTGACCCGGCGCAACCGAAAGCGCAATCTGAAGGGGGCCTTTACCGTGCCCAAATCGATGAAAGACCGCATTCAAGGCCGCAGTCTGGTGTTGGTCGATGATGTTTTAACCACGGGGGCCACCGTCGAGGCGATGAGTGAAACCTTGCGCCAAGCGGGGGCAGGGCGCATATATGTGTTAACGCTGGCGCGCGTGGTGCGGCCAGAGCAAATGCGCGCATCGTAAAATGCGTGGGCGTGGGTAAACGCAAGAAGAGGGTCTGGGTATGAAAGTGGCATGTGTGCAAATGACCAGTGCCTGTGACCCGGCAGATAATTTACGCGAGATAGACGCGCGCACCCGCGCCGCGGCGGCCGCTGGGGCGGAGCTCGTAAGTTTGCCCGAAACCTGCATCTCCATGGAAAAAAACCGCAAAGCCATGCGGGCGCGCTTGCAGCCCGAGGCCGAAAGCGCGTCGTTACACGTCTTATGTGGCCTGGCCAAAGAGCTTGGCATTCACCTGCTCATCGGCTCTATGGTGCTGGCAAATGATACGCAAAAAGGCGATGCCGAAAGGGCCGTGAACCGCTCGCTTTATATCAACCCGCAAGGCGAGATTGTGGCGCACTATGATAAAATTCATATGTTTGATGTCACCCTAGCCAGCGGCGAAACCCATGCGGAAAGCCATAATTATCAGGCGGGCAGTCGGGCTGTGGTGGCGGATGTGGGCCCAGCCAAACTTGGCTTGAGCATTTGTTATGATCTGCGCTTTGCCGCGTTATATCGACACTTGGCGCAAGCGGGGGCCGATATTATTAGCGTGCCCTCTGCTTTTACGCGCCCCACGGGCGAGGCGCATTGGCAGGTGCTATTGCGCGCCCGCGCGATTGAAACAGGGTGCTTTGTGATTGCCCCTGCGCAAGTTGGCACGCATGAAAATGGCCGCGAGACCTATGGTCATAGTTTGATTGTCGACCCTTGGGGAACGGTTTTGGCGCAAGCCGATGACACGGATGATTTCATCCTCGCGGAGTTGGATTTATCTTTGGTGGCCAAAGCGCGGGGGCAAATTCCAGCGCTCACCCATGGCCAGACTTTCGTCGGGCCGGACGGGCGCGAGGTCACTGACTGATTAGTTTTTTGCGCCGTTCCATTGGAAGCTGCCCGTTGCGCTGAGCGGCGCATGCGGATTATGGGCCACTTCCCATAAGGTGCCATCTGGGTCGGTGAAATAGCCAGAGGTGCCGCCCCAAAACGCAGCCTCGGCTGGCTTTATCAGACGCCCGCCGCAAGCCACGGCTTGCTCTAACAGGGCGGCTACTTGGTCAACGGTTTCTACATTATACGCCAGCGCAAAGCGCGGGCACTGTGTCTGTGTGTGGGTCTGTGTCTGTGTCTGGGTGTCGGCTAAGGCCAGTCCGGTATCGGCGGCTAGGTTTTCGAGCGGGTAAAGGCACAGCGTCATATGCGGCAAATCATAGGCGACAATTTCTTCGGCTTGGTCTTCATTGGAGACTTGCCAGCCCAGCGCATCATAAAACTGGCGGGCGCGGGCTAGGCTTTTGACGCCCAGGGTATTTAGGCTGACACGCTGTTGCATGGGGGCTCCTTATTGTTTTTAGGTTGCCTTTAGGGGCGCGGCCACGGCCATATAATTGACCGACATATCTCCGGTTTGCGTCCATTTATCGGTCAGCGGATTAAAGCTCACGCCGGTTGACGTGACAAGCTCTAGCTCGGCCTTGGTGGCCATAGCTTCCATCTCGTTGGGGGTGATGAACTTATGCCAATCATGGGTGCCGCGCGGTAACCAGCGCAAGACATATTCGGCGCCAAAAATAGCTAAAGCATAGGCCTTCAGCGTGCGGTTCAGGGTTGCCAAAAACATAATGCCTTCGGGTTTCAACATGCCCGCACAAGCGCTGACAAAGGCCTGCGGATCGGCGACATGTTCGATGACTTCCATGTTTAAAATTGCATCAAATGTCTCGCCAGCCGCATTTAATTGCTCGGCCGTAATGGCGCGATAGTCGATCTCAAGGCCCTGACTTTCGGCATGCAAACTGGCGGTTTTAATATTGGCTTCGGCCGCATCGGCGCCCAAGACCTCGGCGCCCAAACGCGCCATAGGCTCGCTTAAAAGGCCGCCACCGCAACCGATATCAAGCAGGCGTAGGCCTTTGAGTGGTTGTTCGGATTTTGGATCGCGGTCGAATTGTTTGCATAATTTATCGCGAATATAAGCCAGCCGCACGGGATTGAATTTGTGCAAAGGCTTGAACTTGCCATGGGGGTTCCACCAGTCTTCGGCCATGGCCGTGAACTTGGCCACTTCCTGGGGGTCAATGGTAACTTGTCCGGTTTGTGTATCGTTCATTTTCGCCAAGCTCCTGTGTGGTTCACCATGGGGCGCGCTCGGCTTGCTTCTACTTTTAACTATGCAGCTTGCGCGTTAAGCCTTATATAAGCGCGATTGAGGCGAAAGGAAATGCGAAAACCAATTATGGCCCGTATTGTAATGAAATTTGGCGGCACTTCTGTGGGCGATGTAGATCGCATCCGCAATGTGGCCGCCCATGTCAAACGTGAGGTGGATGCGGGTCATCAGGTTGCGGTCGTTGTGTCGGCCATGTCTGGGGAAACCAATCGATTGGTTGGTTTGGCACGCGATGTCGCACGCCTGCATGACGCGCGCGAATATGATGTCGTGGTCTCAGCCGGCGAACAAATCAGTGTTGGTCTATTGGCTATGGCCTTGCAAGATATTGGCGTGGCCGCGCGAAGCTGGCTCGGCTGGCAAATTAGCGTGCAAACCTCTGATGTACATGGTGCCGCTCGCATTGAGGCGATTGAGCCAGAAGAAATGGAAGCCCAATTTGGCCAAGGCCGCGTGGCGGTTATCGCTGGTTTTCAAGGTGTTTCTAGCGCCAATCGCATTACCACTTTAGGGCGCGGTGGCTCTGACACGAGCGCGGTGGCCATTGCCGCTGCCTTAAACGCCGACCGATGCGATATTTATACCGACGTCGATGGGGTTTACACCACCGACCCGCGTATGGTGCCAGCGGCCAAGAAAATGGACCGTGTGTCATACGAAGAAATGCTTGAAATGGCGTCGCTAGGTGCCAAAGTGTTACAGACCCGCTCGGTAGAGCTGGCCATGGCACATAATGTGCGCTTGCAAGTGCGCTCGAGTTTCGATGCGCCAGAGGCAAGTGCCAACGGAAACGATATTGTCGGCACATTGATTTGCGATGAGGATGAGATTATGGAAACCGAGATTGTTAGTGGCATTGCCTATGCCCGCAATGAAGCCAAAGTAACTCTGCGCGAAGTGGCCGACCGGCCTGGCATTGCCGCGAGCATTTTTGGCCCGCTGGCCGATGCCGCCGTCAACGTCGATATGATTGTGCAAAATATGTCGGCCGATGGCAAAACCACGGATGTGACGTTCACCGTTTCGCAAGATGAATTGGAACGCACCTTGGGGGTTCTCAAAGGCGCGACCGCGGATTTGACGTTTGCTGATTTGCAAGCGGCGCCCGATATGGCGAAAATTTCTATCGTCGGCGTGGGCATGCGAAGCCATGCTGGGGTTGCCCAAAAAATGTTCCAAGTGCTGGCGGAAAAAGGCATTAACATTCACGTCATTTCTACTTCGGAGATTAAAGTCTCGGTGTTGATTGATGTCGATTATGTGGAGCTGGCCGTTCGGGCTCTGCATGCCGCCTATGGTCTTGATGACGAGCTGGCTGGTTAACTAGCCCGCTTTTTCGCGCGCTAAACGAGAGGGCAACCCTATGCCTCTATCGAGTGAAGGACCCAGATTATTGTTGCGTCGCTTGCGCCAGCTCATGGCAGGCAGCGACGACGATCAAGCTCGCCTCGATAAAATCGTTGCCCTTATTGCCACCAGCATGAACGCCGCCGTGTGTTCGGTTTATCTAAGCCGTGGCGTGAATACATTTGTCTTATCGGCCACTGAAGGCTTGAACCAAGACGCCGTCAGCAAAACCATATTGCATGTCGGCGAAGGCCTCGTGGGCGATATCGCGCAGCATAAGCGCCCGCTTAATTTAGCCGATGCGACAGCTCACCCCCGCTTTGCCTATCGGCCAGAGACGGGCGAGGATCCGTATAAATCTTTCGTCGGTGTGCCGATTTTACGCCGCGGCGATGTGCGCGGTGTCCTGGTAGTGCAAAACAGCACGCAGCGTGATTTTTTAAGTGCCGAGGTTGAGGCGCTTCAGACCGTGGCGATGGTGTTGTCTGAAATGTTATCGGCGTTGGGCCAAGAGAGGGCTCAAGAAGAGACGTCGCAAAATCTGTCACGTGTGTTTGCCGGTCGTGGGCTCACCGAGGGGCTGGCCATGGGGCACGTGGTGTTGCATGAGCCGCGGGTGGAAGTTACCAAACTCATCAGCGATGACCCTGAAGAGGAAGCCAAACGATTGGAGGCTGCGGTCTATCAATTGCGCCGCAATGTCGACCAGATGCTGGACAAAGATGATGTGAGCCATGATGGCGAGCATATGGCGGTGCTGGAAGCCTATCGGATGTTTGCCAATGACCGGGGCTGGCTGCGCCGTATTCATACAGCTGTGCAAACGGGCCTGACGGCAGAAGCGGCGGTAGAGCGGGTTAACAATGGTATGCGCGCGCGCCTCGGTGGCCAGCGCGATGCTTATTTGCGCGAACGCCTGCATGATTTTGAAGACTTGTCGAACCGCTTGCTG
This sequence comes from Rhodobiaceae bacterium, assembly GCA_018673175.1. Lineage (GTDB taxonomy): Bacteria > Pseudomonadota > Alphaproteobacteria > RS24 > RS24 > UBA8337. The sequence continues at coordinate 8,789 of JABHDF010000034.1, read as the reverse complement.
CGCATCCTATCGGGGCGCGCGCAATTGGCTTCGGAAGATAAATTGCCGCGCGATGCCATTCTTTTGGCGCGCACCATGGGGCCGGCTGAATTGCTCGATTACGATCGGCGCAAATTGCGCGGGCTGGTGTTGGAAGATGGCGCTTTGGGCGCGCATGTTTCGATTGTGGCGCGGGCGCTAAACATTCCGATGTTGGGCGATGTGCGCGGCATTGTCGATGTCGCGCGCGATGGCCAAGAGATTATTGTCGATGTCGATCAAAATGAGGTTCACCTCAATCCGGCCAGTGACATTGTCGAGGCCTATTCCAATCGGGCCCGCTTGCGAGCGCGGCGGATGCAACGCTATGCGCGGATTAAACATTTGCCAGCCGAAACCAAAGATGGCGTGCAAATCCAGCTCGATAAAAATGCCGGCCTGATGGTGGATGTTGAAAGCTTAAGCGATAGCGGCGCCGAGAATATTGGCCTGTTCCGCACCGAATTGCAGTTCATGGTATCGGCCACCATGCCGCGCGCTAATGAGCAAGAAGTTATGTACCGCGAGGTGCTCGACAGTGTCGGCGAGCGCGATGTGGTGTTTCGCACATTGGATGTCGGCGGCGATAAAGTGCTGCCTTATTTGCGCACCAGCGTCGAAGAAAACCCAGCCATGGGCTGGCGCGCAACTCGCATGGCGCTGGATCGCCCGGGGCTTGTGCGGGTGCAAATGCGCGCGCTTTTGCGCGCTGCGGCGGGTCGTAAATTGTCAATTATGTTCCCGCTCATCACCACGGTGGAAGAGTTTCGTGCGACGCGTAATTTGCTGGAGCTGGAAAAAACCCGTTTGGAAAGTTTTGGGCACGCGGTGCCTGCCAGCCTAGAAATTGGCACGATGTTGGAGGTTCCGGCTCTGGTTTGGGAATTAGACCAATTGCTGCCCGAGCTGGATTTCTTGTCCGTAGGGACCAATGATTTGATGCAATTCTTTTTCGCCGCCGATCGGGGCAACCCGCAAACCAGCCATCGCTATGACTTTTTGTCTCTGGCGCCTTTGCGCTTGCTGGCGCAGATACAAGAAGTATGTGCCAGCCATAAAGTTCCCGTATCGATTTGCGGCGAGCTGGGCGGGCGCCCGCTGGAAGCCATGGCGCTTTTGGGGCTGGGCTATGAAAAATTTTCTTTGCCCTCGGCCTCTATCGGTCCGGTGAAGCGGATGATACGCTCGGCCAGCCAGGCAAAACTGCAAGCGGCTATGTCGGGTTTACTTAGTGAACCACCAGTAAATATGCGCGATGCGGTGCAGCAAATCGCGGATGCGCAAGGCGTGAAGTTGTGATAGGGATATTTCCACGAAACAAGGAACACTCGCATGACCGAGATAGAAATGACTATGGAACCTGTAAATATTGGCGCTGATTTGCGCCAAGCGCGCGAAGCGCGCGGCGTAAGCGTTGAAGATGTCTCAGCAGTTCTTAAAATCCGTGTGGGTGATCTAAAGTCTCTCGAAAATGATGATTTTGAGGAGTTGCCGGCCGCCGTCTATGCCATTGGCTTTATTCGGAGCTATGCCACGTATCTGGATTTGAACGCTGGCGAGTTAATCAATCGGTACAAAACGGCTATGGCGGCACAAACCCAAGAGGATGCGCCCTATGACCCGCAAGCTGAAAGCGAGCAAATGCCCGTTGCGGTGAAACTGGCCATTGGTGCCGTGGTTATATTCGCTGTGTATATTTTGTGGCTCCTTGCGGGCGGTGCTAGCGGTCCCGAGGCTGTGTCTAAGTCGGTGACAAAGTCGGTGACGAAGGCGGTGGAAACCCCCGCGCGGGCGACGACGAGCCAACCTTCCAAAACCCCGGTTGCCACTCGCAAGCCGAGTGTGAAAGTGGCTACAAAGCCTAAGATTGCCAGAACAGAGGCCGCCAAAACAGCGGCTGCCAAAACGGGGAAAGAACCCGCAAAACGTGCGCTCGATCCATTGCGCACGCCGGTGGCCGTTGAGGTGGAACCCATCGCGGCTTTGGATGCGGCGGTGACCCCGAGCAAAATTGAAATTCGCGCCGTGCGCCGCACTTGGTTGCGGATCGAAAACACCGAAGGTCAGGTGTTGCTGTCGAGCATTGTAACCGATGGCGATAGTTTTGAGTTGTCGCTAGAGACCCCCTATACGTTGGCCACCCGAGATGCGGGCGCGCTGAAATATGTGGTCAATGGCCAAATCGTTGGCTCGGTCGGGCGGCGCAGCCAAATTCTGACGGCACGTCAAATTGACCGTAGTTCTATTTTAACCTTAAAACCTTAGCGAGGCCGCAATGCTGCGAGCGTGGCGACATATCGAACGGCGCCCTTCGCGCCAGATTATGGTTGGCAATGTGCCAGTTGGTGGGGATGCGCCGATTGCCGTGCAATCGATGACCAATACGCCAACCTCGGATGCCAAAGCCACCATCGCGCAAATCAAAGCCTTGGAAGAAGCGGGCGCCGATATCGTGCGCGTCTCTTGCCCCGATGAAGCCTCGACGGCGGCCTTGCGCGAGATTGTCGACAATGTGTCTGTGCCGATTGTGGCCGATATTCATTTTCATTATAAGCGTGCCATTGAGGCGGCGGAAGCGGGGGCGGCGTGTCTGCGCATTAACCCTGGCAACATTGGCGATGCGTCGCGCGTCGGCGAAGTTGTGGCGGCCGCGCGCAAACATAATTGCTCCATTCGGATTGGCGTCAACGCGGGCTCTTTGGAAAAACATCTGCTCGATAAATATGGCGAGCCTTGCCCCGAAGCCATGGTGGAAAGCGCGCTGTATCATGTGGGCCTGCTCGAAGAACATGGCTTTCGTGAGTATAAAATTAGCGTCAAGGCTTCCGATATTTTCATGTCGGTGGCGGCCTATCAACAATTGGCCGAAGCGGTCGATTGTCCGCTTCATATTGGCATCACGGAAGCTGGCGGTTTGATATCGGGCACGGTGAAATCATCCATCGGTTTGGGCTCGCTGTTATGGGCGGGCATTGGCGACACGATAAGAGTGTCGCTCTCGTCTGACCCGGTCGATGAAGTGAAAGTGGCTTTTGAAATTCTCAAAGGCCTGGGGCTGCGCCATCGCGGGGTGACGATTATTTCGTGCCCGTCTTGTGCGCGCCAAGGGTTTAACGTCATCGAAACGGTACGCGAGTTGGAAGATAAATTGGCCCATATTGCCGAGCCGATTACGCTGTCGATTATTGGCTGCGTGGTCAATGGCCCGGGCGAAGCGCGCGAGACCGATATTGGTTTTACAGGCGGCGGCAATGACGCGGGCATGGTTTATTTGGCGGGTCGGCCAGACCATAAAAAACCGCATGGGGAGATGGTCGATCATTTGGTCGATTTGGTAAAAGACAAGGCGGGCGAAATGGCCGCTTTGCGGGCGCAAGATGCCTTAGATGTTGTGGTTGAGGAGAATTAATCTATGTTGCCTGTCGAACGATTGGACGCCATTCTAGCCCGCGCGCAAGCCTTGCAAGACGAAATGAACGGCGAATTACCGCCCGAGCGCTTTGTTGCCTTGTCGAAAGAATATGCCGAGATTGACCCGCTGGCGACCGCCGTGCGCGCGTATCGTGGCGCTCTTGGCGAGAGCGAAGACTTGGCCGCTTTGGTTGCGGGAGAGGATGCGGAGATGGCCGAATTGGCAGGTCTCGAGCTGGAAGACGTGCGCGCCAAATTGCCGGATATGGAAACCGCTCTGGAAGTTTTATTGCTCCCCAAAGATAGCGCCGATGAGTTGAACGTAATCGTGGAAGTACGGGCTGGAACCGGCGGCGATGAAGCGGCTTTATTTGCCGGTAATTTATTTCGCATGTATACGCGCTATGCCGATTTGCAGGGTTGGAAATCAGACATCATCACTCAATCGGAAGGCGAGATGGGCGGCTTCAAGGAAGTGGTCATGGCCATTCGCGGCAAGGGCGTGTTTGCCCGTTTGAAATTTGAGAGCGGCGTGCATCGGGTACAGCGGGTACCAGAAACCGAAAGCAGTGGCCGCATTCATACGTCGGCCGCTACCGTGGCGGTGCTGCCAGAGCCAGAAGATGTCGATATTAAAATCGACGAGAAAGATTTGCGCGTCGATGTGTTTCGCGCCTCTGGCCCGGGTGGTCAGTCGGTGAATACCACCGATAGCGCGGTGCGCATCATTCACTTACCCACGGGCATTACCGTGTCGCAGCAAGATGAAAAATCACAGCATAAAAACCGTGCCAAGGCGATGTTGGTGATGCGCGCGCGCCTATTTGAGGCCGAACGTCAGCGCGTCGACGATGAGCGCGCCGCCGACCGCAAAAGCCAAGTTGGCTCTGGCGATCGCTCGGAACGCATTCGGACGTATAATTTTCCACAAGGACGCGTCACCGATCATCGGATTAATGTGACTTTGCACAAGCTCGAAAAAATTCTAGCCGGTGACGGCTTGGACGAAATGTTGGAAGCCCTCATCCGCGAAGACCAAGTGCAGCGTCTCGCTGCGGTCGACTAATCGAAATGCTGAGCCCCGAAATGCAGGGTTCCGACATGCAGGGTTCCGACATGACGGTGCAACAAGCGCAGCGCGCGCTTTCTTCGGCTTTTAAAACGGCCGGCATAGACACCGCTCCTTTGGATGCGCGCGTGCTGCTAGAGGCGGTGACGGGCTTGGATGCGACCGATATGGCGCGCTTGCCCGAGCGGCTGTTGACCGCCCAAGAGAGGGCGCTTCTGCTCGATTATCAAACCCAACGATTGAGAGCCAAGCCCGTATCCAAAATTTTAGGACAGCGAGAGTTTTGGGGACGAGCCTTCGAGGTCAATGAACATGTGCTTGACCCGCGCCCGGACAGCGAGACGCTGATCGAGGCGGCTCTCCAGCATTTGCCCGAAGCCCAAGCGTTTCGCTTGCTTGATTTAGGAACCGGCTCGGGGTGTTTATTACTCACTCTTTTGGCCGAGCGGGCGCATGGCGAAGGCCTTGGTGTGGATGTGAGCGGTGCCGCCTTAGCGGTAGCACAAGCCAACGCCCAAAGACTTGGCGTGAGCGCACAGGCGCAGTTTTTAGAGAGCCATTGGTTCGAGGCGGTGACGCCGAGCTTCGATATGATTATTTCCAACCCGCCCTATATTAGCGACGCGCAGATTCGGCAGTTGGATAAAAATGTGCTCGAGTATGACCCCCGCCTCGCCTTGCACGGCGGCGAAGACGGCCTCGATCCTTACCGCCACATTAGCGCCCAAGCGCAGAGCTATTTGCGCCCCGAGGGCTGGCTGCTGTTTGAAATTGGCCACACGCAAGGCGAAGAAGTTTGCGCGATGATGCGCCAATCTGGCTTTGAGGAAATTTCTGTCTTGCCAGATTTAGGCGCGCGCGATCGGGTTGTGATGGCGCGCGCGCCGAGGGGCCCGCGCAGAAAATAAAAAAGGGGTTTGCAAAGCGAAGGCTGGCAGGCTAGGTTCCTTTTGTCTTTGAGGCTATGGAAAGAGTTTCAGTCTTGGACGCCACCCTTTGAAATTTTGTTAGCTTATCTTGGCCCTGCAGAAACTCACTGGTTTTCCAAATGGAAATAAAACAATCGCAACGCTGGTTCGGCATAAGTTGGGCCCTTTTTTAAGTGATACGGAAACAGTATGAAACGGTCTCGAGGGCGCGGACGCCGCCAACAAAATTCGGTCAATCGCAGTTATGATAGCAATGGCCCCGATGTTCGGGTGCGCGGCAATGCCTCGCAAGTTTACGAAAAATATCAAACCCTAGCCCGCGACGCGATGTCGTCTGGTGACCGCGTTATGGCGGAAAACTATCAACAACATGCCGAGCATTATTATCGCATTTTGATGAGTATGCAGCCTGCCCCAAGTGACGCCAATCAAGAGGGTGCCTCGAACGGTTCGTCGGATAATGGGTCGGCCAACGGCAATGTGCAAAATGCAAATTCAGGCGGCGCGGAAACCGATGCCTCTGGCGAACCTTTGGTTTTGGTTCGCGACAACACGTCTGGCGAGAGCAGCGATGACAAACCATCGAAGCCATCGCGCCGACGTGGTCCTTTGCGTAAGAAACGCGTGGAAGCCTCGGATGCACAAACCGAAGAAAACGCGTCTGCAGAAGCGGTTGAGGTTATGCCTGACGCCACTCCAGAGGCCGCCGCAGAAGCGAGCGAAACGGGAGCCGCGACGGCTGACTAAACCAGATTTGCCAAAGGCAAAAAGCTAAATTAGGCCCGCCCACGGTTATCGTGGCGGGCCTTTTTTCTTTATCGGTTGAGCGAGCTGCTGCGGCGCGGCAGAGAGCGCACAGAGTTATCACTGGTGGCCAACCCGCTCACCCTATCGGCAGTCTCAGCTTTCAGCCGTGCAAGGCCCTCTAGGGCGTCTGCATTGAGGTTGCGCTGGGGTGGCACATTTAGCTCGCGTGGGTTGACCGGCTTATTGTAATGCAAAACTTCGTAGTGCAAATGGGGGCCGGTCGCCAAACCGGTGCGGCCAACGGTTCCGATAACCTGGCCTTGCTTGACACGGCTGCCTTTTTTCAAACGCCGCGCGAAACTATTCATGTGCGCATAAGCGGTTTCATAGCCATTGCGGTGTTTGATGCGGATGTATTTGCCATTATTGCCAAATCTACCAAGGCGCTGGATGGTGCCGTCGCCGGCGGCATAAATTGGGGTGCCTTTGGGAGCCGCAAAATCTAGCCCTCGGTGCAAGCGCGTATAGCCCAAAATAGGGTGACGGCGCATACCAAAGCGAGACGACAAGCGCGCGCCATCGACGGGCGTTCGCATGAGTAGGCGCTGGACGCTTTGGCCATTGGCGTCGAAATAACTATGGCTGCCGTCGGCTTGCGGCATCCGCCAATAGGCATAGCGCTTGCCGCGATTGGTGAGCGCTGCGAAAATAATATCGCCTTCTTGCGCCACTTGATTGTTGGCATCAAAGCGACGCGTGTACAGAACCTCTAATTGGTCGCCTTCGCGAATATCGCGCTGGAAGTCGATGGCGAAAGAGAAGAGGCGGATAAGCTCCACCACAAGATTGGGCGACATGCCGCCCCCACGCGCGGCTTCATAGACGGAGCTATTGATCAAACTGTCAGACAAGAAATGCCGGTCGGTGAGCAGGCGGTCTCGCTTGATGGCGGTGAAGCTTTGATGATCTGTCCGCCGCACAATGATTTTTTGTTCTGGCACGGGAATAAAGTCAAAGCCCGCGAAGCGTCCCTCATGTGCGCTCTTGTCTTGTCCTGCGGGCCATTCGCGGTGGATGCGAACGCTTTGACCAGGCTTCAGGCGACGCACGTCATATACACTGCGTAATTGGTCGAGCGCGGCACCGGCTTCGCCAGCATTGACATTGGCGCGGGTCAGGAGCGCCGCTAAGGTATCTCCAGAGCCCAGAGCGTCGCTCTCATAGTCACGCTGCATCGGGGCGAGGGCAATCAGCTGTGCGCTTAACACGGGGTTAGAGGGCGCGGGCTTTGCGCTTAGATTGGCTTTGGCAACATCGGGCACTAACATGTCAGAGGCCATCCAGCTTATCAGCCCGCCCATAACCAGAGCCGTGATGGTGAACCGAAGGCGCGCCCGCTTGCGCCTTTGTTGGGCGGCCAGGCGGTCTTCTACCGAGGCGTAAAACTTGGCGGAGGGGCGCGCGTTGTCCGTCTCTGGGCTTATTGGCGTATCATCTTTAGATTCCATGTACCGAAAATGGCTTGCGCCGCCAGTTTTTGTCAAGTTTTTGTAAAATAAGCCAAAACGCGCCAATTTTATCCCCGTCCTGAGCCACATCATATAGGGGCTAAGTACCTCATTAACCTACTAAATTTAGGGTTAAACAAAATAAACGCTTTTTTGTGTGTTTTTTTGAAAAAAGCCTTTGACAGTTTCGTCTGGTCAACCTATACCCAGCTCACTTCCAACGACGGTTCATCAGTAACCCAGTTGGCTTCGGACCCGGATTTATTCGAGACCCAAGTAAAATACTGATCCTCAAAGAGGTTGGGAACATGCAAAGGCTAGAAATGGCCATGGGTGTCTTTTCGCTTCTCGAGGGCTCGATACGAAAGTAAAGAGCTGCTGTTTGAAATTGTAGATATTGAAAGAGAAGCGTGGACGGCGGTGTCCTGGCGTGTCTCATCTTTCATTGAAAGATGGACAACAGAACAAGTAGTCATCTAATGATTGCTAACCGTTACGTTTACGTTTCTTCCACTCCCGGATGTGTTTTGGTTCGCCAAGACATATACGGAAGAGTGGGAACTCGTTAATACGCATCATATCATATGATATGGTTTGAACGTTTAGTAATGTGATGATTTCAGAATCAAACTTGAGAGTTTGATCCTGGCTCAGAACGAACGCTGGCGGCAGGCCTAACACATGCAAGTCGAACGATAAGCTTCTTCGGAAGTGGACAGTGGCAGACGGGTGAGTAACGCGTGGGGATCTGCCCAGAGGTTCGGGACAACCATTGGAAACGATGGCTAATACCGAATAAGCCCGCAAGGGGAAAGATTTATTGCCTTTGGATGAACCCGCGTAAGATTAGCTAGTTGGTGAGGTAATGGCTCACCAAGGCTACGATCTTTAGCTGGTCTGAGAGGATGATCAGCCACATTGGGACTGAGACACGGCCCAGACTCCTACGGGAGGCAGCAGTGGGGAATATTGCGCAATGGGGGAAACCCTGACGCAGCCATGCCGCGTGAGTGACGAAGGCCTTAGGGTTGTAAAGCTCTTTCGCTAGGGAAGATAATGACGGTACCTAGTAAAGAAGCCCCGGCTAACTCCGTGCCAGCAGCCGCG
>JABHDF010000008.1 GCA_018673175.1 Rhodobiaceae bacterium | reverse complement strand
GAGGCGTTATATACGCCACAAACTCGCGCGCGTCTAGCGCAAATGCAGGGCAAGGGAATAGACCGCGCCGAACCCGCTCTAAGGCTTGGAAACGCGCCAAACCTTGCCGTTCTCGCCTTCCGACAGAATATATAAAGCGCCATCGGGGCCAGTACGGATATCGCGCAACCGCGCCTTAATTTCTGAGAACATTCCCTCACTGCCTTGCGGGCGGGCGCCATTCATATCGACGCGCACGGCATTGTTAAATACCAGCGAGGTGACAAAAATATCGCCCTGCCATTCCCCAAATTGAGAGCCGCGATAAATCGTCATGCCCGAAGCCGCAATGGACGGCGTCCAATATTTCAACGGCTGCGTCGTGCCTTCATATTCGGTGTAAGGCGTAATGCGCGCGCCCGAATAATCAATGCCGTAAGAGGCCACGGGCCAGCCATAATTTTTGCCGGGCTCGATGAGGTTCAACTCATCGCCACCGCGCGGGCCATGCTCTGTCGCATAAATATTCTGGCTCACTGGGTCATAGGCAATCGATTGCGGATTGCGGTGCCCATAGCTGTAAATCTCAGGTTGGGCTTGTTCGTCGGTCGCAAACGGATTATCGGCCGGCACTTTGCCGCTATCGCTGACGCGCACGATGGAGCCAAAATGATTGCCTGGGTTTTGCGCTTGCTCGCGCAAATCAAAACCATCGCCGACGGTAATCAGCAGGCTGGTATCGGGCAGAAAAGCCATGCGGGCGCCATAATGCACCAGACCGTTTTTCTTCGGGGCCGCTTCGAACACGGTGCTGACATCTTCCAGCGCTGTGCCGGTGAAACGCCCGCGCACCACGCGAAGTGCACTGGCCTCTGACGTGCCAACAGAAAGCGAGAGATAGACTATTTGATTGGTTTTAAAATCTGGGTGCAGCACCACATCCATCAGCCCGCCTTGACCGCCATAAAGGCTTTCCGGCACCCCGCCAACCGGCGTTGCGACAAGCTTGCCATTGCGAATAACCCGCAAACGGCCCGGCAATTCGGTTACCAGCATATCGCCATTGGGCAAAAAGGCCAAAGACCACGGCGTGTCTAACCCATCGACGACTTCATCTAACTGATAGTCGGTTGCTTCGGCCGGCACGGCAAAAGCCATGGCAGACACAATCGCCACAATCCAAGCCCGTTTCATTGCACGCATATCTAATTCCCCTTTTATTCCCTGCACTATATTGGCTTTTGCGACAGTTGCAATATAGGCGTGGCCTCCTCTATAAAGAAAAGAGACATTGAGGAGACGTCGGCCATGGGGAAATTCCTACCATCCAAAGCACAAGCCTTAGGCTTTCTAGCGGGCTTGCTGGTTTTAAATATTATCGGCGCCGCCGTTTCGACGCAGTTCAACCTCGGGCATCTGCTGGCGCTGGGCGTTGACATTCCGTTCGGCACCCGCCTCTCCACCACTTTTCACGATATTTATAAAATGCAGCCCTTATTCGGCGTTATTTTCGGCGTCGGGTTTTTCATCGCCATGATTGTCGGCACCCTCATCGCCAAATGGGTCAAAATATTGCCCAATCTGGTTTTCGCGATAGCTGGATTTGCTTCCATGCTGGTGACGCTGGTGTCTCTGACCGCGGCTTTTCAAATCACCGCCATTGGCGCCGCGCGCGAATGGGATGGCTTTATCAGCCTCTGCTTGGTTGGCGCTTTGGCCGGCTATACCTATTCTTTCGCAACAGCGCGCTTGAAAGCGACCTCTTAAAATAAAAAAGGCCGCGCTCAAAAAGCGCGGCCCTTCTCGTTTCAAACCCGAAGGGGTTTAAAGCGCGGCTTTATATTCCAAACGACGCGCGTGCAACAAGGGCTCAGTATAGCCACTGGGTTGCGAGCGGCCCTCAAACACTAAATCGCAAGCCGCCGCATAGGCGATGGAGCTATCCAATTTATCGGCCATCGGTGTGTAGTCAGCATCCTTTGCGTTTTGCCCATCCACCACGGCGGCCATACGCGCCATGGTTTCGCGCACTTGCGCCTCGGTGCAAATGCCGTGATGCAGCCAATTGGCAATATGCTGGCTGGAGATACGCAAAGTCGCGCGGTCTTCCATCAGGCCCACATTATGAATATCGGGCACTTTCGAGCAGCCCACCCCTTGGTCAATCCAGCGCACCACATAGCCCAAAATGCCTTGCGCATTATTGTCGAGCTCTTGCTGCACATCCTCTGGCGACCATTGTGGATGGGTCTCTACCGGCATCGATAAAATCGTATCCAGCGAGGCGCGCGGACGCGATTTCAACTGGTTTTGCACCGCTTCCACATCTACCGAATGATAATGCATGGCATGCAAGGTCGCCGCCGTTGGCGAGGGCGCCCAAGCACAATCGGCACCGGCTTTCGGCTGGCCGATTTTTTGTTCCAACATGGCGGCCATTAAATCTGGCATGGCCCACATGCCTTTGCCGATTTGCGCGCGCCCTTGCAGACCACAGGCCAAACCAATATCGACATTCCAATCTTCATAAGTCGTCAGCCAGCCAGAGGTTTTCATATCGGCTTTGCGGATCATCGGCCCCATTTCCATCGAGGTATGAATTTCATCGCCGGTGCGATCCAAAAAGCCCGTATTGATGAAAATCACCCGCGCTTTGGCGGCCCGAATGCATTCTTTCAAGTTCACCGTGGTGCGGCGCTCTTCGTCCATAATGCCCATTTTCATCGTATTGGCTGGCAAGCCCAAAGCCGCTTCTACCGAGCCAAACAAAGCATCGGTCAAAGCCACTTCTTCGGGGCCGTGCATTTTTGGCTTCACGATATAGACCGAACCTTGCGGGCTGTTTTTCTGGCTCGCATCGGCTTTGTTCAGGTCATGTTTGGCCAAAAGACCGGTCATGACGGCATCCATAATACCTTCTGGAATCTCATGGCCACGGTCATCCAAAATCGCTGGATTGGTCATCAGATGGCCAACATTACGCACCAGCATCAGCGACAGGCCAGGCAAAGTCAGGGTCGAGCCGTCAGGGGCTGTGTAATCGCGATTGGGATCGAGCGCGCGGGTCATGGTTTTGCCGCCTTTGCTCATTTCCACTTTCAAATCCCGACGCAGCAAGCCAAGCAGATTGCGATAGGCTTCTGTTTTGTCTTCCGCATCCACGGCCGCCACAGAATCTTCGCAATCCATAATTGTGGTGACAGCGCTTTCCAAAAACACATCGGCCACATGGGCGGCATCGTCTTTGCCGATATTATGGCTGGCATCAATCCAAATTTCGGCATGCAAATCATTATTCTGCAACAACACAGCTTCGGGCGCGTCTGGCGCGCCACGGAAACCAACAAATTTTTCAGGGGTCTGCAAACCAGCTTCCCCGCCGGCATGCGACACCACAAGCGCGCCGTCGACCACTTTATAAGCGGTTGCCGCGGCATGCGAGACACCCGCCAAAGGCGCCATGTCATCTAAAAAAGCTTTGGCCCGACGAATAACTTCATCGCCACGCACCGGATTATAAGCTCCGGCAGGCGATAACGCGCCGCTTTGGTCGATGGCATCTGTGCCATAAAACGCATCATATAAAGAGCCCCACCGCGCATTGGCGGCATTGACCGCAAAGCGTGCGTTTTTAACCGGAACCACCAATTGCGGGCCGGCGATTTTGGCAATCTCATCATCGACATTCGCGGTTTCAATGGTGAAGTCTGGGCCTTCGGGTACCAAATAGCCAATCTCTTGCAAAAACGCTTTATAGGCAGCCGCATCATGCGCTTGGCCTTTGCGGGCCTTGTGCCAATCATCGATTTGCGCTTGCAGGTGCTCGCGTTTTTCCAGCAGAGCCTTATTGGTGTCGCGGTGCGCGTTCAGCACATGGGCGCAGGCTTGCCAAAAGTCATCCGCCGATACATCTGTTCCGATAATGGCTTCGTTCTCTACGAAATCAGCCAATTGCTTGTCGACCTGAAGGCCGGAAAATTCAACACGTGCAGTCATTTTGCTCTCCATGAAAAATCGCGAGATAGGTTGGCGCGATAAGATATATTGCCCGCAACCTATTCGTTTTTGAGCCCCGAGACAATACATGAGAGGCGATACGTGAGAGACAATTATTCCAGCTCTATTCCACCTCGGCCAATTTGGCGGCATATTCTTTATCGAGGATTTTAATTTGCCGCAGCGCCACCCCAATCGAGAGGACATAAGCGGCGCCAACCCCCACCATCAGCCACATATTGGTCGCCATGCTCATCGTGGTGGTGAGATAAGATTGAATGGCGAGAAACACAATCATCGACCAGGTGGCGGCAAAAATCCGCTGCTTTATCAGCCCGCGCTTGACTACATGGCTTAAGCGGGTCACCACGTCGAGGGTTTGGGTCACTTTGCAATCTTCGTCCGGCGCGGGGCAATCTTCTTCGGGTGCGGGTTGCGGTTTTGCCATCAGCCATTCTCCCCAATGCGAAACACCCGATCGCGGCGCATAGAACGGGCGCAATTCGCCCCCGTCGCATGGGCAATATAGCCAACTTGTTTTTTCGTATTGGTCAGATAATTAGCCACTCGATGCGATTTCACTTTCGGGTCGAGCCCGCGTTCCAGACGTTTTCGATGCGTCGTGATGCCCGTCGGACAGGTGTTTTTATCGCATTGCAGGGCTTGAATGCAGCCAAGGGCGAACATCGGCCCGCGGGCGGAATTAACCGCCACGGCACCTTCTGATAAAGCCCAAGCAATCTCGGCGGGCGTCACCAGCTTGCCGGACGCGCAAACCAAAATCGTATCGCGCAAATTTCGCTCTTCCAAATTGGCCATGAGCACGGGCAGGCTTTCGTTCAACGTCATGCCCACATGGTCCATCAGGGCGGCTGGCGCCGCGCCCGTGCCACCATCGGCGCCATCGAGGGTGATGAAACTTGGAAACACTTGATGGTGAGCAAAAGCCTCGAGCAAGTCATCCAAATCTTTCGGACGCCCAAGCACGAATTTAATCCCGACGGGTTTTTGCGTCGCTTTGCGCACCCTTTTAATCAGTTTTACCAGGTCGTCGGCATTGGCCACATCTTGGCGTCGATTGGGCGAGATACTGTCTTCGCCTTGGGCGATACCCCGCGTTTTGGCGATGGTTTTCGTCACTTTGGCGGCTGGCAAAATGCCGCCTTTGCCGGGTTTGGCCCCTTGCGATAGTTTAATTTCAAACATCACAATCTGGGGATTTTGGGCCAATGCGGCCAATTTCTCATAATCAAGATTGCCGTGTTCATCGCGCACACCATAATTCGCCGTGCCAATCTGAAACACTGTGTCGCCACCGCCCGCGGCATGATAAGGCGAAAACCCGCCCTCGCCCGTATTGTGCCAAGCCCCGGCCATTTTCGCCCCGGCCGATAAAGCCAATATCGCGCTGCCCGACATCGAGCCATAAGAGGTGCCAGAAATATTGAAATAGCTTTCCGTCGTATAAGGATGCGCCGTGTCTGGCCCGAAGGTGACTTTTTTGACGTGCAAAACATCTTCTTCCAAAGTCGGGTAAAAACTATTGGCGAAACGAATGGAACCCGAGGCATGCAGCGGATAATTCGAGCCAAAGGCAATCACCCCACCTTGGCTATCGGCCATAGAGTTCACATAATCGCGCTGAAACCGATTGAACGGCAATTCCTCGCGGTCGGCGGCAAAGAAATAACTGCGAAAGAACACACCCATTTCTTTCAAAATATAGCGCATATGGCCCAGCACCGGATAATTGCGATGAATGGCATTTTTGGTCTGCAAACGGTCGCGCAGATAAACCAAAACTAAAAAAGCGACACCCGTGCCAATGACGGTAATGAAAAGCGCCGCCATGAGCAGCAATGTATTGATGACAAATTCCATCGGAATATTGCGGATAAATTCCATCGAGGCATTGAGCATCAATTCCATCGGGGTATGAATAATAAAGTCCATCGGTTTTCTTCCTTATTTTTATTACCCCCAGTATACGGGCTAGAATAAAAATTAGTTAAGAAAAACGACGCAACCTAAACGCTCACTCTTGCGCAAAGCCTTCTTCGAGATGCCGCTAGGGTGACTAGTTTTGCGCTTCAACCAATGTGCGCAGAAAAACCGCAGCTTCAAACTCATAATCCGTCGCGCCATCAGGGCGCGCGCCATAGCCGCTATTTGCCGATAGCATAACCACGGTCATGCGATTTTTGGGCGACACATAAATGAATTGATTGTAAACGCCGACAGCCGAAAAATCGGTCGTCTCGCCGCTTGGCACCCACCACTGATAGCCATAGCCCCAAGGATAATTCGATAAAGCATTATCCGCGCCCGGCAAAAGATGCGGGGCATCAGGGGTGGTGGAAGCCCGCACCCACGCGCGAGGCACGATTTGCTGGCCCTCGAATTGGCCGCCATTGCGGTATAGCTCGCCCAATTTTGCATAATCACGCGCGGTTAAATTAAGCCCCGCAAAACCCATTTCCATGCCTTCGCTGTCGGTCAGCCAATAGCCCGGGCTTTCGGCGCCCAGGGGATGGTAAAGTTTCTCGACCATATAATCGGTCACGCTGCGCCCGGTCGCTTGGGTCAGCAACATGGACAGCGCCTGCGTGTCGGTAGAATTATATTTATTGTAAACCCCGGGCTCTATGTCGGGGGTCAGCGTGGCGGTAAATTCATTCATCGACCCCCCGAGAGCAAAAATTCGGGCAAAGCGATTAATGTCGCTTTCGGGGTCATTGTAATCCTCATTCCAGCTGGCGCCCGACGACATTTGCAACACATCCTTAATGCGCACCCCGTCGTAGGCAGAGCCACGCAGCATCGGCACATAATCCGAAATCGGTTCTTCGATAGAGCGAATATCGCCCTCTTCGATGGCAATGCCGATAAGCGCGGAGATGAAACTTTTAGCCACCGACATAGACATCCACTGCACGTCGGGCCCGCCTGTGGCGCGATATTGCTCATGAATAATCTCGCCATCTTTCAGCACCAAGAGAGCGGCCGTGTCGATGAGGGTCAAAAACTCAATCGTGTTCCAGGTTTTACCCTGGTAGATAAAGCTCTCGGGCAAAGCGATTTGGCGTGCCGCTTTTGGAAATGGTTTGGCCACTGGCGCGGGCGGCATTTCTGATGTGGGGAAAATTTTATGAAACCGCGGAAAATTTTCCAATTGCTCGGCGCCGGTAAACAAAGTGCTAATCGTGCGCGCGCGGTCTATTCGGTCGGCCACAAAAAAGGCCGCGATACCGACCAGCAGCAAGAGAGAGATAAAAGCGTAAAGAATATATTTGCGGTTCATGTGTCAGTCTCCCCTTTTCAAAAGAGACTATCAGGCAAAACGAATTTGGCAAGGCGGAGGGGGCGACTTCGGGGCTGTCGTCCCTAGGCTGGCGCAGCTTTTTTATTGCGTAGACTACAGAGGGTGCCTAGAGTAGCAGAAATAAAAACAATAAGGAGAAGTGCTGGATTTGGCATTTTCAGATGGCATGACTTCATTGCGAGTTATAGAAGACCAGATTAATCGCTTTTTAGCGTCGAATGTCCCGGAAGTTATCGTTATTCGGGGTTCATGGGGGTCGGGAAAAACCTATGCTTGGAATAAATTTCTAAAAACGGCAATCTGCGAAAAGCGTGTAAAGCTGAGTTATTACTCTTACGTCTCACTTTTCGGTTTAGATTTATTAGCTGACCTCAAGCTAGCCACCCTTGTCAAAAGCGAACATATAAGCTCGGTTGCTGGAAAAATATCAAAGCTGGACCGTGTCAAAAAACTTGGCAAGAAGAGCCTTCCATATTTGGCAGATAATGCAGACTTCCTCAGATTAAAGGTTAGCGCAAACCAAATGACCGATGTTTTGCGCATTAAGGAAACCATAATTTGTCTAGATGATTTCGAGCGCACGCAGCTTGATACTCAAGCGCTAATGGGTTTCATCTCTGAGCTAAAAGAAGAAAGACGATGCAAAGTTGTTCTCATTGTTAATGACGAAAAGTTTGATTGCGACGCGAAGAAAAAATACGAAACATTCAGAGAAAAAGTAGTTGATAGGGAATTTGAGTTTTCGCCTAATCCCGAAGAATGCACGGAGATTGTGTTTGACAATGAAGACAGCAACAAGTTGCTTATGGAGAAATGCCACAATTTAGGTATTACGAACATACGGATTATAAAGAAAATTCAAACGCTTGAGAGTGAGATAAGACCTTTCTTGCAAAATTGTGAAGAGGAGACAGTCGATAAAGCTTTATCCGATTTAGTCCTTTTTACTTATTCTTTGTATATCAAATCAGGTGACTTTCCTGACCATGAATTTATTCTAGAAATGTCTGAATACGACCTTCAGTCATATCTTGACGACGATGGAAATTTGCTATCAGACAAGTCTGAACAGAAAAATCAACAAAAGGCGAAATGGAAGCGTTGGCTTGATATGTTGGCAAACTATGGATACTGGGCCACAGACACTTTAGATAGTGAGATAGCCCAATCTGTAAAACGTGGATACTTTTGTGAGGAAGATATCGTTCGAGAGATTCGGAATTACGATAAAGGTGCGGAAGCACGCAGCCAAGCGATTCCTGTTAACGAAGCATGGGCTCTCTTTCACGGCAGCCTTGAGAATAATCAAGATGAAATCATAGAGAAAATGGTCGAAGCTTGTAGGGCTAGCATTCAAACTATTGAAACTTCTGCCTTAGGGGAGGCAATCTTAATTCTGCGGAAGTTAGGTGCCGAAATAGATGCGGATGAGCTTATAACGTTGGCGATATCAGAGAGGGGGGACAAAGAATTTTTTAACATGAGCCACTGTAATCATCGGTCGGGTCATTTAGATCAAAAAATGTGGCAAGAATTTCAAAGTTTTTATGCTCAAAGCTGCCGACAAAAGACACCATTAGAAATTCTTAAACGTATTGCAAATGAGGATAGTCTCGCGCAACTCGATGAAGAGCCGATATTAGGCTCACTCAGTGCGGATGATTTTTATAGTTTGTTCAAATCATTAAGGGGGGATGAATTAGATGCTTGCATTCGAGCGGCGCTAAGATGTGGGATGCTCGAAAATGCAGATGATACTCAAAAACGTATCCTGCAACATGCATCTGAAGCAGTTAAAAGAATAGGCTCTGAAAGTAATTTAAACAAATTGCGGATGGATAAATTCAATATAGCAGATTAATGCAATAAGCCTGCTTCGACGCCTTCACCTTGGATACCTGCGAAACTGCCGACTTCGGGGCTTACGCCCCTACGCTGGCACAAAGCGGGCTAAAGGCAGCTAAGCTGCCAAGCCCTTCTAGCGCCAAGCCCTTTTAGCGTGGCGGACAGAGAGGGATTCGAACCCTCGAGACGCTATAAACGCCTACACGCTTTCCAAGCGTGCGCCTTCAGCCACTCGG
>JABHDF010000048.1 GCA_018673175.1 Rhodobiaceae bacterium | reverse complement strand
GCTATCATAGAAAGCACATTTAAAACCTCCATTCACCTGCCAGACGCGGCGCAGGCTGTCAAACTACATGTAACCAACGGGCAGACCGTCCAAGAAGGCGATGCGCTTTTATCGACCCTTAATCCAACGCTGGACCATGAAATAGGGCTGGCGGAACGCAAAGCGCGCCTGCTGTCGCTGGAAGTTACGCGCTATGCAGCGTCGTTGAAAAATTTGCGCGACAAATTGGTTATCGAACAACGCTTGGCCGAGGCGCAATCTCGCCTGAGCGGCCTGCGCAAGCGGCGGGCCGCCATACAATTGCATGCCCCGTCATCCGGCGTGGTTCAATTTACCCGCCATCTGGCGCCCGACCATTGGCTGGAACCGGAACAAGGATTGTTTTTCATCTATGAGCCCCGCCAAAGCCAAGTCGTCTCCTTTGTGGCGGAAACCCAAATGCACCGCATCCAAAAGGGCGCCGAGGTTAAATTTATCGCAGATGATGGCGTGCACGGTAAATTTGCCGCCCGCCTTATCGCTATTGAGGATACAGCGATTGAGCAATTGGCTTATCCGGAACTCACTTCCACCCATGGGGGAGCCATTGCCGTCCATGCCGAAGGCAATGGAACCCGAACGGTGGATGCCTATTACAAATTACGCGCCGAATTGCTCCATCCGCCGAAGCAAATTGGGGCCAATATTGTTGGTCGTTTGCATATTGAAACGGCGCCATACGCCCCAATGGGAGCGCTAGGAAGGGCCATTAGCGCCCTGTTGCTGCGCGAAAGCGGATTTTAGCCACCCGTCCCGCCGGCGCGACTTAATTGCGCGTCATGAAAGCATCGCGAACGCCAACGCGCTCCAGCGCTTGCATAATGGACGGGACGTCGTCTGGCGAGAAAGCCGGAATAATCACCCGATACATAGGTGGATTAAGTCGTTTGGTTTTGCGGACAAAGGACTGCAAGCCGACCGTGTTCTTGATTTTATCGGAAAATTTTTGTGCCTTCGCCAGAGAGTTAAGCGCCTTTGCCTGAACAAACCCGGGGGCTTGGCTTTTCGGCGCTTGCGTCGAGATTGGCGCTTTGGGGGCTGGCGGTGCTTTTACAGGTGCCACTATAGGAGCACGTGTTGGAGCTACTGTAGGAGCTACTGTCGGTTCTGGTGCCGCCGGTATGGGGATGGGCACAGGCGCTGCGGCGGGTGTTTTCTGTCGCTTCGTGGATATGCCTTTCTTGGCATCATCCAATTGTAAAACGAAGCTATCGGTTACTCGCCTTTCGGGGCCTTGCGCAATCACCCGTAAGCTCAACTGCATTTTCTCTTTGGGCGGCACACCTGAAATTTTTCGTAAATCACTATCGAAGGCAACCCAATCGGGTAAAGCCGTGCCGTCTTGCATGCCGATTGAATATTTCACCGGCTCTCCCACATCGAAAGTATTGGCAGCAAAGACGAAACCATTGGCCCCCAACATGGGGTTCTGGTCAGCAATCGGAAGGATAACCCGTCGGCTCTCCCCGACGACGCTTTTATACTTCAGGCCCCATTTTTTCAGGCTTTGCGTGATGGCTTGGCTGAGGTTCGCAATGCTCATATCTTCTAAGTGGCTCGGCACAACATCGAGACCAACGGACGCGTAAACCGTGCTGAAACTGTTTTGCAATTCAGCAAAGGCAATGTCGCGACGCAGATTGGCCAACAGCAAGCTGGCTTCTTGGCGTATCACTTCCAGCTCGCCGAATTTGGCGACCTTTTGCGCATCCCGCGTTTGTTTGGTTAACCGCTTGGAGACATCTAGATATTCTTCCGCCACCCGATAGTCTTGGCGCGATTGAACAAAGTTCATATTGGCGATATGGACTTGAGACACGACCGCCATCGCCATCGCCAGTCTTCGCTCTTCGGCCACATCGACGCCGGCTTTGGCCACGTCACGATTTTTCGGGCCGCTGAAGGCCGACAGTAAGTTATAGCTTACCTGCGCACCCATCTCGACATAGTCATTGTGTTTTTGATAGTCGCTATCATCGCTATTGGCGGAGGCCGTCAGGCTTAGGTTTGGCATCATCGACAAAAGAGCCGCCCTGACTTCGCTTTGGCTGATGCGCTTTTGATACCGCGTTTCCATCAACTCGGGTCGGCTCATCATCGCTGTATTTTCCATCAGCGAGATATTCATCGCAATTTCGGGAATGATATATTCAACTTTCGCCAGCGTAAATTGCTGCCCGGGAAGAAAACCCATAAGCTGCGACAGCTCCAGTTTAGCCGTCATCAGCGAGCGTTGCTGCGTATGCAATGTGCGACGGATTTCGAGCAATTCCTTTTGATAAATTAGAGCTTCCACCGGCGGGGTGAGGCGCCTTTGCTCAATCCGGCGACTGTCGGCCAAAGCTTCCTCGACTCGTCGCAAGAGAGGGCCTAACTCATCCAGAAGATTATCCGCCGCAATCGCGCGCCAGTAGGATGAGGTGACTTCGCGGACAATATTGTGAACGACTTTGCGTTGGCGCTCGATGGCGATCATGCGGCGGTCGGCACTCTGGCCCGCCCGCACATAGGACAAACCGAAATCCAAAATATTCCAGGTAAAGGCTGCACTGGACGTGGATCGGTTCTTATCTTGCGAAACACTATAGCTCGGGGAGCTTGGCAAAGGGTCGGGCCGGTTATTGGTGAATGTTGTACTGGCCGAGGCGGCATAATTATCGCGCCCGGAATACCCGGCACTGAGGGTTAAAGCGGGCAACATATTGGTTTTCGCCAAATCATATTGGCGCTGACTAAGCGCGGCTTCCATGATGGATAACCTATACTCGCGGTTGTATAAAATAGCGCGGGCAATGGCTTGATACAGCCGCAGTGGCTCGTCTAGGGGAACCGCCACCGAACCTAATTGGTTCAAATCAGAGCGCAATTCAAGGGTCACGGCATCCATATCTAGCGGCTCTGGCGCACGCGTGCATGCTGTCAGTAACGCAAGTGACAAAACTACAAATAACTTACTCATGCAAACTCGTGCCTCATAATTACATGAATATATGTCACTAATATAAGGGTGACTTCAACCCTTAAATGACACAGTTTCTAAATAACTTCCCTCACAAACCGCCGTGAGAGCTCTTTACAAAGACATTTTGTCACCCTTCCAATCTGATTTGTTTACCCCGCCGAAATTTTAAGATAAAACATCCTTATGGTATCTTCTCGAGAAAGTCCCCAACAATTGCGTTCCAAGGAGCGCGTGGAAATGGTATTAAAGGCAACCCAAGAAATTATTGCCGAACGCGGCTATGGCGGGCTCTCCCTGAGTGCCGTTTGCGAGCGCGCGAATATCAAACAAACCTCGATTTATCGCTATTGGCCTAATCAATCTGCCCTGTTGGTCAGCTTGATCAGCTTCTTCGAGGATGACTTTAATGAGCAAATCAAAATTTTAGAAAAAGAAGCCTTCGACATGCCATGGAAAGAGGTTCAGAGAGCCTTGCTGCACAATCTTGCGCGCTATTGCGAGGATAACCCTTGGGTTTTCGGTGGCTTGGCTGCCGTAAGAGCCGATGAGGGGGTTGCTGCACGACATGAACAAACCCTCGATTTCTTCGCGACACGCTATGCGCATTTACTGAAAATTGGCGGTTTCGCTGTGCGTGGCGAGGAGGAGGCAAGTGTCTCGCGCACCTATGTTCTGCTGCTGGATAGTTTTATGTTTGCTGTTGGTCGAGCCCATGATGCCCATAAGTCCCTAGATACCATCATTAACGAGTATTACATTGTATTGACGAGCTATCTTGGCCCCAAAATGCAGACGGAAGAAATTTAAGTTTATTTCGGCGTCATGGGCTGAAACTCGGTTTCGTGCAGACGACATGAGTTTTGTGAACTACACCCATTATCCGTTTGGCTAGCCAAGTTCGAGCGCACAAGAAGACTATGCTTACCATTTGGCAAGGCCATATTCATCAGCCCCACACCAGGTATATTACTGACGCCCATATCGTCTGTTCTCAAATTCGCCGCATTGGCTCCCGCCGCATCCGAAACAGGCAAATAACAAGTGCCTGAAGCGTCGCACGGGCCATTTGTATCGGTGAAACTGAAATCCCACGTGACATCAAAGCCGCCCGCCTCAATGCCATCGAAAGTGCCTACGGTGTTTAATTCCCCTGCCTGGGTTCCGAAATTAACCGTCAAGTCATGGCTATAGTTTGCATTCAGCACTTTTAGATAGGCTGGGTTCTCTTCGTCATAAGCTTGCGAACTGGAAAACGCATAAGCTTTTTGCAGCCGCACGGAGCCTGTCGAAAAGCGTTCGAAGAAGGAATCCCAGCTGCTTT
>JABHDF010000046.1 GCA_018673175.1 Rhodobiaceae bacterium | reverse complement strand
ATGGCAAAGCGCCTAAACCCGATCCCATCCCGAACTCGGAAGTTAAACGCTTTAGCGCCGATGGTACTGCATCTTAAGGTGTGGGAGAGTAGGTCGTTGCCAGGTCTGCGGAATATGAAACAGTTTCTGTACTCTTCTTCACAATTCAAACACCCCTGACATCACTAATCGGCCCGCAAGCGGCTTTCGCACGTCTTCCTTGAGGATAGCGCTCTAGGTGAGCGCGCGGGCGATGGCTGTGTCGAGATAGGCGCAATGGCGTTTGAGGCGCTTTTGGCGCAGCCCTGCGAAGCGGTGCTGCCAGCCCATTGTGTATGTGCCGAGGCAATCAATGAGCTTTAAATGCCCATCGGCGGCCCAGACAATATTGGGCGGCCCGGGATGGCGCATCCAAATTTCGGTTTTTAAAATATAGGCATGAAGATTTTCAACGGCTACCTCTAGCGCCGGCGTGGCGCCTTGGGTTTGCAACACGGTCTCCAGATTGGCGGCGGGTTGGCCTTGGGCATCGGTGTAATAATCGAACACCAAACCGGGCCCTAAATTGGTGGCCTGCCAGCCATGCATGTGGGGCAAATGTTGCCACACATAGGGGTCGGTGGTGGTTAAGGCTTTTTGCCGATAGGCGCGGGCTTCCAAAACATTGTCATCTCGCCACGTGGTGGGCATATGCCGGTATAGCCCGCCTTTGGCGTTTAATTGGTCGCGGATATGGGCTTGCCGGGCGACTTTGATGCACAGTTTTGGATTATCGGGATGTTGGAAGACCCACCTGCGATTGCCCATGCCGATGGCATTGTCGACATGGAGGTCGAGGGTTTTGCTGTCAAATAGCGGTTCGGTCATCGACATGGGTGGGTTCTTCATCTGGTTACGCGCACTTGCTTATGCTGGAGAGCTTAGCAAAAGTCGAGATAAATGTAACCAATTGGCGGAAAAGCAAAGGCGCGTGGAATATTTTTAGGAAATGGTGAGAAGCCTCTATGCAAACGGCTATTTTGTGTTACAACCACTGCACTTCACGGGGCTTTTGGCCCTGTTTCAATATCTGTCGCGGGGTGGAGCAGCCCG
Organism: Rhodobiaceae bacterium; assembly: GCA_018673175.1. Classification (GTDB taxonomy): domain Bacteria; phylum Pseudomonadota; class Alphaproteobacteria; order RS24; family RS24; genus UBA8337. The sequence continues at coordinate 5,103 of JABHDF010000046.1, read as the reverse complement.
GTAGCTCGTCAGGCTCATAACCTGAAGGTCGTAGGTTCAAATCCTACCCCCGCAACCAATAAAAAAGCCCCCAAGACTGGGGGCTTTTTTATTGGTTTCTGAGGTTACGGATTTTCACCTAAGTTCACGCTAAAAGGGCTTTGCTTGCGAAGTAAGCTCTAGCCCGCCTTGCGCCTGCTTAGGAATTCTACCCTCGCGACCACCGCTTTCGAAAGGTAACAGTCACATGGCTCTGGCCAGAACAACCGGATGACGCGACCTCCTTTGTGAGGAGGTCGCGTCGCCAGTCTAGTTCGTATTGGTGCCCTACGAAGCAGGTTTAGAAGTAAAAACTAGCCGAGACCTCAAAGACAGAGCTGTCAACATCAAAGCTATACTCGGTTGATTCTGAGATAGCATATAAAGCACTGATACCGATTTGGTCGCCAAATATTTTAGTTAAGCCTAAGCCTATCTCGCGGTCGTCCAAAAAGTCATCGATATCGGTCAATAGATAGGCTCTGAAGGTCAATCCATTGCCTAAGCCTCGGTCATATTTAAAATCGATGTATTCGGTGGTCTCGTCATCGCTAGAGGCGAAGCCGTTGTCATCTCTGCAATCGGTCGACCGATCATCTGACCTAATTCCAACACTATAGCCTTTTCCGGTGCCGGCGAGGATGTTCGCGCGACGAGCATGATAGGCCACGCCGAGTTGAAGGCTGTCTGTTTCGCATAAGTCATTGTCAGCATAGAAGTCGTATTGCTCCTCGTAATCTTCAAAAGTGATGCCAAGGCTTACTTTTTCTGAGACGAAATACTCTCCCGTAAGGGCAGTGGCATCTACATCAAAATCTAGGTCTCCGTTTTCGCCATCCCCAGATGTGATAGCCCAAGAGAGGGAACCGAGATGGAGGTTTTCCTGTGCAGCAGCCGGAAAGGCTATTACCAGAGCTAAAAGACAATATTTTATAAATCGCATGACTTTCTCCTTTTATTTTTTTTGAAGTCCGAATTAGGCTATCCAGATTCCGGCGATAAGTCTAGCGCATGGACTGGCGTTCCTATTTATCGTCCTTTATCTGGGCTACCCTATCTAATCCGCCATTTCCCCATTCCCCTCCCTCCCATGACAGGCTATAGATGCGCTTCCTGCAATTCGAAAGTTAGCTTCTGCTATGGCCGCCAGCCCTCCCATTCTTTATGTCGACGACATCCACCTCACGCACGGCGTTCAGCCTCTGCTGGATGGCGCCGCTTTATCGGTCAGTCGCGAAGACCGCATTTGTTTGGTTGGGCGCAATGGCTCCGGCAAATCAACCCTGCTTAAAATCATCGCCGGCCTGGTCGATGCCGATGACGGCGAGCGCTTTGTGCAGCCAGGCATTGCCATTGAGTATTTGGCGCAAGACCCAAGTTTCGACGGCTTTACCACGGCCGAAGATTATGTGCTGCAAGATGTGTTGAACAATGAAGACCGCCAACGCGCTTTCCAGCTTATGGCGGATTTACATGTTCCCCCCGAGGCCGTTCTCGCGCCACTGTCTGGCGGCGAGCGACGCCGCGTGGCTCTGGCCAAAGCCATGGCCACCCAGCCTGAAATCCTGTTGCTCGATGAGCCGACCAATCATCTCGATTTGCCCGCCATCGAATGGCTGGAGCAAGCCCTGCGCCAGATTAATTCGGCTCTGGTTTTGGTGAGCCATGATCGGCGCTTTTTGTCGAATATGGCCAATCAAACCGTCTGGCTCGACCGTGGCAAAACCAAGATTATGCGCAAAAGTTTTGCCTATTTTGAAGATTGGCGCGACGACGAATTAGAATGCGAAGCCAGCGAACAACATAAATTGGCGCGCAAAATTGCCCGCGAAGAAGATTGGGTGCGCTATGGCGTGACGGCGCGGCGCAAGCGCAATGTCAAACGGATGGGCGATTTATCGAATTTGCGCAAACAACAACGCGACTATCGCGGCCCCCAAGGGGGCATGGAAGCGGTGATGCAGGCCGGCGCGCAATCGGGCAAGCTGGTGGTCAAGGCGGATGAGATTCATAAAAGCTTCGGCGATAAGAAAATCGTTGAGAATTTCAGCACGCAGATAAAACGCGGCGCACGGGTTGGGCTTATTGGGGCCAATGGCGCCGGCAAAACCACTTTGCTGAATATGTTATTGGGCAAGCTAGAGCCCGATAGCGGCAATATTCGTTTGGGCAAAAACCTGACCCCCTTGCTGCTCGACCAGCAGCGGGCGGGCATCAAGCAAGATTGGAACGTCAAGGATGCGCTGACCGATGGCTCTGGCGATCGGGTGCCTTTGGGCGACGATAGTATGCATGTCATTGGCTATATGAAAAATTTCCTGTTTCATCCGGCGCAAATGCGCACCCCTGTCTCGGTGCTTTCCGGCGGCGAGCAGGCGCGGCTGTTTTTGGCGCGCGGCCTGCGCCAGCCGTCCAATTTGCTGGTCATGGATGAGCCGACCAATGATTTAGACCTCGAAACGCTTGATTTGCTGCAAGAGATGATTGGTGCCTATGAGGGCACGGTTATTCTGGTCAGCCATGACCGCGATTTCCTCGACCGCACGGTCACCAGCGTGTTCAACGCCGAAGGCGAGGGCACATGGCTGGAATATGCGGGCGGCTATTCCGATATGAAAGGGCAGCAGAAGGCCAGTCTTAAAAACCGAGGCAAGCTGGCAGATGTCGGCCCTATTGCGGGCGCCAAAGAAGACGGGCAAGGGACCCCAAAGGACGCGCGGCCCCCTTCTGGTAAGATGAGCTATAAACACAAATTCCGACTGGAAAAACTGCCCGCGGAAATGGACGCTTTGGCCCGAGAGATAGAAAAAATGGAGGCCATTTTGGCCGATGCCGAGCTGTTTACCAAAGCGCCCGAGCGTTTCGATGCCGCCGTGAAGAAATTAGCCAAAGCACAAGCTGATTTGGCCGCCGCCGAGGAAGAATGGCTGGAGTTGGAAGTCTTGCGCGAAAATCTCGATGGCGGATAGCGATAGGCCGTTTTTATTCTGCTTCGGGGCCGGCGTCTTTTTGAGCTCAGACTTGGTGATGTTGCAGCGGTTTGCCAGTTTCACCATGTAGGGTCTTGTGTTGGCTCTCTTGGGGGCGGTGTTGCTTTTGCCAAGCCTTTTGAGCGTGCCGTTTTTCAACAAAAGCGCTTTGGTGGAAGCCAAAGCCTCGGCGTAAAGCAGATTTTAAACAGCTGAAACGCCGCGTTTTTTCGCGAGACTTAATGTTTGGCGCGTCACGCATTACCTGATAGTTTGTCGCCGAGTTTTAAGCAATCGGGAGAATAATCATGCGGGAAGTTAAACATTTCATAGGCGGTCAAGCGACGCGCGGGGCCGCGACCCGCGATGGCGATATTTACAACCCAAGCACCGGCCAAATTCAGGCCACGGTTTGCCTAGGGGGCGCCACCGATATGGAAGCGGCCGTGCAAGCGGCCAAAAAAGTGCAGCCAGAATGGGCCGCCACCAATCCGCAAAGACGAGCCCGTGTGATGTTCGCTTTCAAGCAATTGCTAGAAGATAATATGGACGAGTTGGCGGCTATGCTGTCGTCCGAACACGGCAAAGTGATTGCCGATGCCAAGGGCGATATTCAACGCGGCCTGGAAGTTATCGAATTTGCCTGCGGTATTCCGCATTTGCTAAAAGGCGAATATACCGAAGGCGCTGGCCCCGGCATTGATATTTATGCCACCCGCCAGCCGCTCGGCATTGTGGCGGGTATTACGCCGTTTAATTTCCCCGCGATGATTCCCATGTGGATGTTTGGCATCGCCATTGCTTGCGGCAATGCGTTTATTCTCAAACCATCGGAAAAAGACCCAAGCCTGCCCGTGCGTTTGGCTGAGCTGATGCTGGAGGCGGGCGCGCCCGAAGGTCTGTTGAACGTGGTGCATGGCGATAAAGAAGCCGTGGATGCGGTGTTGCATCATCCAGATATTAAGGCGGTGAGCTTCGTTGGCTCGTCGGACATTGCCCAATATGTTTACGCGACGGGGGCCGCCAATGGCAAACGCGTGCAAGCCATGGGCGGGGCGAAAAACCACGGCATTATTATGCCAGACGCCGATATGGACCAAGTGATTGCTGATTTCTCTGGCGCTGCTTTCGGCTCGGCTGGCGAACGGTGCATGGCTTTGCCCGTGGCGGTGCCTGTGGGCAAAGACACGGCCGATGAATTTGTCGGGCGCATGCAAGAAGAAATGGCCAAGCTGACCGTTGGGGTTTCCAGTGACCCAGACGCGCATTATGGCCCCGTGGTTTCGGCCGCGCATCGGGCCAAAGTAGAGAGCTATATTGAGATGGGCGTGCAAGAAGGCGCGGCGCTTCTGGTCGATGGCCGCGGGCTGAGCCTGCAAGGCAATGAAGAAGGGTTTTTCATTGGCCCGTCTTTATTCGATAAAGTGACCTCGGATATGCAGTCTTATCAGGAAGAAATTTTTGGTCCGGTTTTACAAGTGGTTCGGGCCGATAATTTGGAAGAGGCGGCCCGTTTGCCGTCGGAACATCCCTATGGCAATGGCGTGGCGATATTTACCCGCAATGGTTTGGCGGCGCGCGAATTTGCCTCGAAAGTAAATGTGGGCATGGTGGGCATTAATGTGCCGATACCCGTGCCAGTGGCCTATCACACCTTTGGCGGCTGGAAGCGTTCGGCTTTTGGCGATACCAATCAGCATGGACCCGAAGGCATTAAATTTTATACCAAAGTGAAAACGGTAACGCAGCGCTGGCCGTCTGGCGATGTTGACGACCAATCGTTCATCATTCCGACGATGAAATAAATCCAGCGCACGACCCTCAAGGCTTGCCCTTTTGGTTAATCAAGGCATACTCATAGACTAACAAGAGTGCCATGATTTGAATGGAAGAAAAACATGAGCCAGTCCCCTACCACCCGCCCTGCCGACGATATGAAACATACCGATGTCTTAATTATCGGAGCCGGCATTTCCGGCATTTCTTCGGCTTTTCATTTGCAAAAACATAGCCGCAAAACCTCGTTTGAAATTCTTGAACAAAGAGACGGCATTGGGGGCACATGGGACTTGTTCAAATATCCAGGCGTGCGCTCAGATAGCGATATGTATACGCT
>JABHDF010000045.1 GCA_018673175.1 Rhodobiaceae bacterium | reverse complement strand
GAAAAGCCGAGCCTATTGCCCAATGGACTGGCCCCCAATCGCAATGAAGTGAAGGCAGAAAGTTTCGGCGTTGGCGCCTATCTGGCCGACGCGTTGGGCCCGGTTCGCTATGAGCTGAGTGCGGCCGCCGGCTCCATTGCTTTTGACAGTGTGCGCGGCGTGCAATTCAACGGCCTTAGCGATGTTTTGTCAGCGGCTTGGGATGGCACCTCAACTTCGGCTTCTGCGCGGATTATTTATCCTATCCTCGAAGACGACCATTTGCTGCGCGTCGAAGCGGGTCGCGATTATTTCTCGCTCGAACAAGATGATTACACCGAGCAAACCGCCTTCCTGGTAGACCCAGAATTGGCCTTGCGCGTTCGCGGCGGCAGCTCAGATATGACCAGCGATTATGTCGGCATTCGTGGCAGCCTCGTGCGCGGCGGCGGCAGCCCGAGCGACATCGTTTGGGAGCCAAACTATTACCTCGGTTGGCGCAGCGTCGCGGAGTACTCTCCCTATAGCGCCAAAGCTAATTTTGTTGGCAATGACACAGAGTTCGATTTGACCTCGCAAGACGAAATCTCCGACAGCACCGAGCTGGGCCTTGGGCTGGCGGCGCATAATGATTATTTTGCGTTTGAGTTTAACTATCGCGGCAAATTCGGTGATGGCGAAGAAGTCCACGGCGGCGGTATCTCTGTCCGCTTGTTGTTCTAAAGCGCGTCGAATAATCCTGGCTTCAAGCGTTTTGCGGCCGCCGCAAATTCTGAAAAATCATCAATGATGGCATCCGCCTGCAGCTCGTCAAGCTGCACACGGCGATAGCCAAAGCTCACGCAAATCGAGGCGACATGAGCCGCTATCGCTCCGCCTGTATCGGCTTCGCTATCGCCCACCATAATGGCGTCTTGGGGTTTTACGCCGAGGCGCCGGAGTGCCTCCTCGATGGTGTCTGGGTCTGGTTTTCGTTTGGGCAAAGTGTCGCCGCCAACCAGCGCATCGAAATAGCCATGAATGCCGAGGCGGAATAATAATTTGGCCGATAGGCTCTCGCGTTTATTGGTGACCACGGCCATAGCAATGCCGCCGGCGCGCGCTGCGTTTAAAATCGGCATAAGGTTGGGGTAAAGGCGCGTATGGTCGTCGATGTTTTGGTCGTAATATAAAACGAATTCTTCGGTTGCTGCATCCAGTTGGTCGTCGGGCCAAGTGACGCCGTTTTCTTGCAAGCCGCGCTGCAAAATAACGCGCGCGCCGCCACCAATGAGGTTTTGGGTGGCGTCTCCAGAGACTTCGTTCAATCCGTTTTTGCGCAAAATATAATTCATCGCCGCGTGCAAGTCGGGCTTGGTGTCGGCAAGGGTTCCATCGAGGTCAAAAAGCAGAGCGGCCATGGGGTGTCCTAATCTCGAGATAAATGTTGATGCTTCACGCAAGCGCATGCTACATCCGATTCATGGCACCACGACATCTTTTTCTCATGTTCATCATCTGCTTGGTTTGGGGCTTTACCTTTGTCGCTGGCAAGGCAGGCGTGAGCGAAATTCCACCGATGTTGTTTACCGCGCTGCGCTATCTTTTGCTGTCGCTTTTGCTATTTCCTTTCTTGCAAATTGTCTCTGGCCAAATGCCGCAGATTATTTTCATTTCCATCGCCATGGGCTCGGCGCATTTCTCGTTGTTTTATGGCGGTATGTCGATTGCCGACAATGTGTCGTCCATCGCTGTGGCCACACAATTGGGCGTACCGATTAGCACCATTATGTCGATTATCTTTTTAAACGAGCAAGTCGGTTGGCGTCGCTGGCTGGGCATTGCCATGTCATTTGGCGGCGTGGTCATTATCAGTTTCGACCCCGCCATTATCAGCGAGAGACTGGGTCTTCTTATGGTCGTGGGAGCCGCCTTCATTGGCTCGGCGGGCACGATTGTGATGAAGCAGATGAAGCACACAGGCGTCTATCAAATGCAGGCTTGGATTGCCGTGTTAAGCTGGCCGCCGCTGATTGCTTTGTCGCTCATATTTGAAAACAACCATGTCGAGGTGTTGCAAAATGCCAGTTGGATGGCTTGGGGTGGGGTGGTTTACACAGCCGTTGGCGCCAGCCTCATCGGCCATGCCGGCATGTATTATTTATTGCAGCGCTATGACGTTTCGGTCACCTCTCCGTTGACGCTAATGGCGCCAATTTTCGGGATTATGTCGGGCGTGATTTTCTGGGGCGATCAATTGGGCGTGCGTTTCTGGATTGGTGGCGGCATTGCCTTGTTTGGCGTGTTGATTATCGGACTAAGAAAGCGTGAGGTTGCGCACGCCGGGAACGTGTTATGAGTTTGAAAAATCAAACCCCGATTGAAATTCAAGCCTCGCCCAATCACGATGCGCGCACCACAGAGCTCAGCCATATTATTTTGCATTATACGGATATGGATAGCGCGCAAGCCGCGCTCGAACGCATGTGCGACCCGGCTGCGAAAGTCTCGGCGCATTATCTCATTCACCGCGATGGCCAGATTGTTCAACTGGTCGAAGAAAGCCGGCGCGCCTGGCATGCAGGGGTTGCGTCTTGGCGCGGCGAAAGCGATATGAATTCGGCTTCCATAGGTATTGAGCTAGACCATCAAGGCCATGATGCGCAGGGTCAAATGGCAGCGTTTCCCAAAGCGCAAAGAAAAGCGCTTTATGCGCTGTTGAAAGATATCATCACCCGAAACAATCTCGACCCGCGTCATGTCATCGGCCATAGCGATATTGCGCCGGGCCGCAAAGTGGACCCGGGCGAAGCCTTTGATTGGGCAGAGTTGCACGCGGCGGGCTTCGGCCTGTGGCTGGGGCAAGTGAAACAAGAGGCCGTAGCCGAGGTACCCTCAGATGACGCGACGGCGCAAAAAGCGATATTGCCTTTGCAAAAAGCATTGGCCGCCTTTGGGTATCTTATCGAGGCAGATGGCACCTATGGCGCGCAAATGCACGATGTGGTCTGTGCCTTTCAGCGCCACTATCGCCCGAGCCTCGTCACCGGTATCGCCGACGCCGAGACCCAAAGTCTGATTTATGCCTATTGCCGCGCCAGTCTGGCGAAACCATCCGCCAGCTAAACCCAAGCCAATACCGAGCTAACGCATATGCTCTCTTGACGCTTGGGCTTTAGCGGCGTAAGCAAAAAAACGGTCAGAGGGTCGGGTGATCGCTCTCACTTAGGTGAGGGAGGAAAGTCCGGGCTCCACGGAAACACGGCGTCGGATAACGTCCGGCAGAGGCAACTCTAGGGAAAGTGCCACAGAAAGCAAACCGCCTCTTCGGAGGTAAGGGTGAAAGGGTGCGGTAAGAGCGCACCGCGCTGCTGGTAACAGCAGTGGCAGGGTAACCCCCGCCGGGAGCAATACCAAATAGGAGCGGCACATAATCTGTTTCCGGATTGTCGCTCGGGTAGGTAGCACGAGGTGTTCGGTAACGGACATCCCAGATGAATGGTCACCGCCATATTTTCGGATATGCGCACAGAACCCGGCTTACAGACCCTCTGACCGCTTTTCTTGCAAATCCAAAAGATACAAACCACAAGATGTGGACCTATCGGCTATTGGCTTGCCCATATCTGCCCATTTCCCCTTAAAAACACCCGCCAAATTCCATTGACACCCATGATTACCCATGCTATCCCAAGTAATCCCATAAATGCCCTGTGAAACAAGGGGTGAGGGTGTCGCGCGCAAAGCGGCGACCAACGGAGGAGGAAGCCGACATGGACATGTTCATGTCTACAGTGACGAGCAAGATAGACGCCAAGGGTCGCGTTTCGGTTCCGTCTGTCTTCCGTTCGGCGATACTCGCCCAAAATAGTTCGCAAAATTCTGGCCAAGCCGCGCCCCACGAAGGGCCGCATGGCATTTTTGTTTACCCGTCTTTCACCGAAGCTGCCATTGAAGGTGGCGGGCAATCGCTGATGAGCGACATTGGCGCCATGGTAGAGCGCCTCGATTTATTCACCGAAGAGCGCGATGCTTTGGCCGCCTCTTTGTTTGCTGACAGCCACCACTTAACGTTTGATGGGGACGGTCGGGTTTCTTTGCCCGCGCCGTTGCTGGCGCATGCTGGCGTAGAAAAAGAGCTGATGTTTGTTGGTCTGGGTACCAAGTTCCAGATTTGGAACCCAGCCAGCTACGCCGACTTTAGATCGAAAGCACGCGCTATGGCGCTGCAACAAAGGGGGCTGTTACGATCGCTTTCGTCGCCGCCTCCCGCGCCGCCGGGTGAGGGCAAGCAATGAGTAGCGGGGGCGACGTGTTCAATAGGCAGCAAGCTAGCGTGCCCCCGGTTTCCGCTCCCCATATTTCTGTACTCTTGCACGAAGTGGTGGACGCTCTGGCACCCCAAGCGAACGAAACACATGTCGATGGCACTTTCGGAGCGGGCGGCTATGCCGAGGCTATTTTGCAGGCCGCTGATTGCACCGTGGTGGCAATTGATAGAGACCCTGACACCCAAAAACACGCGGACAGGCTGGGCGCCGAATTTGGCTCGCGCCTGATTTATGTGTCTGGTTGTTTTGGCGATATGGATCGTCTGTTGCCAGAAGCTGGCCAGCCGCAAGTCGATGGCGTGACGCTCGATTTGGGGGTTTCCTCCATGCAGCTAGATGAAGCCGAGCGCGGATTTTCTTTCATGCGCGATGGGCCGCTAGATATGCGGATGAGCCAGAGCGGCCAAAGCGCTGCCGACTTGTTAAACGAGGCTGAGCCAGATTTGTTGAGCGATATTTTGCACGTTTACGGCGAAGAAAAACGCGCTCGAGCCATCACCAAAGCCATTGTCGCGCGCCGCGCCAAGGCGCCATTTGTTACCACCCAAGATTTAGTTGAAGTGGTTATCTCGGTTTTGGGCGCGCCACGCTTTGGCAAATCGCACCCCGCCACCCGCACGTTTCAAGCCATTCGAATTTATCTTAATGATGAATTGGGCGAGCTATTGCGTGGACTTCAGGCTGCCGAGCAAATCCTTAAGCCCGGTGGACGTTTGGCCGTGGTGACCTTTCATTCGCTGGAAGACCGCATGGTGAAGCAGTTTTTTGCCCCCCGCACAGGCCGTGCCGGTCGCCCGTCGCGCCATCAACCAGATGTCGAAATGTCGCCGCCAAGTTTTGCCGAGCCAGTCAAGCGCACCATCAAGGCGAGCGCCGAGGAAATTCAAGCCAACCCACGGTCTCGTTCGGCGCGTCTGCGGGTCGCCCTTCGCACGCAAGCCGCGGCGTTTCCAGAAAGCGGCGATTTAATGCCGCGTCGCGCCCCTCAAATCGAGGTGGGCGGATGATGCGCTGGGTAAATATATCTTTGGGTCTTACGCTGGTCGTATGCATTGCGGCGCTCTATCACATTCGCTATTCGGCCGAAGCCGAGGCGCGGCTGCTGCGCCAAGTAGAGAAAAAAATCAGCCGCGAACAAGACCGCCAGCGCACCTTGCGTGCCGAGTGGAGCAGCCTCAATGACCCGCGTCGTTTGCAATTGCTGTCGCGCCATTATTTACAATTAGATTACCTGCGCCTGTCGCAAGTCGAAGATATGCGCTCGCATGAAACGCAAATTATTCCGGTCATGCTTGTGCCGCAAAAAACCAATACGGGAGGCGCCCATGAGCCGCGCTAAACTTCCCGTGGTCGCCGCAGGACGCGATTGGGCGGCTGCTCTGGGCGGTCGTTTGAACGGCGGGCCAGGCGATTTATCCGAACATGCCGTGGAAGTAACCCGCAATCGTTTGCGCTTGGCGTTAATTTGCTTTGTCCTTGTTTTCTCCGTCTTGGCGGGCCGTTTGGTGCAATTGACGGTATTGGAAAATAAACCCGCATGGCAGGCTGGCACGCAAAAACAACACCATATGCTGCGTCCAACAATCCTCGATCGCAATGGCATTGTCTTGGCGACGCAAATCTCCACCATAACGTTAGGCGCAGATGTCGCGATGATTGGGGATGGCCCCGAAATGGCGGCGCGTTTGAAACAAATTTTGCCCGACTTAAACCAAGCGCGCGCCGCTCGTTTGATGTCGGGAAAGCACCGCTATGTCGATTTGAAATCAGGCCTTACTCCGGCGCAAAAGCAAGCCACTTTGGCGTTTGGCGATCCGGCTTTGAAGCTGACCCGCGCCAGCAGCCGCGTTTATCCCACGGGTCATGTGATGGCGCATAGTGTCGGCTTTACCAGCTCGGACATGCGCGGCCTGGCCGGCCTTGAGTTATATCTCGATCGTTTGATTGAAGATGAGGGTTTTGACGGCGTGTTCGAAAGCAGCCTAGATGTCCGCGTGCAGCATAATGTGCGCGACGTTTTGCAAGAGGCGATGGCCAAGCATAAAGCCAAAGGGGCTGGCGCCATTGTGGTCGATGTCCATTCGGGCGAAGTCCTCTCCTTGGTGTCCTTGCCAGACTTTGATGCCAATGACCCGATGGCTCAAGGTTGGACGCCGCATTTCAATAATATGACTTCGGGTGTTTACGAGCTCGGCTCGATTTTCAAAGTCTTTACCGCTGCCATGGCCCTGGACACTGGGCTGGTCGCAGAGGATGAAACTTTTGATGCGCGCGAAAAGATAAAAATTGGCCGCAAGGTCTTCGCAGACGAGCATGGCCAAGAGCGCCTCTTGTCGGTCGATGAAGTGATTATTCATTCGTCCAACGTCGGCGCCATTAAAATGGCCCTCCGGGTGCCAGCCGATGTGCATCACGAATTTATTGGAAAACTTGGCTTTTTAGATGCCGTGCCATTCGAGCTGCTGGAAACGGTCGAGCCTCTGGTGCCCGCACGCTGGACAGATTTGGAACGCGCCACGGCCTCCTTTGGCTACAGTTTTTCTGTCTCGCCTCTGGCGGCTGTCATGGCGGGCGCGGCCATGGTCAATGGCGGCGTTTTATATGAGCCGAGTTTG
>JABHDF010000044.1 GCA_018673175.1 Rhodobiaceae bacterium | reverse complement strand
TGTTTTTCAAAAACCCGGTGATGGTGCTGCTCCCGTCAATCGGCTCGATGAGCTCTATTTGGCTGTTTGGCAAATCGACGAAACAGACCCAGACGCCTTGCTCTTCCATTTTAAACTTTTCGCCAATTTTTGTCGCTCCCAGAACATCGCGATATAGCTTTACCGCCTCGTCAATGGAGGGGGTGGCAACGCCGACATGGTTTAAACGTCTGATCATGGGAGGCTCCTGTTTGGGGTTATTTGTGACTGGTCAATTTCATAAATACGGTTTCCAGCTCGGCACCTTGCGTGTCTAAGTCGACAATCTCAATGCCCGCGCCTTGCACCGCGCCGATGACCGCGCCTGCGTGCATGTCGCCCGGATTATATTGCACCGCCAATCGGCCATCCTCGCGCAACTGACAGGTGATGCCGCCCAAATCAGGTGCCGCCGTCAGCGAGGTGCTGGGACGAATGAGCAGGGTTTTATTATCAATTTGGCTCAATAGGTTTTGTGTGCTGTCGCAAGCCACCAATCCGCCCTGATCGATAATCGCGATGGTATCGCATAGCTCTTCGGCTTCTTCGAGGTAATGCGTGGTCAAAACAATCGTCACGCCTTGCGCGTTTAGCTCCAAAACATAATCCCAAAGCTGGCGGCGCAGCTCAATGTCCACGCCTGCGGTTGGCTCGTCGAGAATTAGAACCGGCGGATTATGCACCAGCGCTTTGGCAACCAATAAACGCCGCCGCATACCACCCGAAAGCGTGCGCGCATAGGCGTTTATTTTATCGTCGAGGCCGACGGCTTTTAAAATATCCAGAGTGCGGCGTTCCGATTTCGGCACGCCATACATGCCCGCCTGAAACTCCATAATTTCGCCCGGGGTAAAAAACGGGTCGATTGATAATTCTTGCGGCACAATGCCAATAGAGGCGCGCGATTGGCGGGGGTTTTCGTCAATGTCAAAGCCCCATACGGAGGCCGTGCCTTCGGTTTTCATCACCATGCCGGCGAGAATATTGATGAAGGTCGATTTGCCCGCTCCATTTGGCCCCAAAAGGCCAAAAATCGAGCCGCGCGGCACATTTAAATCAATGCCTTTGAGGGCTTGTTTGGCGGGCGCATTGCCAGCCGCTTTATAGGTTTTTTTGAGACCTTGAGCGCGCAGCGCAAATTCAGACATGGTATAATCCTTATGACATCCCGAAAACCCGAGAGCCAAAGGTGTAGCATTTTTGTTCTGGGGAATAAATCGACAAAACGCAATTTGATGTCTTCTTTGCCTCTGCGCTTTGCTAGTGTGACAAAAGAGAATTGTTAAGAGAGAGAACCGCCCCCATGACCCCATCCCCAGCTTCGAGCCCGCTAAGCAAAGATGATCACCTCTATTTGGTCGATGGCTCTGGCTATATTTTTCGCGCCTATCACGCGCTGCCGCCGCTTACGCGCAAGTCGGATGGCTTGCCGGTTGGCGCCGTATCGGGGTTTTGCAATATGCTGCTAAAGCTGTTGAACGATATGGGCGGGGCGCAAACCCCGACCCATCTGGCAGTGATTTTTGACGCTTCGGGAAAAACTTTCCGCAATGATATTTACGACCAATATAAAGCCCATCGCCCGCCCGCGCCCGAAGACTTGCGCCCGCAATTTCCCCTCGTGCGCGAGGCCGTGCGCGCCTTTGATATTCCCGCCATTGATTTGCAAGGTTTTGAGGCCGATGACTTAATCGCCACTTACGCCGTGGAGGCGGCTAAACTGGGCGCGCGCGTGACGATTGTTTCGTCCGATAAAGATTTGATGCAATTGGTCGGTGGCACGATTGATATGGTCGACACGATGAAAGACAAATTCATTGGCCCCGACGAAGTGCGGGAGAAATTTGGCGTCGCGCCCAATAAGGTCATTGATGTGCAATCGCTGGCTGGCGATAGCGCCGATAATGTGCCGGGGGTGCCGGGCATTGGCATTAAAACAGCGGCGCAATTGATCGACGAATATGGCGACCTCGATACGCTTTTGGAGCGCGCCTCGGAGATCAAACAAAACAAACGCCGCGAGAACCTCATCGAATTTGCCGAGCAGGCGCGCATCAGTCGCGAGCTGGTGACGCTGCGCCAAGACACGCCCATGCCGGTTGGTTTTGAAGATATGGCCATGCGCGCGCCAGAGGGCGCTAAATTATTGGGCTTTGCCAAAGCGATGGAATTCAACACGCTGACCAAACGTTTGGCCACGCGCTATGATTGGGATGCGGAGGCCTTTGGAGCCTCGGACGCATTGGCTGCCGACGAGAAACCAGCGGCTGAAGCCGCCGCCCAAAAGGGTGAATCGGGCGCCTATCGTAGTCTACCTGCTGCTATGCCGCCCATCGATGCGGCCAACTATACCTGCCTTGAAACCGAGGCGCAATTAGAGGCCATGGTGGCGCGTGCCTATGAGACAGGCGTCTTGGCGATAGATACAGAAACCGATGGTTTGGATACGATGCAATGTCGGTTGGTTGGCATATCCATGGCCGTGGCGCCGGGCGAGGCGGCCTATATGCCCCTTCAACATGGTGGTTCTGATGGGCTTGATTTCGGCGATAGCGCGCCGACCCAAATAGACATGGCCAAGGCTTTAATGATTTTAAAACCGCTCTTAGCCGACCCGTCGATCCTCAAGGTTTTGCAAAACGCGAAATTTGATTTGCAAGTTCTCGCGCGCAACGGGCTGGAGGTGACGCCCTTTGATGACACGATGCTTTTGTCCTACACGCTAGATGCGGGCGCGCATGGTCATGGCATGGATTTTCTGGCGCAAAAATATCTCGACCATTCGCCCATCCCCATCAAGCAATTGCTGGGCAGCGGCAAGAACATGATTACCTTCGACCAAGTGCCTCTAGACAAGGCGGTGCCTTATGCGGCCGAAGATGCGGATGTGACTTTGCGGCTTTGGCGGCATTTAAAGCCGCGCTTGGCGAGCGAACATATGGTGGGGGTTTACGAATCTACCGAGCGGCCTTTGGTGCCGGTTTTGCGCGAAATGGAAGCCATTGGCGTGCATGTCGATCGCACGGTTTTATCGCGCCTCTCTGGCGAGTTCGCGCAAAAAATGGCGGGTATGGAAGAGGCTATTTTCGCCGCCGCTGGCGAGACCTTCAACATTGCCAGTCCAAAGCAGCTAGGGGATATTCTGTTTGATAAAATGGCTCTGCCAGGCGGCAAGAAAACCAAAACCGGGGCTTGGGCCACGGGTGCGGAAGTGCTGGAAGGCATTGCCGCCGATGGCCATGAGCTGGCGAGCCTAGTTTTGGAATGGCGCGGGCTGGCCAAATTAAAGTCGACCTATACGGACGCTTTGCCGGGCTTTATTCATCCCGAAACAGGGCGCATTCATACCTCGTATTCTTTGGCCGCCACCACCACGGGGCGCCTGTCTTCGTCGGACCCGAATTTGCAGAACATTCCCATTCGCACCGAAGATGGACGCCGCATTCGCACGGCTTTTGTGGCGCCGGAGGGCTATCAATTGGTCAGTGCCGACTACAGCCAAATTGAGCTGCGGGTGTTGGCGCATATGGCCGAGATTGACGCGCTGCGCGATGCTTTTCAAGCGGGCCATGATATTCATGCGATGACCGCGTCCGAGATGTTTAACGTGCCCTTGGCGGAGATGACCGCGGATGTGCGTCGCCGTGCCAAGGCGATTAACTTTGGCATTATTTACGGCATTTCCGCTTTTGGCTTGGCCAATCAGCTGGGCATTTCGCGCGGCCAGGCCAGCGATTACATCAACGCCTATTTTGCCAAATTCCCGGGCATTAAAGACTATATGGAAACGGTGAAAGCCGAGGCCAAAGCGCAAGGCTATGTGACGACTTTGTTCGGCCGCAAAGTGCATTTGAGCGAGATTAACGCCAAAATTCCAGCCCGGCGGGCGTTTGCCGAGCGGGCTGCCATTAATGCGCCCATTCAAGGCACGGCGGCCGACATTATTCGCCGCGCGATGATACAAATGCCAAAAGCGCTGCAAAAAGCTGGGCTCACGGATGCGCGGATGCTGTTGCAAGTGCATGACGAGTTGATTTTTGAGGCCCCGAAAGAAGATTGCCCGAAATTGATAGAAATCGTGCGCCAAACTATGGAAAACGCCTGCGCGCCGAAGCTAACCCTGTCGGTTCCCCTCGTTGTAGATGCTATGGCGGCGAATAATTGGGAAGAAGCGCATTAATAGTATGATTAATATGTTTGATTAATACTATTAATCAGAAAAATAGGAAAGAAATACAAAAAAGGCGGGGTCTAAGCCCCGCCTTTTGAATTATTTACCTGATTTATTCAGGACTATTCAGCAGCAAGTGCCGCCGCGCGGACGTTTTCGTCGACGTGGTCCATGAACTTATCGAAATTAGTGACGAACATGGAAACCAATTTCTTGGCTTGCGCGTCATACCCGTCTTTATCGGCCCATGTATCGCGCGGGTTCAAAATCGACCCATCGACACCTGGCACAGAGACCGGCACATCGAAACCGAAGTTTTCGTCGATGCGGAATTCTACGTTGTTGAGGCTGCCATCGAGCGCGGCCGAGAGCAGCGCACGGGTTTCTTTAATCGGCATGCGGTTGCCAATACCATAGGCACCGCCGGTCCAACCTGTGTTGACCAACCAGCATTTGGCGTCATGTTCCGCAATCAAGTCGCGCAGCAAGTTGCCATATTCGGATGGGTGACGCGGCATGAAAGGCGCGCCAAAGCAGGTCGAGAAAGTAGCTTCTGGCTCGGTCACCCCTTTTTCGGTGCCAGCCACTTTGGCTGTGTAGCCCGACAAGAAGTGATACATCGCTTGGCTTGGGGTCATGCGCGAGATCGGCGGCAAGACACCAAAGGCATCGGCGGTCAGCATGATAATGTTTTTCGGGTGTCCCGCGGTTCCGGTTTCGGACGCATTGGGAATAAAGCTCAGCGGATAGGCACCACGTGAGTTTTCGGCCAATGTATTGTCATTGAAGTCCAACTCGCGGGTATCTGGATCCATCACCACATTTTCCAACACGGTGCCGAAGCGTTTCGTGGTGGCAAAAATCTCTGGTTCGGCTTCCGCCGACAGATTAATCATTTTCGCATAGCAGCCGCCCTCAAAGTTGAAGACGCCATTTTCTGACCAACCATGCTCATCATCGCCAACCAAAACGCGGTTCGGGTCTGCTGAGAGGGTCGTTTTACCTGTACCGCTCAACCCAAAGAATACGGCGCTATCGCCTGCGTCACCCACGTTTACCGAGCAATGCATCGGCATCACGCGTTTGGCGGGAAGGGCGTAATTCAACATCGAGAAAACCGACTTCTTGGTTTCGCCCGCATAAGACGTGCCACAAATCAGCACTAGTTTTTTGTCGAAGTTCACCGCAATCATGGTTTCAGAACGGCTGCCGTGGCGGGCCGTATCGGCTTTAAAGCCTGGGAAATTCATAATCACAAAGCTGGGGTCGAAACCGTCTAGCTCTTGGGTCTCTGGCTCAATCAGCAAGTTTTGAATAAACAGCGAGTGCCAAGCCAGCTCGGTAACCACGCGGGTCGCCAAGCGGTGGGTCTCATCGGCGCCACCAAATAGGTCTTGCACGAGAAACTCTTTGCCTTCTGAATAGGCCACCATGTCTTCGTGAAGCGCATCGAATTGGTCACTGGTCATCGACTTATTATTGTCCCACCAGATGGTGTCTTCGGTGGTCGCGTCGCGGACAATAAACTTGTCTTGCGCCGAGCGGCCTGTGTGCGACCCGGTTTTCACCAAAAGCGGTCCGCTGTCGGCAATTTCGCCTTCGCCGCGGGCCAGAGCCATTTCGTAAATTTGCGATGGACGCAAATTCCAATGAATCGCAGAAGCCTTGTCCAGACCTTCATGGTCAATGCCGTTCTTGCTGATGTGGAAACCGGTTTGTTTCATGATCTAAATCCCCTGCCCGTTTGCCAGAAACGGGTGCCAAATAAACATGCGCCCCTCTTGAGCGGATGCCGAAATATATGCGACCTTTCCGCGAGACGCAAGCCACCTGCCGCACCCTTGCCACAATTCATGTTGATGATTTGCTCATCACCCCCTCGGTCTGGCAAAACTTCGGCTCTGAGGGCAAATCAGCAGATGGAGGCGCGGATGAGTTTTTTTTCATCCCGCCTTCTCTTCCCCGCCGCAAAAGCCTAGGGTTGGCTCAAGGAGTTACACATGGCACAAATTATTCTGGTCGATGATGACGCTAATATTCTGGCCTCGGTTCGCATGGCTCTGGAGGCCGAGGGCTTTGGGGTGCGCAGTTTTACCGACGGCGAAGCAGCCTTGCAGGCCTTGGCGCAAACGCCTTCCGATATCGGTGTTTTCGATATTAAAATGCCGCGTATGGACGGCCTAGAATTACTCAGAAAACTGCGCCAAACCAGCCAAATGCCAGTGGTCTTTCTGACCAGTAAAGACGATGAGATTGACGAGGTTTTCGGCCTCAAAATGGGCGCCGATGACTATATTACCAAGCCGTTTTCCCAGCGCCTCTTGATCGAACGCATTCGCGCGGTCTTGCGCCGCACCAAGGCGCGGGCCGAGCCGAAATCGGAAAAAGCGCAAGACGATACAGGCGCTATTTTGCGCCGTGGCGTGCTTCGTCTCGATGCCGACCGCCATGATTGTCTATGGCGCGATCGTGGGGTTTCGCTCACCGTGACAGAATTCATGATCCTCGATGCGCTGGCGCGCCGCCCCGGTGTGGTAAAAAGTCGCGATGCCCTGATGGACGCAGCCTATGACGACCAAATTTATGTCGATGACCGAACCATTGATAGTCACATCAAAAGATTGCGACGCAAGTTTCGCGCCGTCGACAAGCAATTTGATGCCATTGAGACGCTCTATGGTGTCGGCTATAAGTTCAAAGAAACCGACTAATGCGGTCTTGGCCTTCCTCTTTGCGGTTTACCACGCGCACTCTTTTGGCGCGTCTGCTGTTGCTCAATATGGTTGGGCTTTTGGTGCTGGTTGGGGGCATATTGGTGCTCAATGAAACCCGCCAGGTTTTAACCAATGCGTATCGCCAAAACTTAGAAGCTCAGGCGCGCCTGATTGCCGGCGCCTTGAGCCAAACGGCGCAGCCCGATGGCCCATTTCAGTTTTTTGAACCGTCTCTGCTCCAACGCCTGCTACGCGACGGCAGCCAACCGCGCTGGCAATTGCGCGATGCCGAACGGGTCATGGCGCAGGCGCGCCAGGTCTCGAGCGCGCGCTTGCGCTTATATGCCGGCAATGGCGATTTGGTTTTGGACAGCGCCCATATGGACCGCTCGGCTCGGGTGATTGCCAAATCCTTACCGCCGATGGAAACCGACGACATGATGCCTGGGTTTTTAACTTACGCTTGGCAAACCACGCAGCGGTTCTTTCGGCCCTCGGCGCCCTTGTTGAGCGAGATTAATGCCGCCGATGGCGCCGGTTTGGAAGAAGTGGTGGCAGCCTTGCGCGGGCAAACCGCCAGCTTGCAACGCCAATCCGAAGAGGGCGGCGATATTTTAACCGTGGCCGTTCCCGTGCAGGGCTATCGCGCCATCATTGGGGCGCTCATGGTTTCGACGCAACCGGGCGAGATTGACGCTATTTTGGCGCAAGAGCGACAGGCGGTGTTGCAACTTTCGGGCATTGCTTTGGTGGTCAATGTGCTGACCTCGCTCATTTTGGCGGCGACTTTGATTGTTCCGGTTCGGCGACTGGCCGCCGCGATGCGAGGCTTTGGCGCGCATTCGCCAACCCTGCCCGGGCTAGAAACCATTCCTGATTATACCGCTCGTGGCGATGAAATTGGCGAGCTATCGTCGTCTCTGCGGGATATGACGGGGCGGCTTTTGGATCGTATTAACACCATCGACCGTTTTGCGGCGGATGTGGCGCATGAGCTGAAAAACCCGCTTACCTCGCTTCATAGTGCGGTGCAAAGCATCGAGCAGACCGAGCGCAGCCAAACGCCAGAGGCGCATGCGCAATTGATGGGGATCATTCATAATGATGTACAGCGGCTCAATCGATTGATTTCCGACATTGCCAATGCCACGCGGTTGGACGCCGAATTGAACCGAGGGGCCAGCGAAGCTTTTGATTTGTCGCACTTGGCCCAAGAAATGACCGGCGCGATTGGCGAGGGCTTGGCCGACGCGGGCCAACATGGGGAGCTGGTGGTGCGCGCCGATGTGCCTTGTCCGGTGCTGGCGCAAAAACCGCCGATCGCCCAAATTTTGGATAATTTGGTCAGCAATGCCCTGTCGTTTAGCCCCAAAGGCGGGCGGGTGTTTGTCACCACGCAATCGCATCCGACCCATGTGGCCTTGATCGTTGCCGATGAAGGGCCCGGATTGGCGCCCGACACGCAGGAGCGGATTTTCGAACGCTTTTACACCGACCGAGCCAATGAACCGCAACCGAGCTCTGAGACGGTTAAGAAACATATGCCCCAAGCAGGGCACTCTGGCTTGGGCCTGTCTATTTCGCGCCAAATTGCGCGGGCCCATGGCGGCGACTTATTGGCGGATAATCGCCCGGATGGTTCGGGCGCTTATTTCACTTTGACGCTACCAAGGGCGGTGTCGGCAAACAAAATGACAGGCGCGTCACGGGGCTCGTCGCGAAGAAAGACCTAGCTATGGCGCTTCTTGAGGGCGAAATTTTACATGCCAGTGCGGTGGCGATTGCGGGGCGCGGCGTTATCTTATTTGGCCCGTCGGGCAGTGGCAAATCGAGTTTGGCCGCGCGTCTTATCGAGCAGTGCGATGGCATCTTAATCGCCGATGACCGGGTGCGGCTTTGTGTCGAGGGCCCGCAACTAATGGCTGCCCCGCATGAAGCCCTTCTTGGGCTTCTTGAATTGCGCGGATTTGGTTTGCTTCGACGCCCTTATATAAAGGCAGCAAGGATCTGTTTGGCGGTCGACTTGGTGCCGCGCGAGGCGGTACCGCGCTTGGCATCTCCCGATTGGTATACCCATAGCGGGGCAAGGGTCGCGCGGCTGCGGTTGCACGCGCATGACGCTGCCACGCCCTTGATTATCCAGACGGCGTTGCAAAAGCTGGGATCGCAAAATAATGGTTTTTCAGATGATGGAATTTATGAAATCTGAGGTAACTTGAAACCGCAGCAAATCACGCCCATGCTAGAGGCGAAACATGGCTGGCGAAGGAGACGCAGATGATTGGTTTGGTATTGGTGACGCATGGCGCTTTGGCGCAGGAATTTCAGGCAGCGGTAGAGCATGTGGTCGGCCCGCAAAGCCAGCTCGAGACGATTTCCATCGGCCCAGATGATAATATGGAAAAGCGGCGCCAAGACATCGTCGATGCGATTTCCAAAGTCGATAGCGGCAAAGGCGTGGCCCTGTTGACCGATATGTTTGGCGGCACGCCGTCCAATTTGGCGATCTCTCTTCTGGAGAAAGACAGGGTCGAAGTGATTGCGGGCATTAATTTACCGATGCTGATTAAATTTGCGTCTATTCGCGACAGCATGGGTTTGCCAGAGGCGGTTTTGGCGGCCAAGGAAGCGGCGCGTAAATATATCTCTGTGGCCAGCGAAGTTTTGGCCAATTCATAACCTCATCTGGAGCCCGTCTCGTGAGCGCAAACCCGGAAGTTAAGTTACAGATCACCAATCAGCGCGGGCTGCACGCGCGCGCCTCGGCCAAATTTGTTAAACTGGCCGAACAATTCGACGCGCAAGTTAGCGTCAGCAAAGATGGCGAAAGCGTTTTGGCCACCTCCATTATGGGGCTGATGATGCTGGGCGCGAGCCTGGGCAGCACCATCGCTTTGACGGCAAAAGGCCTGCAAGCCCAAGCCGCCCTCGAGGCTCTGGCCCAGTTGGTCGGAGATAAATTCGGCGAAGAATAAGCCACGCGGGCAATTTGGCGCTGGATATAAAGACATAAAGAAAACCTTATATGACTATTGCCAAGCGCCAATAGGGCTGATAGAACTCGGGAAATTTTACGCAACCACCGCTGACACACTTAAAGGGGTCTTTGATGACACAAGATTATAAAGTAGCCGATATTTCGCTGGCCGATTGGGGCCGCAAAGAGATTGCGATTGCGGAAACCGAAATGCCAGGTCTGATGGCTCTGCGCGATGAGTTTGGCGCTGCCAAACCGCTCAAAGGCGCGCGCGTGACGGGTTGCCTACATATGACCATTCAAACCGCGGTGCTGATTGAAACCCTCACGGCGCTGGGCGCGGAAGTGCGTTGGTCGTCGTGCAATATTTTCTCGACGCAAGACCACGCGGCAGCTGCGATTGCGGCTACGGGCGTTCCTGTGTTTGCTTGGAAAGAAGAAAGCGAAGAAGAATATTGGTGGTGTGTCGAGCAGACCGTGAACGGCCCAGATGGCTGGACGCCAAATATTCTGTTGGATGATGGTGGCGATTTGACCACTTTGTGCCACGAAAAATATCCTGAAATTCTCGACGATTGCGTCGGCGTGTCGGAAGAAACCACAACCGGTGTCTTGCGCCTTTATGATATGGCCAAAGATGGCACGCTCAAAATTCCAGCCATTAATGTGAACGACAGTGTGACCAAGTCGAAGTTTGACAATCTTTATGGTTGCCGCGAAAGCCTCGTCGATGGCGTCAAGCGCGCGACCGATGTGATGATGGCGGGCAAGATTGCCGTCGTCTGCGGCTATGGCGATGTCGGCAAAGGTTCGGCTGAAAGCCTGCGCTCGCAAGGCGCGCGCGTTATGGTAACCGAAGTCGACCCTATTTGCGCGCTGCAAGCGGCAATGGAGGGCTATGAAGTCACGACGATGGAAGATGCAGCCCCTATCGCCGATATTTTCATCACCGCGACGGGCAATAAAGACATCATCACGCTCGACCATATGCGTGAGATGAAAGACCGTGCGATTGTTGGCAACATCGGCCATTTCGATAGCGAAATTCAGGTTGCCGCGTTGAAAAATCACCCATGGCACAATGTGAAGCCACAGGTCGATGAAATCGAATTCCCAGATGGCAAACGCATTATCTTATTGGCCGAAGGCCGGTTGCTCAACTTGGGCTGTGCCACGGGTCACCCAAGCTTTGTCATGAGTGCCTCGTTTACCAACCAGGTATTGGCGCAAATCGAGCTATGGCAAAATGGCTCGTCCTATGAAAAGCAAGTCTATGTCTTGCCGAAACATTTGGACGAGAAAGTTGCCCGCTTGCACTTGGGAAAATTGGGCGTGAAGCTGACCGAATTGTCGGATGATCAAGCCGATTATCTGGGCATTAAACAAGCCGGTCCGTTCAAGCCAGAACATTATCGTTACTAGGCAGCTTGCCGAATGCCAGCCATAGGCTTAAAAGCGAGTATGGCTGGCACATCCCCCCGTTTTGCATTTCACGCTGCGCAAGAAGCAGATAGCTTACGGCTGGCCACTTGGCTGGCGGCGCAAGCGCAAGCCGGTTGGCTGATTTTTTTAAACGGTGATTTGGGCGCGGGCAAAACCGCTTTCGCACGCGGCTTTATTAAAGCCAAATGCGGCCCCAACACCCGCGTGCCCAGCCCAAGTTTTACATTGGTGCAGCCGTATGAAACCTGCACGCCGCCAGTTTTACACAGCGATTTATACCGCCTTGGAGAGGCCACAGAAGTCGAAGAGCTAGGGCTTTTGGAGGCGCTGGATAGCCATATTTGCCTCCTCGAATGGGCCAGCCGCGCCGAGGATATTTTGCCTACGCCAAGCGTGACGGTATCTCTATCTATGGTTGAGGATGCGCCAGATGCGCGCCAGATTACGATTGAAGCGGCGCCCGAAATTATAGCGGCGTTACGCGCCGCCCAAGCCAGAGATGAAGCTTTGCAAACTTTCTTAACCCAAGCGGGTTGGGGCGAGGCCACCCGCGCCAATCTCGCAGGCGATGCCTCGACGCGGCGCTATGAGCGCCTGACCCAAGCTGGCGGGCGCCAAGGCGTGCTGATGGATTGGGCCAAAGGCCCCGACGGCCCGGCGATTTATGATGGTAAACCTTATAGCCAAGTGGCGCATTTAGCCGAGGCCATGCCGGCCTATTGCGCCATGGTCGATTGGCTGGGCGGGCATGGACTTTCGTCGCCCGATATTTTGGCCCGTGACGAGGCGCAAGGCTTTGCTCTGATGGAAGATTTTGGCGATCGCCATCTCGCCAATGATGAAACTTTAGACCGCGCGGTTTTCTATCGCGAGGCGGTGTCGACCCTATTGCATTTACACACGCTCAAGGCGGCCGATTTTCTGGCACCCTATGATGGCAAGGTGCAAGCGGTGGAAGCCGATCTGTTTACCCAATGGTATTTGCCTTCTTGCGGCATTGAGGTGTCGCAAGCGGCGGCGCAAGACTGGCATGCGCTTTGGGTGCAGCTTGGCAACACGCTTTTGGCCGAGCCGAGCGTCAGTGTTTTGCGCGATTATCATTCGGTGAACTTATTGTGGCGCGAGGATGCGCAAGGCCGCTTTCGTATTGGGCTCATTGATGTGCAAGACGCGCTGGCGGGCCATGCGGCTTATGATGTCTCGTCGCTTTTATGCGATGCTCGCGTCGATGTGGCACCAGATATACAAGCGCAGGCTTTGGAGCATTATTGCGCCCTGCGGTTTGGGGACGATGCGCCAGCGCGGGCGGCATTTCAAACCGCCTATGCGCTATGCGCGGTGCAGCGCAATTTGAAGATTGCTGGTATTTTCGTGCGCCTGTGTGAGCGCGACCATAAACCTGGCTATCTCCAACATTTGCCGCGCGTCTTGGGCTATATCCACACCCATCTTGGCCACCTCGCCTTGGCGCCCGTCGTCGAATGGCTGGAGGCGTATGCGCCGAAGTTTTTGGAGCCAGATGCATGATTAAAACCGCAATGATATTGGCTGCCGGTAAAGGCACGCGAATGCGCGCCAGCGCCCAAGATCCGCCCAAACCGCTGACGGAGATTGGCGGCGAGAGCCTGTTGTCACGTATGCTGGGCCGCTTAGAAACCGCAGAGATAGAGACGATTGTGGTCAATGTGCACCACAAAGCCGAGGCCATTGAGGCCGCCCTGGCACAGTATTCGGGCCAAGCCCAATTGGTGGTTTCAAATGAGCGCGATGCTTTGTTGGAAACCGGAGGTGGGGTTAAACGCGCGCTCGCGCATCTGGCTCCAGACGGCCAGACTTCTGGCTTTCTTGTGGCCAATGGCGATGTGCTCTGGCGCGAAGAGAGCCCCGTTTTGGAGAGCTTTCTCGCCTCGTTCGACCCCCAAAAAATGGACGCGCTTTTGCTGCTTGCTCCGCGCACACAAGCCACCGGCTATGATGGCACGGGAGATTATACCTTGCGCCCCGATGGGCAAGTGGCGCGCAAAACCGAGCGCGAGGCGGATTATATTTTTGCGGGCGTGCAAATTCTGTCGCCATCGCTTTTTGCGGCCATGCCCGAGGGCGCGTTCTCTTTGAACCAAATCTATGATCTGGCGCAAAGCCAAGGCCGCCTTTATGGCCATGTGCTGGATGGATTGTGGATGCATGTCGGCACCCCAGAAGGACGTGCCGAAGCCGAAGCCGCGCTCTAAGTTTCGCTTGGCAAGTTTCCCTCATATTTCTCGCCTCCCAAAGCCCCCGTGCGCGCCGCACGTGATATCATAAACCATGAGTGATTCACCGCGCCTTTTCTCGATAGCCTCCGGCCAGCCGTTTTTGGATCATTTGGCGCGCACTTTATTTGATGAGGCGGCGCGAACACGTCTTTATGGCGAATGCGACTTGTCGGACGTGCAAGTGCTCTTGCCAACGCGCCGCGCTGCCCGCGAGCTGGCCAATTTGTTTTTGCAATTGGCGCAGACGCAAGGCACGGGCGCGCTTTTGCTGCCGCGCATCGAGACTTTGGGCGATATAGAGGAAGACGCCCCCCAGGCGGGTCGTGACAGGCTGGAGTTAGCGCCAGCTATGGAACCCATGGCGCGGCATTTTTATTTACTGCCGCTCATCCGCCGCTGGGTCGAGCTGGCGGGGCAGCCGCTCAATCCGGTGAAATTATCGGGATTGGCATTTGATCTGGAAAGCTTTTTTGACCAAGCCCAAAACGAGCAAATCGATTTTAAAGAATTGCCTAATTTAGTGCCCGGTGAATTGGCTGAAAACTGGCAACAGACGCTTAGTTTTTTGACCATTATTACCGAAATTTGGACCCGAGACGTCGCCAATATGGGCTGCCTTGACCCGACCGACCGGCGCAATCAATTGCTCGCGCAGCGCACCCAAGACTGGAAAGACACAGCCCCCCAACACCCGATTATTGCGGCCGGTTCCACCGGGTCCATTCTCGCGACGGCCAATTTATTGAAGGTGATTTCAGGCCTGCCCAAGGGCAGCGTTATTTTACCAGGCCTAGATATGCAGGCCGATAATGAGCTATGGGGCGCCATTCAAAAAGATTTCGCACATCCACAATATGCCATGTCGCACTTGCTAACCCATATGGGCGCGCAGCGCGAGCAGGTGCAGGCCTGGCCGGGCAGTTCGCCGGCCTCGGCGCGGGCCCAACGGCTTAATTTGGCGCTCGTGCCGGCGGCGCAAACCGCAAGCTGGGCAGAGCAGGTTTTGGCCTCGCAAAATGGCGCCGTCCCCAATGGCACCGTCCCAAATGCCTTAGAGGCGCAAGCCTTGCAGAACCTGCATTTGATAGAGACCCCCGATGCGCGTTCGGAAGCGGGCGTCATTGCCTTGCGGATGCGCGAAGCTTTGAGTGTTAAAAACCAGACCGCCGCTTTGGTCACTCGCGATAGAAATTTGGCGCGCCGTGTGGCCAGCGAATTGCGCCGTTGGGGTGTCACCATTGATGACAGTGCGGGGCAGCCCTTATCGAATAGCGAACGCGGCAAGTTTTTGCGCTTGGTGCTGGCCTGTGCGGCCAGCGATTTTGCCCCGGTTGATTTGCTGGCGATGCTGAAGCACCCGCTGGTGTGTTTGGCTAGCGAGCGCAAAACCCATCGCGCGCTCACCCGGCTTTTGGAACATCGCTTTTTGCGGGGCCCAAGATTGCAAGGCGGATTGGCGGCCCTCTCCAGCGCGATAGGCGACCACGCGCGCCTTGACCAAGGCGAAGGCGCCAGCTTGCAAGAGCTTCTGGCGCGGCTGTCGCAAGCCTATGCGCCGCTGCAAGCGGTGCCGATGCAAGCGCCCTTGAACCACCATTTGGACGGCTTATTGGCTTGCGCCGAAGCGCTGTTAGGGCCGGTGAGTGGCGAAGAAAAGGCAGGGGAAGCAAGCTCAAATCTATTTGTCGCCACCGAAGAGGGACGCGCTTTAGCCGATTTGGTGGACAAGCTTTACCAACACGCAGAAGCCGCAGGGCCGATTGCGCGCCAAGATTGGCCGGCGATTTTAGATATGTGGATGATGCGCCAAACCCTGCGGCGGCAAATGCCAACCCATGCGCGGCTGTTTATTTGGGGTCCGCTAGAGGCGCGTTTGATGCAAGCCGATGTGATGATTTTGGGCGGCTTGAACGAAACCAGTTGGCCGCCGATGCCAGAAACCGGGCCTTGGTTGTCGCGCCCGATGCGCATGGCTTTGGGGATGAGCCAGCCAGAACGCCAAATTGGCCTCGCTGCGCATGACTTTGTGCAAGGGGCCGCGGCCTCGACCACTTATCTGACGCGGGCTGAAAAAACCGATGGTGCGCCCAGTGTGGCGGCACGATGGTTGCGCCGCCTCGAAACCCTATCGGGCAAATTACCCCGCCATGAGCAATATCGATTGCTGGATTGGTGGACGCGGTTTGACCGCGCCGAACAGGTGCAAAGCGCGCAAAGCCCGCGCCCGCGCCCGCCACTAGAGGCCCGCCCTGACCAGCTTTCGGTAACCCAAATTGAAACTTTGTTGCATAACCCGTATGAGATTTACGCCAAGAAAATTTTGAATTTGCGCGAATGGGAGCCCGTCGATGCC
Organism: Rhodobiaceae bacterium; assembly: GCA_018673175.1. GTDB lineage: Bacteria > Pseudomonadota > Alphaproteobacteria > RS24 > RS24 > UBA8337. Next base: position 28,646 of record JABHDF010000044.1, on the reverse strand, counting down.
CCCGCGTCGGCCGCTCATCGGGGCACTTTGCTGCATGGGTTGATGGAAGGTTTGGTGCGAACCAATGGCCATAAAAGCGAGGATATTGCGGGCGCGCTGATGGCCTTGGCCCGCGACGCCCAAAAAGACCGACCGGGTGGCGCCGCTGTTTTGCAATATTGGCAAGCCCGCCTTGTGGGGCTGTCAGAATGGGTGGCCGATTATGAGACGCAGCGCCAAAACGAGGTTGAGGCGAGCTATTGCGAAGTGCAGGGCGAGCTGACCCTAGATGTTTTGGGCGCGCCATTTCGGGTGACCGCCAAAGCAGACCGCATCGATAAAAGGTATGACGGGCGTTTTGATATTATTGATTATAAAACCGGCAAACCGCCCAGCAAGCCGAGCGTCGAAAAATATCTATCGCCGCAGCTAACCCTGGAAGCCGCGATTTTGGAAGCGGGTGGCTTTGCCCCAACGGGCGAGGCCTTGCAAGGCCAAACCCATCACTTGAGCTATTGGCATCTGACGGGGCGCGAGCCAGCCGGAGAGGTTCGCGATATCCCAAGCCGCGCTGCTTTGGTGGATGGCGTGCGCGCTATGGTGGAAAAATTAATCGCTGGATATCGCGATGTCCAACGCCCTTATTTGGTTCATATCCGCCCGCGCAATACGAACTTTGGCGGCGCCTATGATCATTTGGCCCGACGCAAAGAATGGCAAGCCGATGCAGACGATAGCGCAGGAGGCGAGACATGAGCTCACGCGCAGACCCGAAGGCCCAAACGGCCCATGCCGCCACGCAGCCCAAGGCTTCGGTTTGGGTGGGCGCCAATGCGGGTTCGGGCAAAACCTATGTTTTGGTGTCGCGCTTGGTGCGCCTCATGCTCGATGGCGTGGCGCCGGAGCGGCTCTTATGCCTGACTTATACGCGCTCTGCCGCGGCCGAAATGCAAGAGCGTTTGTTCACGCTCTTGGCCGATTGGGCGTTGATGGAAGATGCGAAATTGCGCGACGAAATAGGGGCGCGACTTGGCCCCGATGTGGAGCTGGAAGACTTAAGCCGCGCGCGTATTTTATTCGCCCGCGCTCTGGAAACACCGGGCGGTCTGCGGGTGCAAACCATCCATGCGTTTTGTGAAAGCCTGCTGAGACGCTTTCCCCTAGAGGCGGGACTGTCGCCGCAATTTGAACTGCTGGACGAACAAGACGCGCAAGAAATTCAGCAAGCCATTGTGGCCCGCGCCCTGGTGGCGGCTCCCGCTGTGTCCAGTTCTGAAAATGGGTCAGAAGCGGCCGCCTTGCAGGCCAGCATGGCTCGGTTGACCCGGGCTCTCAGCGAGCCAGATTTGGCCGCTTTGGGGCGCGATATTATTGCGCGGCGCGGGCTGTTGAACCCCGCCGCACAAACCAAAAACTTGCAAGCATTAGCCAAGCACTTAAATCTCCCGATGCCGCTTGGGGAGCCCGAAATAGCCCTGGAAGCCCTGGCACGGGCTTACGCAAAACCTGCCAAAAAAATGATTGAATGGCTGGCCGAGGGCAGCTCGGAAGATGGTAAAAAATCGCAAGGTTTGGCGCGCTGGATAGACAGTTTAGAGCGTCAAAGCCCGCGCGCGTCTTGGGCGATTGTGGCCCCCATTTTCTTGACTGATGATGGGGATTTGCGAAAGCGGCTGGCAACCAAAAAAACCATCGAGGCATCCCCTGCTATGGCGGCTCAAATGGCGGCTATGGCAGAGGCGGTTGTTGAGTTACGGGCGAGGCTAAATGCCACCGCCACTTATCAGATGACGGAAGCCATCTATCATTTCGCCGAGTTTTTGGTCATCGCCTATGAAGCCGAGAAGCGTCGGCGCGGGGTGCTGGATTATGATGATTTAATTGGCGTCACCAATCATTTGCTTACGGGCACGCGGGCGGCGCAATGGGTGTTGTTTAAAATTGATAATGGGCTGGAGCATATTCTGGTCGATGAGGCGCAAGACACCAGTCCCGCGCAATGGCAGGTTATTCGTGCGCTGGCCGATGAGTTTTTTGTCGGGGATAGCGAACGAGCGATGGAGCGCACCTTGTTTGCCGTGGGCGATGAAAAGCAATCTATTTTCTCTTTTCAAGGCGCAGACCCGACCGAGTTTGATGCGCAATTTCAACATTTCAAACGCGCCATCGACGAGATTAACGGGCAGCTACATTATGTGCCGCTTACCGTGTCGCGTCGGTCAACGCCGCAGGTGCTGAAATTTGTCGACCTTGTGTTTTCCAGCCCTGAGCGGCGTGCCGGGGTCAGTTCGCAAGACCATGCGATTGAACATAAAGCCTTTCGCGAGGGCGAACCGGGACATGTGGAAGTTTGGCCCGTAGAAGTGCCGCCGGAGCCGCAAGACGATGCAGAACCTTGGGCAGCGCTCGAGCCCGGCGCGCAAGATGCCAGCACGGGGCCAGCGATTTTGGCCGATCGCATCAGCGCGAAAATAGCGGAGCTATTGGCCGACAAGACGCAGAATGTATCGGCCGGCGATATTTTAATTTTGGTGCGGACGCGCTCAGGTTTTGTCGAAGAGATGACCCGCGCCTTAAAAGGCCGCCAGATTGCTGTGGCGGGCGCCGACCGTATGGTGCTGCTCGAGCAAATAGCCATTATGGATATTCTGGCGGCGCTGGATGTGACGCTGAACCGCGACGATGATTTATCGCTGGCGATTGTTCTGCGCAGTCCGCTGGGTGGTTTGAGCGAAGAGGCACTATATGAGCTGGCGCAAGCACGCTCGGCAAGCCTATGGCAGGCTTTTGAAAAAGCCGCCCGCGAGGGTAGTGCGGCGCCTGAGGTCAAGGCCGCCCATGCGCGTTTGGTTTGGTTGCACAACCATATTGATAAATTGGCGCCCTATGAATTGCTGGCGCAGTTTTTGGGGGCCGAGCATGGCCATAAGCTCTTGAGCGCGCGTCTTGGTAGCCAGATTGATGACCCCATTGGGGAATTATTGCGCCTCGCTTTGGCTTATGAAACCCGTCATGCGGCCAGCGCTCAAGGGTTTTTGCATTGGTTGCGCCAAGGCCAACAAGAGATCAAACGCGATATGGAAGGCGCCGGCTCCGCGGTTCGCATTATGACCGTGCATGGCGCCAAAGGGCTCGAAGCGCCGATTGTGTTTTTGCCCGACACGTGCCGCGCGCCGGCCAAACGCGGCGGTCAGGTAAATCGTTTGCAGTTTAATGCCGAGCGTTTGCCCCTATGGCGGGCCAGCAAAGCCTTGCTCGAACCCTATGGCGCCGAGCAAGTAGAGCGTCAACAAGAGCTGGCCAAACAAGAAGAAAAGCGACTGCTCTATGTGGCGCTGACGCGCGCGCGCGACCGTTTGTATATTGGCGGTTGGTTGGCCAAACGCCAAAAAGCGCCGCCCACAGATAGTTGGTACGATATGATGGAGAGCGGACTTGGCCAAGGGGTTGGCGATGGTGAAGAAATAAATGCCCGCCAATGGCTGGCGGCTGGCGAGGCGCCGCTGCCGAGCCCTGAGGGAGAGGCGCGAGACCCATTGGACGAAGCGGCGCGCGCCTCTGTGCCGCCGATTGCCGATTGGCTGTTTGAGGAAGCGCCGCGCGATGAAAATGCTTTTCGCTATTTTGGCAATAAATTGTTCTCGCCCTCGGCGCTTTCGCATGGCGATATGCCCGTGACCCAGCCTTCGGGCGAAGAAGGCGAGGCGTTACGCGCGGCCTCCCAACGTGGCAAAATCGTACATAAATTATTGGAAACTCTGCCCGATTTAGACCCGGGTGAGCGCGAAGCGGCGGCGGTTGCCTATGTGGCGCGGGCCAGCGATGCCAGCGATATGTCTGTGGATGGCGCCACGCAAACGCGGTTGGTGGGAGAGGCGATGGCGGTTTTGGCCCGTCCTGAGCTGGCCGATTTATTTGGCCCGAAAAGCTTGGCCGAAGCTTCGGTGGCGGGCGTGATCGAAATGTTAGATGGGCAAAAACTCGCGTTGGCCGGACAGATAGACCGATTGGTAGAGCTGCCAGAGGAAATACTTCTGGTCGATTTTAAGACCGGAAAACCACCGCAAGACCGCGAAGAGCCAACGCCTTATTGGACACAAATGGCCGCCTATCGGGCTTTAATGCAAGGCGTGCGCCCCGGAAAAACGATACGTTGTGCGCTTATTTGGACCCAGACCGCCCGCATTGATTGGCTGGCGACGAAAAGCCTGGAAACCGCGATGCAGCAAATCCTATCGGGCGAGCGCGAGCTGCAAGAGGGTTAATTTTCGCACGCTACCTTGAGAATCAACGCTTGCCTCCCTACATTAAGTTTTACGTTACCGATTTAAACCCGAAGGAGAGAGCCATGAGCGTATCGCATGTAAATGACGCCGATTTTGAAACCCAAGTGCTGAATGCAGACGGCCCCGTCTTGGTCGACTTTTGGGCCGAATGGTGTGGCCCGTGCAAGCAAATCGCGCCAGCTTTAGAAGAGCTATCGGCCGAATATGGCGACAAATTGTCGATCATCAAAGTGAACATCGACGAAAACCCAGAAGCGCCAACCAGCTATGGCGTGCGCTCCATTCCGACGATGATGATTTTCCAAGACGGCCAGGCGGCTGCCACGAAAGTGGGCGCCGCGCCGAAAAGCCAGATTAAAGATTGGATTGACGAAACCCTGTAAATGGCCTTGCGCGTCGGTCTAGCCGTTTTCGGCTAAAACCTGACCTGCCAAATACAGCGAGCCGGCAATGAGAATGAGCGCGTTGGGAGCCGTAATGGTTTCCAGCGCGTTTTCTATGCTGGTGTGAGCGCTGGCTTTCAGGCCTTGAGCTTTGGCTTGGGCGGCCAAAATATCGGGCGCGAGCGCCGCCTCATTATTGGCAATCGGCAGGGTGTGAATATGCGCGCCCGTTTCGGCCAAAGCGGCGAGGTAGTCGGTTGGCGACTTTGTGCTTAAAAGCCCCATCACAATATGCACTTCTGGAGACGCCCCACTTTGGCTCGCCAGCCAGTTGGCAAGCGCTTGGGCGGCGGCCTGATTGTGTCCGCCATCCAGCCAGACTTGCGCCGATTTCAACCGCGCCTTGAGGCCATCGACCATTGGGCCTTTGCTTAGCTTTTGCAATCGTGCGGGCCAACGCACGGTCTCTAGCCCCATGGCCATCGCCTTTGGGGAGACGCCAAGCGCTTGCGCGCAAGCCAAGGCCGTGCCCGCATTGTCCAATTGATGCGCACCCGTAAGGGCAGGCAGGGGCAAGTCTTGCAAGCCCGTTTCATGTTGGAAAATCAGCCGACCGGCCTCTTCATAGGTTGTGAAATCTTGCCCAGCTAGGGTTAGGGGGGCCAATTTACGCGCTGCATAATCTTCGAGAAACGAGCGTACTTCCGGGGTTTGCGGCGCCAAGACAGCGGGGACGCCAGCTTTTAAAATGCCGGCTTTCTCTTCGGCGATGGAGAGTATCGTATCGCCCAAAAAATCTTGGTGGTCGAGGCTGATGGGCGTGATGGCGCATAATTTTGGCGTCACCACATTGGTGGCGTCCAGCCGACCGCCCAAGCCCACTTCTAGGATCAGATAGTCGGCCTTATGTTCGCTAAAGGCCAGAAAAGCGGCGGCCGTGGTGACTTCGAAAAACGTAATGGGCGCCCCATCATTGGCCGCCTCGACGCGGGCCAGAACATCGGCCAAATGGGCTTCGGAAATCTGCGTGCCCGCCAGCACAATGCGCTCGTGAAAATCAACCAAATGGGGCGAGTAATAGGCATGCACGTGTTGGCCCTCGGCCTCGAGCATGGCGCGCAAAAGCGAGGCGGTGGAGCCTTTGCCATTGGTGCCGGCGATATGGACGATGGGGGGGCATTTGTCTTGCGGGTGATCGAGCGCACTTAAAAGGCGCCACATGCGGTCGAGCGAAAGGTCGATGAGGCGCGGATGCAGCGCGAGTAACTGCTCTAGCAGGCGATCACTATTGGCACGATTTTGTTTGTCCACACAGATTACTCAGCGGCTTGCGGCGCTTTTCCTCCCATCAGCAGGTCTAATAGGTTGGCTAATGTCTCTGCCATTTTATGGCGATGCACCACCATGTCGACCATGCCGTGTTCCAGCAAATATTCGGCCCGCTGGAAACCCTCGGGCAGTTTTTCTTTAATGGTATCTTGAATAACCCGCGGGCCCGCAAAGCCGATGAGCGCGCCGGGCTCGGCAATATGCACATCGCCCAACATGCCATAAGAGGCGGTCACGCCGCCTGTGGTCGGGTCGGTTAGCAGCACAATATAGGGCAAGCCTTGCTCGCGTAATTGCTGCACAATCACGGTCGTGCGCGGCATTTGCATAAGCGATAAAATGCCTTCTTGCATGCGCGCGCCACCTGCGGCCGCTACCATAATCAGCGGCGCGTTATTCTCGAGCGCGGCTTGGCCGGCGGTTACGACAGCCTCCCCGGCTGCCATGCCGAGCGATCCGCCCATGAAATGGAAATCTTGCACAGCGATAATGCTGGTCTGGCCGCCAATGGTGCCTTTGGCCACTTGCACGGCATCTTTATCGCCGGTTTTGCTGCGGGCGTCTTTCAGGCGTTCGGCGTATTTTTTCTGGTCTTTAAATTTTAGCGGGTCGTGCGGCACATCTGGCACGGCAATCATCTCAAAGGCGCCCTTGTCGAACAGCGCTTCAAAGCGTTCGGGCGCGCCAATGCGCATATGGTGATCGCAGCCCGGACAGACTTTTTGCAAGACTTCCAAATCGCGATGAAAAATCATTTCGCCGCATTTTTTGCAAGCCTCCCAAAGATTATCCGGCGTGTCATCATGCTCGCGGAAAACGCTTGGAAAGCGCGGGCGTACAAAGTTTTTAATCCAGTTCATGGTCGTCTCCTGAAAAGCACCATCTTTAGACAAACCTAGTCTTAATCCCTGTTTACACCCTCAGCCAGGCTCGATGCAAGGGCTAGCACGCTTTGCACAAGCGTGTCTTTGGCATGGCCTTGCGCGTCTAAATGCTCGGTAATCACATCCACAAGCGCGGAGCCAACGACGGCTCCGTCTGAAATCTCGCTCATCGCCTTGGCTTGTTCGGGCGTGCGAATGCCAAACCCGACACACACAGGTAGGTCTGTGTGGCGTTTTATGCGGGCCACATTGGCTGCCACATCTTGTTGTTGCGGCGCGGCAGAGCCGGTAATGCCGGTAATCGAGACGTAATAAACAAACCCAGAAGTATTGTTCAAGACTTCCGGCAAGCGCTTATCGTCGGTGGTTGGTGTGGCCAAACGAATGAAATTCAGCCCGCCCGCCAGGGCTGGCAAACATAGCTCAGCGTCTTCTTCGGGCGGCAAATCGACAACAATCAGCCCATCGACGCCCGCGGCTAGCGCATCGGCGACAAACCGCTCGGTGCCATAAATATAAATCGGGTTGTAATAGCCCATCAGCACAATCGGCGTGGTGTCGTTGGTTTCGCGGAAAGCGCGCACCATATCCAAAGTGCCAAGCAAAGTTTGACCCGCCGCCAAGGCGCGCTGCGAGGCGGCTTGAATGGAAGGGCCATCGGCCATCGGGTCGGTAAAGGGCATGCCCAGCTCAATAATATCGGCGCCTGCGGCGGGAAGGCCGTCGAGAATTTTGGCCGAGGTGGCCAAATCAGGATCGCCCGCCGTTACAAAAGCCACAAAGGCTTTGCGGTCTTGGCTGCGTAAAGTTTCAAAGCAGGTTTCAAGTCTGGTCATGATTAAAGCTCAACGTTTAAATGTTCGGCAACGGCGAAAACATCTTTGTCGCCACGCCCGCACAGGTTCATCACCAGCAAATGATCGCTCTCCAAATCAGGCGCGATTTTGCTTACATAAGCCAGCGCATGGCTTGGCTCCAGAGCTGGAATAATGCCTTCCAAACGAGTGATCAATTGAAACGCTTCGAGCGCTTCTGTATCGGTCGCGGAAACATATTCGACGCGGCCTGTGTCGCGCAAATAAGCGTGTTCAGGGCCAATGCCAGGGTAGTCGAGGCCAGCCGAGATGGAATGCCCTTCGGTAATCTGGCCGTCTCCATCTTGTAATAAATACGTGCGATTGCCGTGCAAGACGCCGGGTACGCCGCCAGCTAGCGAGGCGGCATGGTCGGGCGTATCGAGCCCGTGTCCGCCGGCTTCGACGCCGATAATGCGCACGCTGGCATCATCTAAAAACGGGTGAAACAGACCCATCGCATTGGAGCCGCCGCCGATGCAAGCCACCAAGCTATCGGGCAAACGACCTTCGCGGGCGTGCATTTGCTCTTTGGTTTCGCGGCCAATAATCGATTGGAAGTCGCGCACCATGGCGGGGTAAGGATGTGGACCCGCCACCGTGCCGATGATGTAAAATGTGTCATGCACATTGGTGACCCAATCGCGCAACGCTTCGTTCATCGCGTCCTTGAGAGTGCCAGCGCCAGAGGTGACGGCGCGCACATCGGCGCCCAATAGTTTCATCCGAAAGACATTTGGCTTTTGCCGCTCAATATCTGTGGCGCCCATAAACACCGTGCAAGGCAGGCCAAAGCGCGCCGCCACAGTGGCCACGGCAACGCCGTGCTGGCCAGCGCCGGTCTCCGCAATGATGCGGGTTTTCTTCATCCGCATGGCGAGCAAAATTTGACCCAAGCAATTGTTAATCTTATGGCTGCCCGTATGGTTCAGTTCATCGCGCTTTAGATAAATTTTCGCGCCACCATAATGTTCGGTCAGCCGCTCAGCAAAGTATAAAGGGCTAGGTCGGCCGACATAATGGGTTTGCAGGTCGTCTAATTGCGCCGCAAAAGCTGGGTCATTTTGGGCTTCTTCGTAAGCGGCTTCCAAATCAAGGATGAGCGGCATTAGTGTTTCGGCGACAAAACGCCCGCCAAACAAGCCGAAGCGGCCGTTCTCATCGGGGCCTGTGCGATAGCTATTGGTTCCCTGGTCCATAATTTACTCTTTCTTGCCTGTGTGGGGCTTGCCTGTGTGTGGCTCGCCTGTGTGGGCCGCAGCTGTGTCGGCTTGGCGCACAGCTGTAACAAATTGTTCCATCCGCTTGGGGTCTTTTTCGCCCGGCGCGCTCTCGACACCAGAAGAGATATCCACCATTGGGGCTTGGCTAATCTGCAAAGCTCGCCCAACGTTTTCGGGGTTTAATCCCCCTGCCAATAAATAAGCTTGGGCTTGGTCATAAGCGCTTAAGTGGGCCCAGTCAAAGGGGTCGCCATTGCCGCCAGGCAGGGCGTCGCGGCTCGGCTTGGCATCGAATAAAAACCAATTGGCGACATCGGCGTAATCGCGCGCCTGCGCAAAGTCGGCAGCCGTCTCAATGGGCAGCGCTTTGATAATATCGCAAGCTCCACGGCGCCTAATTTCATTTACCCGCTCGGGGCTTTCGTTGCCATGCAATTGGATATGATGCGGGCTAATCGTTGCCAGAGCCATATCGACCTCGTCGTCGCTGGGGTCGACCAAAAGCGCGACGCGCTCCATTTCCGGTCGGCAGCGTGAAGCCAATTGCACGCCGCGGTCTTGCGTCAGATGGCGCGGCGAAGGTTTGTAAAACACAAACCCCGCCAGCTCGACGTTTAACGCGTTGAGAACGTCTATGTCTTCGGGCTTGGTAAGACCACAAATTTTAATTTTCGTACCCATCTGCCCCCCTTTACGCGGTCAACTGGGCAGCAATGTCGAGCGCTGCTTGGCGAGGGTCATCGGCACCCGTTATGGGGCGGCCAATTACCAGAACATCGGCGCCCGCGGCTTGCGCGTCTTCTGGCGTCATGACGCGTTTTTGGTCTTGCGTGGCACTGCCTTGCGGGCGAATGCCAGGCACGATGAGTTTGAAATCAGGGCCCAGCTCGGCGCGCAAAATCTCTATTTCATGGGCGGAACAGACCACGCCATCCATACCGTTTTTCTGAGCCAAATTGGCGAGGCGCAAGACTTGGTCTTGGGCGGTGCCGGCGATGCCCATTTGGTGCAAATCGGCGTCTGCCAAGCTGGTCATAATGGTGACGCCCAGCATCGTTGGCACGCGCAACCCCTTGTCTTTGGCTTCCTGGGCGGCATCGGCGCCGGCTCGCATCATGGCCGCGCCACCGCCGGCATGGACGTTCAACAAAGCGGGCTGTAAAGGCGCCAAAGCTCGAACCGCCGAGGCGACCGTATTGGGAATATCATGCAGTTTTAAATCGAGAAAAATTGGCGTCTCGAACGCCGCCAGTTTTTGATATCCTTGCGTGCCATGCGCGTTGAAATACTCAAGGCCAATTTTCAATCCGCCGACGGCACCGGTCAGGCTCTCAGCCAAAGCGCAGGCGCGGCTTGTATCGGGCGTATCGATGGCGCAAAAAATCGGATTACTCGATTTATTCGGCATTGGCTTTCTCTTCTTTGGCAGGGCGGGCGAGGGCAGGTGGCCCCTTTGCCGCGACTTCCGCATTTTTTAGCACGGGGTCTGGGTTTAGCAAAGGAGAGCTTGTGGCCAAATCGACGCTCTTGGCGGCTTTTTTGGCGCCAAACAAACGAGATTGCGACAAGCGTGCCAGCCCATAGCCGCTTATCAAGCCCAGTACCAAAGCCAGCAGCAGAGCGACAAACAAAGGTACCTGATAGGGGCTCGCTTGGGCGCCACTTAGCAGCGCCATTGGGTCCAGCGTTAGGGAAATTATCTGACGGTTTTGCACCGCCAAGGGAAGCAGGATAATCGCCAAGCCAACAAAGGCCAGGCGGCTTATGAATTTAGATAAAAGGGTGCGCATTACCCATCATTTTTATTCATGCGGTCGCGCAATTCTTTACCCGTTTTGAAAAATGGCGCGTGTTTTTTCGCCACCGCCACAGACTCGCCCGTGCGGGGGTTGCGGCCAATGCGGGCTTCGCGTTGTTTCACAGAAAAAGTGCCAAATCCACGCAATTCGACGCGATCTCCGCGCCCCATAGCGTCGCCCACTTCATCTAGCAGTCGGTTAACAATGGCTTCGACATCGCGCTGGTACAAATGCGGATATTGCTCGGCAATCCGCAAAACAAGTTCAGATTTAATCATGGTCGCCCCTCAGCGTATTGACGTAAGCCTTTAAGCTGCCATCCGTATTTGCTGGCGTCAAGCGTAAGGTGATGCAAAAAATAAAAAAGCGGCCCAGCGTTAAAACTGGGCCGCTTCTATTTATAAAATACAGAAGACGCTTACTTGTCGTCTTCGCCTTTTAGCGCGGCACCTAGAATGTCGCCCAAAGAGGCTCCAGAATCGGTCGAGCCATATTGAGCTACCGCTTCTTTTTCTTCGGCAATTTCAAGCGCCTTGATGGATAGACCCACGCGACGATCGCGTTTGTCCAGATTGGTCACCATGGCATCCAATTTGTCGCCAACGTGGAAACGCTCTGGACGTTGGTCTTCGCGGTCGCGCGACAAGTCGGAACGACGGATAAAGGCGGCAACATCGCTCTCGCCAACAGAAACCTCAAGGCCTCCATCGGTAATCGCGGTTACTTCGCAAGTTACCGTGTCGCCACGGCGCAAGCTGCCGAGGCTTTCAAACGGGTCCCCATCGAGCTGTTTAATGCCCAAGCTGACGCGTTCTTTTTCCTGATCGACATCCAAAACAACCGCTTCGACAGTTTCGCCTTTGGCATATTTCGCCAAGGCTTCGTCGCCAGAGGCGTTCCAATCGAGGTCAGAGATATGCACCATGCCGTCAATTTCATCGTCGAGGCCAACAAACAGACCGAACTCGGTGATGTTTTTAACTTCGCCAGAAACTTTCGTGCCGATTGGGAATTTACCGGAGAAGTCTTCCCACGGATTTTCCATGCACTGTTTCAGACCCAAAGAAATACGACGCTTCTCGGCATCCACTTCCAACACCATGACTTCAACTTCTTGGCTGGTGGAAACGATTTTGCCCGGATGGACATTCTTCTTCACCCAGCTCATTTCAGAGACGTGGACCAAGCCTTCAATGCCGTTTTCCAGTTCCACAAAAGCACCGTAATCGGTGATGTTGGTCACGCGGCCGGTCACGCGCGTGTTGATGGCAAAGCGCGTTACCACTTCGTCCCACGGGTCGCTCTCGAGCTGTTTCATGCCAAGGCTAATGCGTTGTGTTTCGGCGTTGATTTTCACTACTTGCACACGCACGGTCTCGCCAACGGTCAGCACTTCTGACGGATGGTTGACGCGGCGCCAAGCAATATCGGTGACGTGCAACAGGCCATCGACGCCGCCCAGATCTACAAAAGCACCATAATCGGTGATGTTTTTGACGACACCCTCGACTTGTTGGCCTTCCATCAGATTTTGAACGATTTCGTTGCGGGCTTCGGCACGTGTCTCTTCCATAATGGCACGACGCGAAACAACGATGTTGCCGCGACGACGATCCATTTTCAAAATTTGGAAAGGCTGTGGCGTGTTCATCAAAGGCGTGATGTCGCGCACCGGACGAATATCCACTTGGCTGCCTGGCAAGAAGGCGGTGGCGCCGTTCAAGTCGACGGTAAAGCCGCCTTTGACGCGACCAAAGATAACGCCTTCGACGCGCTCATCGGCTTCGAAGTTTTTCTCGAGTGTAATCCAGCTCTCTTCGCGACGCGCTTTGTCGCGCGAGAGAACGGCTTCGCCCATGGCGTTTTCGATGCGGTCGAGGAAAACCTCAACTTCATCGCCAACCGAAATAGCGTTCGGCTGACCTGGCATCGAAAACTCACGCAAAGGCACGCGGCCTTCGGTTTTCAAGCCAACATCGACAATTGCCAAATCGTTTTCAACCGCAGTAACGCGGCCTCGTACAACGGTGCCTTCGAGGGGAGAGTCAGCTGAAAAGCTCTCTTCCAACATGGCAGCAAAATCATCCATAGATGGGTTTAGACCCAATTCTTTACTTGTTTCAGACACAGGGTGTGTCTCCTAAATATTGCCTTTCCCCAATCTCAAATCTGGGGCGGACTTCCCAAGCCAAATCGGCGCGCGACAAAGCGGCCTTCCAGCAAACGGGCGGTGAGTTGAAAATGTGTTCCCTGATGGTTTAGATTTCAGGCGCAAAAACGATTTACTTAACCGTTTACCAGCGCCAGAGCCGCAGCGAACGCTTCTTCTATAGACAAATCAGAGGTGTCTAGCAAGTGTGCATCTTCCGCTTGTTTCATCGGCGCGGTGGCACGCCCCGCATCGCGGGCGTCGCGCGCTTCAATATCGGCCAAGACATTGGCCAAAGTCAGCTCTTTATCTTCGCCAACCAGTTCTTTCCAGCGCCGCTCGGCGCGCACTTGTGCGCGCGCGGTAATAAACAGTTTGGCATCGGCGTTTGGGCACACAGTGGTGCCGATATCGCGGCCATCTAAAATAGCGCCTTGTTTGCCATCGGGGGGCGTTTCGCCAAATTGGCGTTGCGCCTGAAGGATGGCGGCACGCACCTCTGGCTCGGCCGCCACGATGGAAGCGGCAAGGCCGGTTTGCGCTGTGCGTAAGCTGCGCGCAAACTCGGGCGCGTCTAATTGTGCCATGTCGAGGTTTTGCGCGGCCTCTACGGCAGCCGATGTGTCGCCAGGCACACAACCCTTGCGGATTACGTTAAGCGCAACGGCGCGGTAAAGCGCGCCCGTGTCGAGATAGGCATAGTCAAAATGAGCCGCAAGGCGGCGGGCCAAAGTGCCTTTGCCCGAAGCGGCAGGTCCATCGACGGCGATAATCTTTCGGCGCATGTTAAAACCCAGCTCCCAAATCATTCATCAGAGTAAAAAAGCTCGGAAAGCTGGTCGCAATCATACTGCCATCATCGATGCTCACAGGTTTTTCGGCCGCCAGCCCGAGGCATAAAAATGCCATGGCGATGCGATGGTCGTGATGCGTGGCCACCAAACCCCCGCCGGCAATCGGGCCACCGCGCACGCGCAAATCGCTCTCTCCGTCTTGCACTTCCACGCCATTGGCGCGAAGCCCGTCGGCGATGGCGGCCAATCGGTCGCTCTCTTTGACGCGCAGTTCTGCCAGACCCTGCATATGGGTGGTGCCAGAGGCGCAAGCGGCGGCGACGGCCAAAGCGGGATATTCGTCAATCATATCTGGCGCCATTTCGGCGCTCACCTCAATGCCGGTAAGCGGCGAGGCTTGCACGCGAATATCGGCCACAGCTTCGCCGGCCGCTTGGCGTGGATTGAGAAATTCAATATTGCCACCCATCTCGCGCAACACCCGAATGAGCCCGTCGCGCTGACGGTTCAGCATGACGTTTTCCAAAACCACATCGGAGCCCGGCACGATAAGCGCGGCGACCATGGGGAAAGCCGCCGAGCTGGGATCGCCCGGCACATGAATATCGGTCGCCGTCAGTTTGGCAGGCCCGTTGAGGGCAACCACGTGGTGGTTGTCTTGCACGCTGCACTCTAGCGAGGCGCCAAAAAGTGTCAGCATATTTTCGCTATGGTCGCGCGTTAAATGGGCTTCGCGCACCCGCGTTTGGCCTTGCGTGTGCAAGCCCGCCAGCAGAATGGCTGATTTGACTTGGGCCGAGGCGACATCGGGGGTGATATCGGCTGGCATTAATTGCGCCTTATGCACCCGCAAGGGCAAGCGATCGCCCTCGCTAGCGCTAAATTGTCCGCCCATTTTTGCCAGTGGGCGCATTACGCGGCCCATCGGGCGGGCCGACAAAGAGGCATCGCCGATGAACTCGGCTTCTAGTCCAGCCCCCGCGACCAAACCCATTACCAGTCTCGCGCCGGTGCCTGCATTGCCAAAATCGAGCGGCTGCGCAGGGGTTTTAAATCCCATGGGGCCAACGCCGACGACTTCATACTGGCCGTCTCCTAATTTTGTGACTTGCGCGCCCAAGGCTTGCATGGCGGCCAAAGTGGCCAAAACATCATCGCCCTCTAGCAGGCCATGGATGGTGGTGGTGCCTGTGGCGGCCGCGCCCAAAATTAAGGCGCGATGGGATATGGATTTATCGCCAGCCATGAGGGCGCGGCCGCGAAGCGGGGCGCTGGCGCGCGAGGCGCTTAATTTGGCGGCGGCGGCGGACGTGTCATTCATCCTTTCCTTGTCGCGCTTTTTGGCGAAAGCGTCAAGGCGAGCCAACAAACCTGCGCTTTCGCTGGACCTAAAACTTAGCTTTCACAAGGCTAAAAACGAGAGATTTACCTTTTGACAGAAGCCAAACTTCATGGCACGAACGAATTGTAACTACTGTTGTTGAGGAACTTCATTATGGTTGACCCGAAGCTCGGAACCAAACGCACCTGCGAGGCCTGCGAGGCAAAATTTTACGATCTGAATAAAGATCCGGTCCTTTGCCCCAAATGCGGTCATAGCTTTGACCCGATAGCGGCCACAGCGGCGAGCGCCGCTAGCGCGCCCGTGCGCGAAGCCAAACCGGCAAAGGCCAAACCCATCGAAGACGATGAAGACGAGTTGGAAGACGACGAGGATGCGTTGAGCCTAGATGATATGGCCGCCGCCGAATTGGATGATGACGACGACGAGGATGAAGATGAGACGCTCGAATTTTCTGAAGAGCCAGCGCTTCTCGACGATGAAGACGAGGAAGGTGAGGAAAGTTTCCTCGAAGAAGACGAGGATGACGAGTAAGCGTCACAATTGCCAAATTTAGGGGTTGATTGGAACTCCATCTTCGATTAGCTTCCGCGCAGTTTAGGGGCCATAGCTCAGTTGGGAGAGCGCTTGCATGGCATGCAAGAGGTCGGCGGTTCGATTCCGCCTGGCTCCACCAAACTCCCCCGTTTTATCAGAGCTCTACCCAGCCAATGTTACAATCCTGGCGCTTATAGACCAAACTCAACGCGTCTTGGCTAACGCTTTTGAACAGCACGAAATCATGGCTGCCTACTTCCAATTGCATCACCGCTTCGCTGACGCTGAGACGTGGGATGGTCTTATTGCTTTCGGCGATGACGACGGGCGCAAACTCAGCTGGCAGCTCGTCCAAATTTTCTGACCCCTCCGGCGCGAATATTTTTTCCGGCGCTTGCGTCACCATCTCGTTCAAACGCTTTTGGTCGGAATGGCTTTTGAGGCGTCTTTTATAGCGGCGCAATTGTTTTTCGATTTTGCCCACCGAAGCCTCAAAGCTTGCATAAATATCGGCGTCCGCGCCCGAGGCATGAATATAAAGCCCGGTGTCTAAATGCAGCGCACACGCGGCTTCAAACTGATGGCCTTGTTTGGTGAAAGTGACGTTAATATCTGCCTCGCGCTCGAAATATTTGCTCACCGCATCGGCCAGTCGAGTTTCCACATGGGCGCGCAAAGCATCGCCTGTATCGATATGTCTTCCCGTGATGTGAATGGTCATATGTCTCTCCTTTGTCATTACGATTAAATGTCATTACGATCAAATCGTTACGGTTCACGTATCAAACGGTTGTAACCGACCGTCTGCTTGGGCGCGGGCCACAGCAGGCGGAGACAAAAGGCAGGCTCACGCCTGATGGTGGCGCCAAGGCGTCCACTTAAAAATTGTGCCTGAAATATCTTATCGTGTCGAGTCTACCGGCAAAGGTTTGCGGGGCTGTGTTGCTTTATAGCTTGAAGTCTTCGCCTAGATAATGCGCCCGAACGGCTTCGTTCTCGACGATTTGCTGGGCATTGCCCTCGGCCAAAACCTCGCCATCATGCATAATGATACCGCGGTCGATGATGCCCAAAGTCTCGCGCACATTATGATCGGTAATTAAAACGCCGAGCCCGCGGTCTTTCAGTTGGGCGACCAAATCGCGGATGTCGCTGATGGCGATAGGGTCAATGCCAGCGAAAGGCTCGTCGAGTAGAATGAAACTTGGGTCGCTGGCCAGCGCGCGCGCAATCTCAACGCGGCGTCGCTCGCCACCCGATAGCGCGCCGCCAGTCGAGCGGCGCACATGGGTGACGGAAAACTCTTGCAGCAGGCTTTCCAATTTATCGTGTCGGGTTTGCGCATCGGGTTCGACCACTTCGAGGATCGACATAATATTGGCCTCGACGCTGAGCGTGCGGAAAATCGATGCCTCTTGCGGCAGATAGCCAACCCCCATGCGGGCGCGGCGATACATCGGCAAGTCGGATACATCATGACCGTCGAGAAAAACTTTGCCGCTATCGGGGCGCACCAATCCGGTAATCATATAAAAGGTTGTGGTTTTGCCAGCCCCATTGGGCCCCAAAAGACCGATGGCCTCGCGCCGGTCGAATTGCAGCGAGACGTTTTTCACGACTTGGCGCCCGCGATAGGATTTGCATAAATCCACGGCGCCTAGTCCGCCAACGCGCATCGCGCCTTTGGCACCCTTGGTTTGGGGCGACAGGTTTTTGTCTGTCTTCTTATGTGGCGCAGCGGTCATCGGCGTTCCTAAAATTTAAGCTCAGCCAAGGTAGCGTGATTTAGCCAACAAGCAAAGCGTTGCGAAAACCAGGCCCGTTTGCAAACCGGTTTACTCAAGCTCAATGCGGGCTCGCCCCGGTTTGCCATTTTTTGGGGTTTCCCCGCTTAGAACAGGCGCGCCGAGAATGCGAGCGAGACCGGTTTGCATGTCTATTTGCAGGCTCGCACCGCTCATTTTTCCAGCCTTGCCCGCGCCGTTTTGGCGAACCTGCACATTGCCCGACAAAAGCAGAGTATTGGCGATGAGGTCGTAGTGCGCCCGATCGGCATCGGCGCGGTGTACGCCGTCTTGCGGCCCTGGCCCCGGGCTGGAAAGCACGACAACCTGGCCTTGCGAGACCAAGCTTTGGGCCACGCCACTTGGGCTCATCAAAAGCTGCATCGTATCGGCCTGTATCGATAAGGGCCCTTGGGTGATATGAGCCGCGCCCGAAAAATCAGCGCGCCCGATGGCCTGTTGCCAAATAATTTTATCGGCCTTGGCGCTCAGCGGAGCGCTGGCATCGGTGGCAAAGCGCACGCCTTGTGCGGGGCTGGGCACGGGGATAAGGGCGCCAAGCAAAAGCCATAAGATAGCCAAACGCGTCATGGCTTGGCCTCCCCTTGGGGGGCGAGGCGCAACTGCGCTTTCTCAAAAACATAAATTTGGCTTTTCGTGTCGGCGCGCAAGGTCCGGGCTTCAAGGGTGCCGCTGGGGGTTTGCATGGTGATGCCTTGGGGGGCGTAAAGCACCCCTTGCGCCAAATCGGCCGTTAAGCTTTGCGCGCTCAGGCTGGCCCCGAGGCTGTCGTCGATTTCAATATTGCCCTGAAATTGGGCGGTTTGTTTCCCCACGTCCAGCTCGGCTCTGTCGGCGTTTAGGGTGAAGCTTTGGCGCGTGCCGTTCGGGGCGGGGGAGACGTTGAGTGAGAGTGTTTTGAGTTCAATGCGCGCATCCGAGTTGCGCGTACCACTTTTGGCTGTCATCCGATAAGTGCGTCCGTCGTCGGAGAGATTGCCTTCAAAAACCGGGTCGGAAATAGCTAACCCCCCGAGCGCATTGCGAAGTTGGTCAGACCTTTTTGACCCCAATATTTGGCCGATATCGGGCGCCGCGCCAAACACCAGCGCCAGGCAAGCGACGAGCGCCAGCGCTGGCAAAAGTTTGCGCAAGCGGGCGACGCGCCTAGAATGGGTCTCGGGATTATCGGCCATAAGCCAAACTGCCCTTAATGAGAGAAAATATCAATATCTTCCCAGCCGGCCAAATCCATCGCCGAGCGAACCAATACGAAATCAAAGCAGGCTTCCGCCATCGGGCGGCGGCCTTCGCGGTCGAGCATGGTTTCCAGCTTGTCTTTCAGGGCGTGCAAATGCAGCACATCGGAGGCAGCATAATTGAGCTGCGCATCGGAAATATCAGGCGCGCCCCAATCGGAGCTTTGCTGGGCTTTGGAAAGATCGACTTGCAGCAATTCGCGGCATAAATCTTTCAGTCCATGGCGGTCGGTATAGGTGCGGACCAATTTCGAAGCGATTTTCGTGCACCAAAGCGGGGCGGCATGAACGCCCAAATATTGCGCGATGGTGGCCAAATCGAAACGCGCGAAATGGAAAATTTTCACCAATTGGCGGTCGTTCAATACGGCTTTCAAATTGGGCGCCTCATAGGGGTCTTTATTATGTTCGCTCTCGGGCTCGAATTGCACGATATGCACTTCGCCATCGCCTTGCGACAATTGCACCAGACACAGACGATCGCGC
This sequence comes from Rhodobiaceae bacterium, assembly GCA_018673175.1. Lineage (GTDB taxonomy): Bacteria > Pseudomonadota > Alphaproteobacteria > RS24 > RS24 > UBA8337. The sequence goes on along the minus strand of JABHDF010000044.1, from coordinate 9,558 downwards.
GAGGGCTTAAGCCCCAGGGTCTCTGTATCGACAGCAATGGAACCCGTAAAGGTGACGCCGTCGGGCAAGTCATTTTTGTGCAAGTGAATGGCCATAGTCATTTTCTCCGAAACTCATTTATATCTGGCGCTAACCTGCCACCCAAGCGCTCGTTTAGCAAGAAGAACGATGGTCAAAAGGCGGTCTGCGGCCGCGACTCTTTGCGCCTTAGAGAGTTTGGAAACTCTTGTCTTGTGAAGGCTTCTGCTATTGGAAAGCCGCCCGATTAAAGCTAGGGTCGCGACATGACCAAACATAGAATTTTTATCTCTTTGCTTTTAAGCACGGTTTTTCTAACCGCCTGTGGCCCCAAAAGTGTCAGTCCCTATGGGCTAGGCGATGGAGGAGTATCGTCTTTTTATCAGGCCGATGATTTACCCCGCGCCCAAGCCGGCACGCTGTTGCGCCAAGAACCGCTAACGCGCCAGCAATCGCTGTCTGGTGCGGCACGCAACTTGCGGCTGCTCTATGCCTCGACCAGCGGGCTGGACGGTAAATCGCCAGAGGTTGTTTCGGGCGCTTTGTTTTTGCCGAAGGGAACCCCGCCCAAAGGCGGTTGGCCGCTGCTGCTATGGTCGCATGGCACAGTGGGTATCGCCGATCGGTGTGCGCCAAGTTGGACGGGCTATGTGGCGTTTCACCAAGAGCATTTGAACCATTGGCTAGCCCAAGGCTATGCGATTGTGGCCTCTGATTATCAGGGATTGGGCACGCGCGGCACGCATCCTTATTTGGCGACGCGCCCAGCCGCCTTCAGCAACCTAGATGTCATCCGCGCCGTGCAAGGGGCAGAATTTCCGCTTTCTAAGCGCGTGGTTTTATTGGGTCAATCGCAAGGGGCAGCGGCCGCTTTTGCGACCGCCGGACACGGCCAAACCTATGCACCCGAGGTCGACATTCGCGGTGTGGTAGCAACGGGCATTCCTTTTTTCACGCCCAAAGCTCTGATGGCTGTGCGGGCGGCGCGGCCCAATGATGTGGTCGACCCGCAGCTAGGGTATAATTTTCTGGCCCTGACTTTGGTGCAACTCATCGATGCAGATTTTGACATGGATGATTATTTGAGCCCGCGCGCGCAGCCGATTGCGCGCGAGGTGGCGACGATTTGCAATCGCGATATGCGCAAAAAAATTACCCAAGCCGGCCTTACCTATGACACGAGCTTTGACCGCTCGCCCAATGCGGGGCTTTTGAAAGCCTATAAGGTAATGCAATATCCGCGGCTGAAATTAGACGTGCCGGTGTTTATTGGGTCGGGCGCCAAAGACCGCGACACGCCTTTGCGTATGCAGGCGGTTTTGGTCAAGCGGGCGTGTCAGGCGGGCTCGAAAGTGCAAGCGCAAGTCTATGCCGACGAAGACCACCTGAGCACTTTGAACCGCTCGCTGGAACACTCAACCGCTTTCGTTGCGGCCGCGCATGCAGGAAAACCCCTGAACGGAAATTGCTTCTAGGGAAAAACCATAGAGATATCCTCGCGGCCATTTATTTATAAAAATGTATTGTGTTATTTTCTAGACTTTGTATAGTTTTTGAATGGCAGAGCGATATGAGCAAATTCTAAAAGATAACAAGTTGAGCCTCACCGCTGTTCGTTTGGCGGTCTTGCAAGTTTTGCAAGACCATCCCCATTCGGATGCGATGTATATTTTTGCTCGCGTTAAGAAAAATATTGCCACCGCCTCTCGGCAAGCGATTTACAATAATCTCAACACGCTGGTGGAACACGCCATCGTTCGGGAGATTAAACCGAAAGGCAAAGCTTCTTTATATGAAACAAAAGTGGGCGACAATCATCACCATATTGTTTGCACAAATTGCGACCAGGTAAGCGACACCGATTGTCATTCCTTCGCCCCATGCCTATCGCCAACAGATAGCCATGGGTTTGCAATTAAAGAGGCCGAGGTGATTTTCTGGGGACTTTGTCCAGACTGTCAAAAATAACAAAATTCTTAAACTATCCAAAAAAAAGAAAGGCAAATAGGATGAAAAAAGAAAATCAATGTCCAGTCCAGCATGGCGGGAATACGCTCACGGGGACTTCTAATTTAGACTGGTGGCCGAAGACGCTCCATCTCGATATCTTGCATCAGCAAGATACGAAAACCAATCCGATGGGAGAAGAGTTCAGCTATCCAGAGGCTGTCCAAACTCTAGATTTTGATGCGCTCAAAAAAGATATGCGCGATTTGATGACGGATAGTCAGGCATGGTGGCCTGCCGATTGGGGTCATTATGGAGGCTTGATGGTGCGCATGGCTTGGCATGCGGCTGGCTCGTATCGTATTGCGGATGGCCGCGGCGGAGCGGGCACAGGCAACCAGCGTTTTGCGCCTTTGAATTCATGGCCCGATAACGTCAATCTCGATAAGGCGCGTCGCTTGCTGTGGCCGATTAAGAAGAAATATGGCGATAAATTAAGTTGGGCGGATCTGATAATTCTGGCTGGCACAATGGCCTATGAAACCATGGGGCTTCCAACTTTTGGGTTTGGCTTTGGCCGCGAAGATATCTGGCACCCAGAAAAAGATACCTATTGGGGGGCGGAGACAGAATGGCTCGATAAAGACCGCTATGAGGGCGAAGGCAGTGAGGCTTTGCAAAATCCACTTGCCGCCGTTCAAACGGGTCTCATTTATGTCAATCCAGAAGGCGTAGATGGCAACCCAGACCCTCTCAAAACAGCGCAAGATGTCCGCGTCACTTTCGCCCGTATGGCGATGGATGACGAAGAAACGGTCGCGCTGACCGCGGGCGGCCATACGGTAGGCAAATGCCACGGCAATGGCGACGCAAGTAAGCTAGGCCCAGCCCCCGAAGCGGGCGAGCTGGAAGACCAAGGCTTTGGCTGGAACAACCCCAACCAAACAGGCCACGGTCGCGATACTATCTCCAGCGGTTTGGAAGGGGCGTGGACCACCAATCCTACCCAATGGGACAATAGTTATTTCCATCTTCTGTTTGCCTATGATTGGGAGCTGAAAAAAAGCCCAGCAGGCGCCCATCAATGGGAGCCCGTGAACATTCAAGAAGCAGATAAAACGGTGGATTTGGATGACCCGTCGGTTCGCCATAACCCGATTATGACCGATGCCGATATGGCGATGGTGAAAGACCCGATTTATCGCCAAATCTCGGAGCGGTTTTACAAAGACCCTGAGTATTTCGCCGAAGTTTTCGTGCGGGCTTGGTTTAAGTTGACGCATCGCGATATGGGCCCCAAGGCAAATTATTTAGGGCCTGATGTTCCCGAGGAAAACCTCATCTGGCAGGATTTTGTGCCAGCCGGGGCCACGGGATATAGTGTGCAGCAGGTCAAAGCGAGTCTCGCGCAAAGCGGGCTGAGTATCTCTGACATGGTAAGCACGGCTTGGGATAGCGCTCGCACGTTTCGCGGTTCAGATAAGCGCGGGGGAGCGAACGGCGCTCGGCTTCGCTTGGCACCGCAAAAAGAGTGGGCGGGCAATGAACCCAAACGCCTCGCCAAAGTGCTAAAGGTGCTAGAAGGCATTGCCGCAGATGCTGGCGCGAGCTTGGCCGATGTGATTGTGCTGGCGGGCAATCTTGGGGTTGAGCAAGCGGCCAAAGCTGCAGGTGTGAGCGTCGATGTGGCGTTTACGCCAGGACGCGGCGATGCCACGCAAGAAGCGACCGATGGCCCATCTTTTGACCCCTTAGAGCCTATCCATGATGGCTATCGTAATTGGCTGAAGGAAGATTATGCGGTTACCGCGGAAGAGCTGCTGCTTGACCGCACGCAGCTTATGGGGCTCACCGCCGCTGAGATGACCGTTCTCGTCGGGGGAATGCGGGTGCTTGGCACCAACCATGGAGAAACCAAGCACGGCGTGTTTACCGACCGCGTGGGCGTGCTGAGCCAAGATTTCTTCACCCATCTCACCGATATGAATTATGCGTGGGAGCCGTCTAAAAATGGCCTGTATAATATTGTTGAACGTGCCACGGGTAAAACCAAATGGACCGCCACGCGGGTCGATTTAGTGTTCGGCTCAAACTCGATCTTACGCGGCTATGCCGAAGTTTACGCGCAAGACGACCATCAAGAGAAATTCGTGCATGACTTTGCCTCGGCTTGGGCAAAAGTTATGAATGCGGATTGCTTTTGGGCTAGATAGGTTTGGATATCTGCTGCAATACGGTGGGCTGTCGTTTTAACGCTTTGAGCGTTAAGGCGGCAGCCGCTTGGCGCAGGAGGGGGCTTGCAAATTCCACCTCGACAATGGCGAAAAGGAGTGGCACTTAAGGAGCTATATTTTCGTTTTATGAGCCCTTTTATTTATGATGCAGATTTCCGAACCTGAGCTTCTTGCCTCCCTGAAAACGACTTTTGGCTATGACCATTTTCGTGAAGGCCAGTTGGAAATCGTCGAGACGTTGCTGCACGGGGACGATGCCTTTGTGGTGATGCCGACGGGTGCGGGCAAGTCTTTGTGCTATCAGCTTCCGGCCATTTTGTCGGACCGCAAAACTATTATTGTCTCGCCTTTGGTGGCTTTGATGGATGACCAAGTGGCAGCCTTGCGCCAGAACGGCGTTGCGGCGAGCAAAATTCATTCGCACCAAAGCTATGATGAGAACGCCGACCAGTGGCTTACTTTTGCCAGTCCTGGCCCACAACTTTTATATATGAGCCCCGAGCGGTTGATGCAGCCGCGCATGTTGGAGGCGTTAAAACAGCAATCCGTCGGCATGTTTGTGGTCGATGAGGCGCATTGTATTTCCAAATGGGGAGCCGCGTTCCGCCCAGAATATGAGGCGCTATCGCAATTGAAAACGCTGTTTCCCGACGCGCAGATTGCCGCCTTCACAGCCACCGCAGATGAAGCCACGCGCCAAGACATTGTACAAAAACTGTCGGATGAAAATTGTCGGGTTTTTCTCAAAGGGTTTGACCGTCCCAATTTATCTCTGGCGGTTTTGCCGAAAGAAAAACTCAAAGACCGACTGGTGGATTTATTAGAGCCCAAGCGCGGCCAAAGCGGCATCGTCTATTGCCTGTCGCGCAAAGATACCGATGAGATTGCCGCTGTATTAAGTGCCAAAGGGTTTCCGGCTTTGGCCTATCATGCGGGCAAAGATGGCGACTATCGCCGCGAGGCGCAAAACCGCTTTATGACCGAAGATGGGCTCATCATGGTGGCGACCATTGCCTTTGGCATGGGCATCGATAAGCCCGACATTCGCTTTGTGGTTCATGCCAGCCTGCCCAGCTCGATGGAGGCATTTTACCAAGAGATTGGTCGTGCGGGGCGCGATGGCGAACCGGCGGAGACGATTTTATTTTACTCGATGCAAGATTTCATCAAACGCCAAAACATGATTTTTGATGGCGAAGGTGAGGGCGATTTTAAATTGCTCGAATATAAACGCCTCGAAGCGCTCATCGGCTATTGCGAGGCGACGACGTGCCGCCGCATGTCTATTTTGACTTACTTCGACGAAAGCTCCACACCGTGCGGCAATTGCGATAACTGCCTCGACCCGCCCGTGGTGGAAGATTATAGCGCCAAAGCGCAGGCGATTTTTTCGGCCATCGACCAGACCGGACAGTTTTTTGGCCAAGCGCATATTCTCGATGTTTTGAAGGGCGCGCAAAATGCCAAAATACGCCAGCGCAATCATCAAGATTTGGCGTGCTTTGGTGCGCTGGCCGACGACCCCAAACCGTTTATGCAAAGTTGGATGCGCCAGCTCATTGCTTTGGGTGCGGTGCGGGCCAATTTGGCCAGATATGGCGCCTTAGAAATTACCGAAATAGGGGCGCAAATAAATGCCGGTAAAACAGCCTTTATGGCGAAAACGCCCAAGGCTTCTAAAACCAGCTCTTCTTCTCGTGGGTCATCGCAGGGCTCGGGCAAAAAAACCACCACTCTTGAGGGGGCTGACGATAAACTGTTTCAAGCTTTGAAAGCCGTGCGGCTGGAAATAGCCCAGGAGAAAAATATTCCTGCTTATGCTGTGTTCCACGATAGTGCTCTGAAAGAATTTGCCACGCTCAAACCCAAAACCAGAGCTCAGTTCGAAGAGATTAACGGCGTTGGTCCGAAAAAACTCGACCGCTATTTCGAGGCGTTTTCGAGCGCCATCGAGCTTTATGTTTCGGCCCATAAACACGGCGGATGAGGCCACGCTAATAAACCGCTTGTCGCGGCGGGCATGTTTGGCCATATTCGCGCACATCTTGAACCCCTCGAAGTGAATTAAGCCCCTCCTATGCTAGACATTAATAATATCACCTACCGGATTGCCGGCCGCGCCTTGTTTGATCAGGCGTCTTTGTCGATACCGGCTGGCCATCATGTCGGCCTTGTCGGGCCGAACGGGACGGGCAAGTCGACTTTGTTCAAGCTCATCGCCGATGAGTTGCAACTCGACGGCGGCGATATTTCGATGATGTCGAATACGCAAATGGGCATGGTGCGCCAAGATATTCCAGATGATGATACGCCTTTAATCGACGTGGTATTGGCCGCCGATACCGAGCGCGCCAGTCTGTTTGCCGAGCTGGAAACCGATATTGATGTCGAGCGCATGTCGGATATTTACATGCGCCTGGCCGATATCAATGCTTATGAAGCGCCCTCGCAGGCAGCCATTATTCTGTCGGGTTTGGGCTTTAGCACCGAGCAGCAAAGCCAGCCGATTAGTGATTTTTCCGGCGGCTGGAAAATGCGCGTGGCGCTGGCCGCGGCTTTGTTTCGCAAACCCAATTTGCTGCTGCTTGATGAACCGACCAACCATTTGGATTTCGAAGCGATTGTGTGGCTCGAAGCCTATCTGCAAAATTATGAGCACACGTTCATCATCATCAGCCATGACCGCGAGACGCTGAACAAAGTGGTCACTCATATTGCCCATTTGGATCAGCTCAAGCTGACGCTTTATACGGGCAATTACGACCAGTTTGAAAATGCCCATGCGCAAAAACGGCTTGGCCATCAGGCTTTGTTTGATAAGCAGCAGGCGCATAAGAAAAAGATGATGGAATTTGTCGACCGCTTTGGCGCCAAGGCCAGTAAAGCCAAACAGGCGCAAAGCCGGCTGCGCTCCATCGAGCGGATGGACATGGTCGATGCGCTGATTGCGGAACGCTCGACCTCGTTTAAGTTTCCCCAGCCCGAGCAAATTTCTTCGCCGATTATCACCATGGATGATGTCGATGTGGGCTATGAGGCGGGCAAGCCGATTTTGCGCAAGATTAATATAGGCCTGGCAGGCGACGACCGCGTGGCGCTTTTGGGCGCCAATGGCAATGGCAAGTCGACTTTAGTGAAACTCATTTCTGACAATCTATCGGCCATGACCGGCCAAGTGACCCGCAATAGCAAATTGCGTATCGGGTATTTTGCCCAGCATCAATCGGATGAGCTGGACGAAGAGACAACGCCTTATGAGGCGATGCGCAGATCTATTGGCGAAATACCGGAAGCCAAATGCCGCGCGCTTTTGGGTAAATTTGGCTTTGATAAGGGCAAGTCGGATACACAAATTAGAAAGCTGTCTGGCGGCGAGAAAGCGCGGCTTTTATTTTGCATCATGAGCCATGACGCGCCCCATATTATGCTTTTGGATGAGCCAACCAACCACCTCGATATCGATGCGCGCCAAGCCCTCATCGAAGCCTTGAATGGCTATGAGGGCTGCGTGATTTTGGTGAGCCATGATCCGCACTTGGTGGAAGCTGTGGCCGAGCGTTTGTATTTGGTAAGAGACGCGGGCGTCGCGCCTTATGATGGCGATTTGGAAGCCTATCGCGGTCTGATTATGGAGCAGCGCCGCAAAGAACGTGCCGATGCGCGCAAAAGTAAGAAGACGCAAAAAGCAAAGCCTGAAACAAAGGCCGATCCGGATAAAGCGAAAAAATTAGAAACCGAGCTCGCCACATTCACAGCTCAAAAGACAGAGTTGGAAGCGGCCATGTCGCAGCCTGACGCGATGGCCGACCGTGCCAAGATGGAACAGCTTCTAGCCGAGTATACCAAATTGGAAACGCAAATTAGCGAAACCGAAAAAGCCTGGTTCGACACACAAGGCTAAGCGCGCCGCCTCCATTTCGCCGCCTCCATTTCATCGTGGGGTTGATTTTTATCTGGTTTACAGGAAATCTAGTTTCCATACATTCATTTTGAAGGAAGCCCCATGTCGCATATTCATTCTCTTGCCAACCCGCCTGCCGATACGCCGCTTTTAGACGATGTGCAAAGTGTGGACCGGATTTTTGAGCACTTAGATAATGGCACCACAGATTTGGGCGACAAGGTCTGGCGCGAGCCGGTGGCGCATTATCATTCCCAAGCGCATTTTGACGCGGAAATAGCTCTCATGCGGCGCTTGCCAATGGCTTTTTGCCCCTCAGCCGCCTTGCCTAAAAAGGGCAGTTATATAGCTCGAACCGCAGCCCTCACGCCGCTTTTGGTGGTACGGGGCAAGGATAAAAAGGTTCGGGCTTTTCTCAATGCTTGCCGCCATCGGGGCATGCAAGTGGCGGGCGGGAGCGGCTGCTCGGCTGCCTTTGTTTGTCCCTATCATGCGTGGACTTATGATCTGGAAGGCCAGTTGAAAAACATTCCCGGGCCAGAGGCTTTTCCAGATGTAGAGAATGCCGAGAGCGGCCTTGTTGAAGTCGAGGCTATGGAAAAAGGCGGCATTGTCTACGTGCAGCAAGAGGGAAACTTAGACCCGTCTATGTTGAAAAATCACTTTGATTTTTTCTCCGACGAGCAGGAAATGTTTCGAACCACACAAAGAGAAGAAGACGCCAACTGGAAGTTGCTGACTGAAACAACTTTAGAGGGCTATCACATTAAGTCGCTGCACAAAGAGAGCTTCTTCCCGTTCGGGTTGGATAATATTAATTTGGTAGAAACTGTCGGGGCCAATTCACGGATTATTTTTCCGTTCCGCCGGATGGAAAAACTGCGCGATGTTGCGCCTGGCGAACGCCATCTCAATGGATCTATGACGTCGCTATATCACCTGTTTCCCAACACCAGTGTTTCGGTTCTCTCCAAGCACACCAGTTTATCGATCATGGAGCCCGTGTCGCCTGGGCGCACGCGGATTGTGTCTTATTTGGTGGTCAATCGCCAAACGCCAGGGCATGAGATTTCGCTCGAAGACGCCAACCGCGACGCGGATTTTGTGACCACCACAGGATTGGATGAAGATATTGCGGCCGCGTGCGCCATTCAAGAAACCGTGCATGGCCCTGCCAATGAGCATTTAACCTTTGGGTATTTTGAGAAAGCCATCGTTAATCTACACAGCCATTTGGCTGAGTACCTATAGCCACTTGGCTGACGATACCGGCTTAGCTCGGTTGGCGTCGCTTTTACGAGCGGGTCTGCCAACCCATCTCCTGGGCACCATTTTCAAATTTCAAGCGCCGTGTTTCACGGCCCAAGCCATGTATCTTCAAGCCTATTTGCTTGAGGCGCATAAATCATGGTTTCTATTGTAGACCAGATGGTAGACCAAAATGCGACCTATCTGACC
>JABHDF010000022.1 GCA_018673175.1 Rhodobiaceae bacterium | reverse complement strand
CTTGGGTCGGGTCGTGGTTTTCCCAGAACACTTGCAAGACGCCCTCTAGCGAAATTTGCGCGGGGTCGAACACCACTTGCACCACTTCATTATGGCCGGTCTGGCCGCTGCAAACTTCTTCATAGCTCGGGTTGGGGGTAAAGCCGCCAGCGTAGCCGACTTGCGTGGAATAGACGCCTGCCGCATTCCAAAACTTACGCTCGGCGCCCCAAAAGCAGCCCATGCCCACAATAATAACTTCCATAGCCTCCGGCCAAGGCGCCACCATGGGCGTGCCGAGAATGAAATGTTTTTCTGGCACCAGCATGGCCATATCGCGCCCGGGCAGGCTTTGCGCGGGGTCAATCATTTCGGTTTTCTTTCCAAGTCCAAACATGCGTGTCTCCTTTGGTTAAGCGGCTGCGGTCAGAGTTGAAATAGGGCCCTCGCGGCTGCCAGCCAGCAATTGGCGCAGCCATGCATTGTCGTCGGTCTCGGCCGCTTTGGCCGAGCCATGCCAGCGCAATTGGCCTTCGTGCATCACGCCGATCTCGTCGTAAGCCTCGGTAATGCCTACCATATTGCTGGTGACGGATATCACACAGGCGCCGCTTTCGCGCGCCAAAGCGCTAATCATATCATCCACGCGCGCCGATAAAATAGGGTCGAGACCCGCCGTCGGATTATCCAACAGCAAAATGTCGGGCTTCGTGGCAATGGCGCGCGCAAAGCCGACGCGCTTTTGCATACCGCCCGATAAATCAGCGGGAAATAAATCAGCATTGGCGGCCGGCAGGCCCACGCGCGGCAAAAGCGCTTCGGCTTCGGCGCGCGCTTCGTCGCGCGCCATGCCATTGGCAATCAAGCGAAAGGCGATGTTTTCCCATACCGGCAGACTGTCGAACAAAGCGTTTTGCTGAAACAACATGCCAATGCGATCGTTCAAAGCGGCGGGCCGCTCATCCGAGATGCCCACGGCCTCGCCATCGATTGAAATCGCGCCGCCATCGGCGCCATATAGCCCAACCAAACATTTCAGCAAAACCGATTTTCCGGCCGCCGTAGGGCCAATCAAAGCCAGCGACCGCCCGGCCTCTAGCGAAAGGCTGACGCCATCCAAGGCTTTCAGCGCACCAAAGCTTTTGCTGACTTTGTCTATTTTTATGCGGCTCATCTGGTTTCCTTTCGCAAGCGACGGCTTACAGAGTTGGCATTAAATAACGCGCGTCACCCACAGCCATGACATCAAACTCAACCCCGAAGATAGGCGCAAGTTGGCTCGGCGTAAAGACATCGCGCGGCGCGCCTTTTGCCCTCACCACGCCGTTTTGCAAAACCAGCACATGGTCGCAAAACGCCTGCGCCAAATTTAAATCATGCATCACCACGCCAACGCCAGCGCCCTCATCGGCGGCGCCGCGCAATAGATGCATCAGCCCCATGGCGCCCGCCGCATCCAGCGATTGGGTCGGCTCATCGAGCAATAAAAGCGGCGCGTTGGCGACCAGCAGGCGCGCCATAAACACCCGCGACTGCTCGCCGCCCGACAGCGTATCAATGGAGCGGTCGCTAAATTGCGTTGCCTCGCAGCGCGCCAAAGCCGCCGCCACCAATCCATCGTCGCGAAACCCATGGGGCAAAAGCCCCAGCGCAACCACATCGCGACACAACAACGGCCAAGCTATGTTTTGAAATTGCGGCATATAAGCCAAATGGCGCGCCCGCGTTTTCGGGTCTTTCCAATCGCACCCTTCCAAATGAATAGACCCCGCACTCAAAGGCACCAACCCCGCAGCGGCGCGCAGCAAAGTGGTTTTGCCAGCCCCGTTCGGCCCCACAATGGCGGTGATATGACCCGCTTCAAAGCGGCAGCTTATGTCGTGCAAAATCGATTTTTGCGCGCTAGTTTCCGGCGTCAAAGCCGAGATATTTTTCAGCTCAAGCATAGCGCACCCATCCGCTGCCATGGTTGGAGGGCGCGAAAACTTGCGGGTGTAAAATCTCAGCGACAATTTGTGCCGATTGCAATAATCGCGGCCCTGGCCGATTGAAAAAATGATTGCCATTGACCAAATAGACATCGCCTGAACGCACGGCTCGCAAATTTTGATAGGCGGGCAAATCAACCAAAGCGGCCATTTCTTGGCGCGCCCGCTCGATGGAAAATCCGCAAGGGCCGACCAGAATAACCTGCGGGTCGGCTTCGGCGACTTCCGCCCAGCTGACCACGGGCGAATGCGCGCCCTCTTGCCCCAAAACCACCTCGCCGCCAGCGGCCGCAATCGTCTCGGGCATCCAGTTTCCGGCGCCCATCAACGGCGCCGTCCATTCCATGAAAAACACCCGTCGAGAGGGCAAGGCGGCGGTTTGCGCGCGCAAGTTAGAAAACCCATCGGCCAGTTGCGCATTGAGCGCCGCGCCCGCCGCCTCGACGCCAAGGCTTTGCGCCACAAGGGTTATATCTTTGGCGATATCGGCCAGACACATGGGCTCGAGTGACACCAATTCGGGGGCGGCCTGCGGGCTTGTCCAATCGCGCAAAGCTTGGGCGACTTCCTTAAGGCTGACGGCGCATAATTCGCATTGCGATTGGGTGATGACAAAATCGGGTGCGAGACGCTGGATGGCCTCGGCATCGAGTTGATAGACCGACAGGCCATCTTGCACGAGCGCGCGCACATCGCGGTCGATGGTGGTAGCATTGGCTTGCGGGTTCATTTTGGGGGCGGTGAGAACGGGCAGCGGCTCGACACGGCTTGGCCAGTCGCATTCATGCGAGCGCGCGACCAAATGATCAGCCATGCCCAGCGCGGCCACAATTTCGGTCGCGCTGGGCAAAAGGCTGACAATTTTCATGTTCTTATCCATGAAAAAACCATGTCATATTTTTATGGCAACTTCTAGGCAGGCCTAGAAGCTGGCGGTGAGGCTCATATAAAAAGCTCGCCCTGGCGTGCCAAAACCAAACACCGTTTCATATTGGTCATCTAAGGCATTTTCGACGCGCGCCGAGAGCTTCGCCGTTTCGCTTAACTGATAGGCAGCCGATAAATTGAGCAAAGCATAATCATCTAAGTCGACTTGTTGATAGGTTGCGAAATTCGTGTCGATGATTTTGCGAACCACCTGAACATTCATATTGCCTGACAAACGCTCGGAGATACGGTGCGAAAGATTTGCGTTCAATGTTTCTTCGGGACGGCGAATATCGCGTGCGCCCGTTTCTGTTTCTGCATCTAGTTTCGTGAAATTACCGCTCAAGACCGTCTGCTCGAAAATCTCCATGCGCCCGCGCAACTCATACCCTGAGGACACACTATCACCGTCCGACTGTTCATATTTACCGCATTGTGTCGCTTCGTATTCACGATTTGAATTCGTGGCCAGACAGGCGTCGCCAGCCTGAGGCGTCACATTGCCATATTTGATAAAATCGCTGACCGTAATTTTGAACGAGGCCAATTCCAAATAGCTGTTTTGCGTGGGCTGAAAGATGACCGCCAAATCATGTCCTTGGCTTTCTTCTGGTTGCAATTGAATGTTACCGCAAAGCCCCTCTGCACAATAGTCGCTCAAGCCATAGGTTTCATATAGGCTTGGGGCGCGAAAGCCTGTGCCGATACTGGCCCGAAACCCAAAGCGGTCAAACATCTGCTTGGCAGCAAATCGGCTGGTATCAAATTTTCCAAAGGCTTTGCTGTCATCTTGACGAACCGCGAATGAGGCGCTTCGGCCTTGGCCATCACTATATTGCAGAAGCGCGAGCAAGGCATCGGTCTCGGTCTCATGGGTCGCGTCCGAGGTTTCATAGGTTTCCGTCTCACTCTCCACCCCTATCAACAGATCGATTGTGTCAGAAAATCCTAAAACCCCTCTGTACCCCAGGTTATCGCGCGACCCTTTGGTGGTTGAAGTCGAAAACGTATAGGCCGAGCTGATATCCTCTGTTTGACCCAGCGACACTTTATGTTGCCAATCACCTGCCGAATAATCCAACGACATGCGTCCGCCGATTGACTCAAAATCAGTATAATGGGTTAAACTATCTGAAGGGGGGGGGAAAGCATCTGTGTCGACTTCACTGCTAACCGAACGCAGTGCCACGTCGACCGATATCTGTTCCGAAAAATCAACGACAAAACGGGCGCGCCCCGTCAGACTTTCGTAGCCATCTTTTTCCACATTGCCATCTTTTTCATTTGCCGCCGAAATGCCATCTCTATCGGTTTGTTGAACGAATAGGCCATACCCAAGTCCATAGCCAAGCGGGTTCGCCTCGCCTTGGCTTGAGAGGGAGACGATATTGGTGCCAAAGGAACCTATGTCGACGGCGGCTGTGGTTTTTGTTTCGCCGCCATAAGCGGTGAATAAATTGATGGCACCGCCAATGGCTTCACTGCCATAAAGCACACCTTGCGTGCCGCGTAAAACTTCCACAGTGTCGAGCCCATGGGTTGGCAAATTAGCCCAAGAGGCTTGCTGGCTCGCGGGGTCATTGATTTGCACGCCATCTACATAGACGCCGCTATATTTACCCGTCATGCCGCGCAAAAACACATTGGAAGTCGAACCCGCCCCACCAGAGGCATAACTGTTCACACCCGCCAATGTCTTCAGCGCATCCTGCAAATAAATCACTTGTTGGTTTTCCAAGTCTTCTGCCGTCAGGACATCCACCGAAGCCCCAATTTGCGCCGCAGGCGTGGGAATGCCCGTGGCCGAGACGATAATTTCATCGACCTCTTGAGCCAAAGCAGGCGCCATCAGGCTGGCACTCAAGCACAGACCCGCTAGCGCAGATAATTGAATATTTTTCATGTTGTTTCTCCAAACAGACGAAAGGACCCGCGAAGCTTTAGCGCTGCGCGAGGTAGGCACTTTGTCGTCTGTAACGGAAACCCCGTCTCGGTCTGGTGCATCCCGCCCATCCGAAAAACGACCGATCAAGGCAGGTTTCCTGGCTCGCGGGTTTTTGCCTCAGGCCGCCTTCCCCAATTCATGAGTGGCATAATGGCCGTCGGCTATCCGCTGACAGTTGCGGGAGCAGCTATCGACTTGGGCAAAATTGCGCCCGCACGATATTCCCTTTTAACCCCATTGCTGAGGCACCTTGTTCGTGAAAAAACTCTAGCCTGAATTTAATGACGCATCAAGCGTCACTCATCAAAGCGCCCGGGCGACGCAGCAGTAGCAGCAAAAGCGGCACGCCAAAAAACGCCGTCAACACGCCAAGCTTTAACTCCGTACCGGTCGGAATGGAGCGCACGGCGGTATCGGCCAGCACCAATAAAATCGCGCCCAGCAAAGCTGAGGGCAAGAGACTGCGCGACGGCATATGACCACAATAGGGGCGCACCAAATGCGGCGCCACCAACCCGACAAACCCAATGACCCCGGTCACGGAAACCACAGCCCCGATTGCCAAAGCCAGCCCCACGGCAATGCGTGCGCGCAAGTTTCTCATGGCCAGCCCCAAGGTTTGCGCCACTTCTTCGCCCAACGCCAAAGCGTTCAGACTGCGCGCCGTCGAGGCCATTAAAAGACACCCAAGCACCGCCCCGGGCAAAGCCATATGCACATGCAACCAAGAGCGATTTTCCACCGCGCCCAAAAGCCAGAAAGCAATTTCCAAAGCGGCAAAATAATTCGGGCTTAAATTTAACGCCAAAGCAATGCCCGCTCCGGCAAAAGCCGAGACCGCAAATCCGGCCAAGATTAAGCGTAAAGAAGACGCACCCTGCCCCGCCACGGCCATCAGCGCTGCCACGGAAACCAAAGCCATAACGGCAGACGCCAAAGGCACCCAATAAGAGACGGTAGAGGCAAGCCCCAAATAAATCGCTATCACCGCGCCCAAAGCTGCGCCATTGCTGGCGCCCAAAATGCCTGGCTCGGCCAGCGGGTTTCTCAAAAACCCTTGGATGGCCGCCCCCGATAGGCCCAAAACAAAGCCAGTCATGGCAGCCAATACAATGCGCGGGGCGCGAATGGTTTCGAATAAAATAATATGAAACTCAGAGCCCTCCCCCGATAGATAAGCCACAAGAGCGGATGGGGAGGTTGCGACATCGCCGATGAGCAAAGATATACTGGCAATCGACATTAAGGCGGCGAGCAACATGAGGTTGAGTTTTGTTGTTTTTATCATGCAGCCAAGCTAACGGCGCGCGCGCGCCAGCGCAACCGCTTATGGACACGCCAAGCACTTCATGGCAAGCATTAGGTATGAAATGGATGCTACCCGTTCTCGTTTTCTTTGCCACGCTGGCGCCAGCGCAAGCTTTGCCCCGCGTGATGAGCCTAAACCTATGCGCGGACGCCTACCTGATGAGCTTTGCCGCCAAAGAGCAAGTGGTGGCACTGACGCCGCAATCTCGCGATACCAGCCTCTCGGCCTTGGCCTTGGCGGCGAAAAACTATCCAATTAGCGACGGGCAAATAGAAAGCATCGTGGCGCTGGCCCCCGATTTGGTGATTGTCTCTAGCTATAGCGACCCGCTGCGCAATCAGTTGATTGAAAAATTGGGCATACCGATTTTGGTGCAAGATGCGGCCAATGGGTTCAACGAAGCGCGCGCCGAGATATTGAGTTTAGGTCGTGCCATCGGGCGTCCTCGCCAGGCGGCGGCTTATGTAAAAAGGCTCGACGCGCAATTGGCCGCTTTGAAACCGGTTTCGCATCGCCCGCGCATCTTGCCCTTGCAAAGGCGCAATCTCACCGTTGGCAATGGACATATTTTAGATGAGATTATCGCCATGGCGGGCGGGCATAATATGGGACGCAGCCTGAGTGCCGCCCCCATGGGACGCGTGAGCCTCGAGACCGCACTAGCCAGCGACGCGGGCTATATACTGGTCAATGAGCGCGCCGATAGGTTTCGCGGGCCCGATAGTCGCGGCATGGAATTTTTGACCCACCCTGCCTTGGCCCGCCAATTTGGTGCCGAAAAGCGCCTATGGGTAAATAATAATTTGCTGGTCTGTGCGGGCGCCACCACGCCCTTGGCCGTCGAGGCGCTGCTGCATCAAATCGGTCAGTCCAAAAATTAGACCTCCAGCTTTGTCGACTAGAGACCCAAGCCATTTCGTATGGCGGCTATGGGCCCGCGCAGCAGATATAGCGGCAGAGGCATAGCGGCATTTTCAATAGTAATCGATTGCAATTCTGCCGGCGCCAGACCATCGGGCGCGCCAACCAAACGAGCCCGAATGCTACGATCGGCAAATAACCCCGCCAACCATGGCGTGATGTGTTCGACTTCTAATTCATAATCAATGCCATTGACCCGCGTCTTCAACCGCGAGCCAGGCCGCAAAGCCATGGCGCCTTGGGGCGGAATTTGCAGATCAATTTGTGCCGGCGCCCGTGGCACCGTGCTGGGAGAGCCTCCCGATTGCGCCCCAGCTTGCGAAGCGGCGGAAACGGCAAGGCGGGCGGGCACGTCGACGTTTACCGGAATCGGAATGAAAAAGCTTGCCCCCAAAAGCGACAAGAAAACGAGCGTGGTCGCCAGTTTGACAAAGCCGCGTCGCGCCCCTTTTCGGCCATGCACGCCCGCTTCTAGCGCGTCGACTGTATAGGCGGCGGCCTCGGCCAATTGGTCGAGCATGATACGAACCGGATCTGACCAAGGTGCTGCGCGCAGCAAAACAATGCCGCCGCGCAAGTTTCCGTCTTCACGGCGCAAGGGAACATAGAGACCCTTTTTAGGCAGGTTGCCTGGCCAAGGGGTTTTCAGCTCAGCCGTCTCGAGCAAGGCCGGCGTCAGCTGCAAATTACTAAAAGCAGACTTAGTGAGCCATTGGCCGAGCTGATTGCCCCAATTCAAAATCGGCTTGGTGTCTTTACTACGCAAAACGCCTGAGATGGTGACATCATAAATTTTACCCCGCGGGCTGCAGGTCCAAAACACCGCGCAATCATAGGGCGCAAATCGGTTCAAACGATTGACCACCAAACGCGCCAAGTCAGCGCCCTCGGGGACGCGACGAAACTCATGCTCGAGCAAAAACAACCCAGCCAGTGCCCGCATACCTAAACTGTTTTGCTGGTCCGCGCGCTGATAAGCGGCTTGCGTATCCGGATTTGGCGTTTGGGTTAAGTCGTCAGTCATGAAAAGTCACGCTGTCCTAAAATAAATGCAGAGGCCATAGATAAATTATGACAATGTTGTAAAATGATATTGGGATTCGGTATAGAGCAAATCCCTCTAAGGTAACTTGAGGTCAATTGCCTGTGCGTATCTTAGGTGCGTTTGTAAGTTGTGTAAGGAGTTTAAAATGGCGGATGAAGAAGGCGAAGTTCGGCGTATGGCCGAGATTGCTGACGCAATCAATGCTATTTTGGAAGCCGAGCCCTCGGTTGGCGATACGCCCACAAGCGCCCCGCAAAATAAACCGCCGCAACAAGAGCAAGCCAGCCGCCCTGTGCCAGACGTCGACACTGAAAACGTGGCTGAAAACTTGGCTGATAATTTAGATGCTGCCATCGCCGCAGAATTTGCCAATGATGGCGAGCCAAAAGCCAGCCCTGTTGACGACCCCTTTGGCCCCGCGGCTAACATAGATTTACCTGGCACAATAAGCCCCAGTGCCAATATGGCTATCGGCCAAGATGTGCGCCTTGGCAGCGATATGGCCAATCTGTCTTTGCGGATGCAAGACACACTCTCGGAAATTCGCCATCAAGCCAATGACGCATGGCAAGGCGCCGATGATCTTTTGGCGGAAATGGAAAAAGCCCGCGCCGGTCTGGTCGCCGATGTTCGAAGCCAAATTCAAACCATCGCGACAGACACGCAAAAACGGCGCCAGACGATTATGCAAGAGTTGGAGCAGCTGGAAAGCCAAAGCCTGATGGCGCGCGATGAAATGGAAGTCATGCTGGTGAAATTTGAAACCAGTTTGATGGATTTACATTCGCGCTACTTCCACAATGCCGAATCCGAGCGCGAGCGCTTGGGCCGCTATCGCGAGTTCTTGCAGTTCATGCTGGACGAACGCGAGTTGTAATGTCACGCTTTCCCTCTGAAAGAGGAGAAAGCCCATGAGCCCGAAAGCCCACCCGAAAAAAACCATCGAAGTTCTTGGCAAGACCATGAGCTATGTCGAGCTTGGCGACCCCAAGGGCCGACCCATTGTATTTCAACATGGCAACCCGACTTCCTCTTATCTGTGGCGCAATATTATGCCGCATGCCGAAAGCTTGGGCCGCTGCATCGCCATCGACCTGATTGGCATGGGTGATAGCGATAAACTGGAAGACAGCGGGCCAGAGCGCTATAGTTTTGCTGAGCAGAGCCGTTATTTCGAAGCCGCGCTGGACGCGCTAGGCATTGCGCAAAACATCGTGCTGGTTATCCATGATTGGGGCAGCGCGCTGGGCTTTTATTATGCCGCGCGCCATGCAGATAAAGTGGCGGGTATTTGTTATATGGAAGCGATTGTGCAAGCCATCGCCTCGTGGGAAGACTGGCCCGAAGGCGCGCGCGATATTTTCAAGGCCTTTCGCTCCGACGCGGGCGAGGAGATTGTGCTCGAAAAAAACGTCTTTGTGGAAGCCGTGCTGCCCAATTCAATCCTTCGCGACCTCGACGAGGCCGAAATGGCTGCCTATCGCGCGCCTTTTGAAAATCCAGGCGAAGACCGCCGCCCTACCCTGACTTGGCCGCGCCAAATCCCCATTGCCGGCGAACCTGCCGATGTGGTGGCGCAAGTCGACAGCTATGCCGCCTTTATGGCGCAAAGCCAAATGCCGAAACTCTTCATTAATGCCGACCCTGGATCCATTTTGGTCAGCGGACAACGCGAGTTTTGCCGCACTTGGCCAAATCAGACAGAAGTTACCGTCTCGGGCACACATTTTATCCAAGAAGACAGCCCGCATGAGATTGGTGAGGCTTTAGTGGCCTGGATTACGGATAATAATATTTAATAATCATACTATTGTTGACCCAATCAGCGAATAACTCCAGGTTATATCTATGACTGGTGAAAAAAGACGCACGGATGCTCTGGCAGAGGCTCTCGCCCTGCCTATTTTGACGCAAACCTTGGCGGAAGGGCAAAAAATGCCTTCTGATGCTGAAATTTGCGCGTCTCATAGCGTCTCTCGCACGGTGGTGCGCGAGGCGTTTCGGATCTTGAGCGGCAAGGGGTTGATTGTCGCCCGCCCCCGTGTTGGCACTTTGGTAGCCCCGCGCCCCACTTGGGCGCTTTGGGATGGCGATATCTTGCAATGGTTGGACAATCATAACGCGACAGGCACCAGCCCTTATGTCGATAAATGGCTCGCCGATGCCATGGATATTCGGCTGGCTTTGGAGCCGAGCTTTGCCGCACTTGCGGCCTCGCGCGCAACGCCCAAAGCCAATGAGGCCTTGCAATTAGCCCTGCGCGAGCTGCAACAAGTAGGCACGATAGCGGCTGAGGCGGCATTTCTTGCGACCTTATATGACGCCACCGACAATGATTTTGCCGCCTATCCGCAACAGCTAACTGGCTGGAGCTTGCGGCATCGCAAGACGGGCGCGCCGCTGGCGGATTACGCAAGAGTAACCGCTGCCATAGCCCAAAAAGATAGCGCCACCGCTCGCCAAAGCGCCTTGCAAGCGCTGCTCGGGGGCTGAGCCGAGACCGCTCCCTGACGGGTTTTAGTCGCGCGCGCGTTATATTCATTGATTGGCGCCAAAGTGGCGCTAGACTTGAAACAGGTGAGCTTTGAACAACGCTATAAAAACATCGCGCCTCGCCCCAGGAGGTCCTTTGGTAACCAGCCAAACAGATGAAGAGCTTCTCGCCGCCATTGGTCGCGGCGACACGGCCGCAGGCGCTGAAGTCATGCGCCGCCATTTGGGCTATGTACTGCACATCTGCCATCGCAAACTTGGCAATGCCGCCGAAGCCGAAGAGGCCGCCCAAGATGTATTCGCCTCCGTTTGGAAAAGCGCCGGCAACTGGCAAAGTGGGCAAGCCAAAGTGACCACTTGGTTGTTCCGCGTGGCCAGCAATCGCTGCATTGATATTTTGCGGCGGCGACGCCCGACCGCCAACATCGATGACATAAGCGAGCCGTCCGACCCCAGCGCCAATGCGGAAGAAGCGCTGCAAGTCGCTCAAAGAGACCGAACCATCCGCGCCGCCCTAGATACGCTGAGCCCCGACCAAAAGCAGGCCATTGAACTGGTCTATTACCAAGACCTGAAGCAACGCGAAGCGGCCGACAACATGGGGCTGAGCCTGGCCGCCCTAGAATCTATTTTGCGCCGTGCCCGCGCCAAATTACATCAAACCCTGGCCGCCCAAGGCGACCCGACAGAAATGGTTTCCCTATGAGTAATCCTATGCCGCCAAATCAACCCGCCCAAAAAACCTTTGAAGCGCTGCTTAGCGCCTACGGCAGCCGACCCGATAACTGGCCAGCCGAGGCGCGCGCCACCCTCGAAGACCGGATAGAGCAAGATCCCCAAGCCGCGGCTTTATTCGCGCGCGAAAAAAGCCTCGATGATTGGCTCGACGCGCGCCTGCCCGACCCCTCGCCAGAGCTAATGGATAAAATGTTGGCCAACCTGAAAACACAAATGCGCGCCCCATCCGCACAGATTGTCGGGCTGGATACGCGGCGTCAAACCAACTGGCAGGCCTCGACATTTGGCGCTGGCCTAACGGCACTGACCACGCTCGCGGCTTGTTTTATGGCCGGTTTCATCATCGGTCCGTTAATTTTTGAAACCCTCACGGGCGCTGGCGACCCGCTGGCTTCGCTTGAAATTATTTCGACAACCTTCCTTCCAACCGAACCTCTTTAGGAGATGACTATGTTAGAAAATAAAAAACTCATCTACTCCGTCTTAGCTGTTTCTCTTGCCCTCAATTTTTTCGTCATAGGGAGCGCTGGATTTTATGCTTTGAAATGGAAAAATATCCGCGCCGATGGCAATTGGATTGAGAAACGCCTCGACCGGGCCGAAACTCGTTTCCTGCGCCACCTCGATGGCGAAGATAAAGCCCTCGCCCAACGCGTGTTCAGCCAACGCCGCCCGGCTTTGCAAGCGGCGGTAAAAGAAGTCCGCGCCGCGCGGCGTGACTTTCGCGACGCTCTCTTTGTGGAAACACCCGACCCGGCCGACATAACCGCGTCGCTAGATCGCTCACAAAGAGCGGCCGCGCAAGTGAATGAAAACTTTCATGGCGCTTTGCGAGACATGGCTCAAGGCATATCACCGGAAGCCCGTCGCAATATCGCCGAGCACATGCGTCGCCACCGCCATCATAAAGGACACGACGACTAGGCTCAAAAACTGACCTAGTCAGGCGGTGCTGGCTTCCGATTTTTTCACCGCGATAAAGCGGCGAGCGGAAGCCTGCGCGAGAACTTGGCGTTTGTCGGCATCGGGTATCGCCTGACCACCGATGAGCACTTGCATCATCATTCGATGCTCTACCAAAAGACCCGAATGCAGGCCGCAGTCTTCTTCTGGATTGCCGAGATAGTCGACGCCGCGGCGTTTTTGTTCGGCAAAATAATCCGCCACTTGCTGAAACACCACTTGCGGGCCCGCGGTACGAAACAAATCAGCAAGTGCTGGCACTTGCTGCCCCTCGTAAATAACCATGCGCAACATTTCCAAGGCTTCGGGGTCGAAAATCAGGTCGAGAATATTGCGACCAATCATCGTCAGGTCATCGTTCATATCCCAACCCAGATAAGGCGATAGATCATCTAGCTGATAATTGCTGACTTTGCTCTGAATCAGAGCTTGATACAGCGCATTCTTATCCGTGAAGTGAGAATAGACCGTTGCCTTCGAAACGCCCGCCGCTTCCGCCAGAGCATCCATGGATGTGCCATGAAATCCCCGGTTGAGAAACAGCTGAGACGCAGCCGCCATTATGCCTTGGCGCTTGTTGGCATCCTTTGGACGACCCCGCGCCGGCGAGCCAGAAGGGCGTGCGGGAGAGCAAGAAGAAGATTTATCCATAAAGATTTAATAAACTAAACTGTTCAGTTTGAAAATTAAAAAGGAATACCTATATTAGCTTCAAATACAGGAGATACCTCATGCCGTTTACAATGCAACAATATGGCGAATTTGTTACCCGCCGACCCTTTTTGGTGATTTTTCTATCCCTTATTCTGGCCGTTGTCGCCAGTATAGGCGGCCAAAATTTACGCTTCACCAATGATTATCGCTACTTCTTTTCCAACGATAATCCCTACCTAACGGCCTTTGAGGAGCTGGAGCGCACCTATTCGAGCCCAGACACTTTATTCTTTGTCTATCAGCCAAAAGACGCCAGCCATGCCACCTCGCCAGAGGGACTTAACCTTGCCTTTGAAATGACCGAGGCAGGCTGGCAAATCCCATTTTCTACGCGCGTCGATAGTCTGACGAATTTTCAAAACACCCGCGCCATTGGTTTGGATGATTTGGAAGTGCGCTCGCTGTTGGAAGACCCGGCCGATATTTCGGAAAAGAAAATCGCCTATATTGAAGACACAATTTTAAACGAACCCTTGTTGGCCGGCCGCCTGTTGTCGCTCGACAAACGCACTGCCGCGGTTGTGGTCTCCTTGCGTCCGCCCAAGGATGATATTGCCGCCACCACCTCGATTGTAACCTCCGCACGCGCGCTACATGAGGCCATGCGGGCTAAATATCCCAATATTCGCATCGAGCTTACGGGCTCGCAAATGCTGTCGAACTCGTTTTCGGAAGCCGCGCAACAAGACTTGAAAACACTCACCCCAATCATGTTTGTGCTGATTGCTGTGGTGCTGATTGTGACCACCCGAAAATTCTTTGGAACGTTAGCCACCATGGTGACCGTTACCCTATCTACCGCCATGGCCATGGGCACAGGCGGTTGGTTGGGCATTCCCGTGTCACCGCCAGCCGCTGGCGCGCCGACGATTATTCTTACCGTCGCCGTCGCTGACTGTGTGCATATTCTCATTACCGCGCTGGTCTCTCAAGGCAATGGCATGGATAAACGCGCCGCCATTGTCGAAAGCCTACGAATTAACGCGCAGCCGGTATTCCTTACCTCGGTGACCACGGCCATTGGCCTGTTCAGCTTGCAATTCTCCGATGCGCCACCTTACCGCGACCTCGGCGCCTTTGCAGGCATTGGCGCAATTTATGCATGGGTTCTATCGATGAGCCTCTTCCCTGCCATGCTGTCGCTGATGCCGATGAAAAGCAGCCAAGCCGTCGACACCCAAAGCCGTTGGATGAGCTGGCTAGCCGATATGGTGATCGCCAAACGCAAGCCCCTATTGGTAGCCATGTTGGCCCTGAGCCTGGTCGGCGCGGCCCTCTTGCCACGCCTGACCTTTAACGATCGCTTTGTCGAATATTTCGACGAGTCGATTGATTTCCGCCAAGCCTCCGATTGGGCGGCCGATAATCTGACCAGTATTTACATTATCAATTACTCGTTCAGTGGCGGCGGAGCCGGTGCGGTGGCAGACCCAGAGTATCTAACAACGCTCAATGAGTTTGCAAACTTCATGCGCGCTCAGCCAGAAGTCGAACATGTGGCTGCCTTTTCGGATGTCGTCAAACGCATCAACCGCTCGTTTAACGGCGACAATCAAGAGTATTATGCGGTTCCCGAAAGCCGCGATATGGCAGCGCAATATGTGTTGCTCTATGAAATGTCGCTGCCCTATGGGCTCGACCTGAACGACCAATTGAATGTCGATAAATCGGCCTCGCGCTTGGTTGTCACCATGACCGACCTCAGCACGGCCGAAATGCAAGTCGTGCAAGCGCGCGGCATGGATTGGCTGCAGGCCAATGCGCCCGAGCGTATGCAAGTCGACCCTTCGGGACAATCGGTGATGTTCTCTTATATTGGCGAGCGCAATTTCAATGCCATGACCACCGGCACACTCATCGCCTTTGTACTGATCTCGGGTTGCTTGATGTTGGCCTTGCGCAGTTTGCGCCTTGGCCTGATTAGCCTGATCCCCAACATTGCCCCACCGGCCGTAGCCATGGGCTTCTTCTCTCTCTACCAGACAGAAGTTGGCTTTTGGACCGCCTTTGTGGGCGCCACCGCCATCGGCCTCATCGTCGATGCCGCGGTGCATATGTTGAGCAAATATCGCCATGCCCGCGTCGAGCTAGGCTACACATCGGTCGATGCGGTACGCTATAGTTTTGCCACCGTCGGTACCGCCCTTTGGGTTTGTTCCTTCGTTCTCGTGGCCGGCTTTATGGTGCTGACGCTATCGCCGTTCTTAATTAATGCGATGTTGGGCCGCGTGGTGGCATTGACCATTTTCATGGCCCTCATCCTCGACTTCTTATTGCTGCCACCCCTGCTTATCGCTCTCGATAGCCGTGGCGAAACAGATACGCCTTCGGACACCCCCGAAGACCGTGCCGCTCAACCTGCTGAATAATGGAGAGATCTATGACTTACCTTTTCAAAACCACCCGTT
>JABHDF010000011.1 GCA_018673175.1 Rhodobiaceae bacterium | reverse complement strand
TATGAATGGCAATATGGCAAGCAGTTGCTTTACACCCAAGTGTTGAAAGAAAAGCTCGGCGATTTGATGCAAGGCACCACCTCACTGGATGAGAGCATGGAAAAGCTGAATAATTTTGAAGATGTGTTTTTCTCTGAGCAGTTTTTGCAAACGCGGCCTTTGCTGCAAGCGTTGCAAAATGAAGATGGCGCGGTTTTGCTGATCGATGAAATTGATAAATCAGATGATGAGTTCGAGGCTTTCTTGCTGGAAATTCTTTCCGATTACCAAATCTCCATTCCAGAGCTGGGCACGGTAAAAGCCAAGAAAGCCCCATTGGTGTTTTTGACGTCGAATAATACGCGCGAAATTGGCGATGCTCTGAAGCGTCGTTGTTTGCATTTGTATATTCCGTTTCCCGATGCGCCGCGCGAGAACGCGATCTTGCAGGCCCGTGTGCCGGAACTGAACCAGCAATTGCGCGATAATATTGTTAACTTCGTGCAAGCGGTGCGTCAGATGGATTTGAAAAAACCGCCTGCGGTCAGCGAGACGATTGATTGGGCGCGTACGGTTGTGCTGTTGAATATGAGCGTTTTGGATGCGGATTTTATTCGCAATACGCTGAATGTTCTGCTGAAATTTCGCTCGGATATTGAAAATGTCGAGGGCGAAATTGCGCGGTTGATGCGCGAGACGCAACTGACGCCTGACACACCGATACAATAGGTTCATCTGATGATTGCCGATTTCATCCGTATTTTGCGCGCTGCCGACATTCAAGTGTCGCCAGCCGAAGCCATTGATGCGGCGGCGGTGATTGAGGAAATGGGCATCGGCGAGCGGCGTTTGTTGAAACATGCGTTGGGGCATACTTTGGCCAAAACGCAGTTCGAGAAACAGTCTTTCGACGAATGTTTCGACATTTATTTCAAGCCCCCCGAGATGGATATGGGCGAAGCGACGCCGACATCTCAAAGTGGGGATGCCGAGGCGCCCGAGCCAGACGCGCAATCGCAAGACAGCGCAGGCGATGCCACCGATGCCTCCGATGCGGACGAAGCCGATAGCGAAGAGGGGGACGCCCAAGAGGGCCAGACTGGCGATCAGCCTGGTGACCCAACGGGCGAGGCGAAGAAAAGCAGCAAAAAATCGGGCGAGCCTGACAGCGATAAAAATGGTGAGGATGAAGGTGAAGCCGAGCGTGCGTCTCTCGTCGATATGTTGAGCCAAAAAGATTCAGCCGCCTTACAGGCCGCCATTTCGGAAGCGGCGCAAAAAGTGGGTCTGGCGGACGCTAAATTATTTACCCAGCAGGGCATGTTCTCGCGCCGCATTATGGAGTCTATGGGGCTGTCTCAGCTCGATGCGCATGTTCGTCAATTAGAAGATAAAGGCGAGAGCGACAAAGCGGATGGTTTGCGCGAAGGCCGCAGGCAATTGTTTGAAGCCGTGTTTGATTTTGTCGAACGCCAAATTGCTATGCGGACCAAAAATGCCGGACGTCTTTTGCGCGAGGATGCTCTATCGCGCATTCGCCTGTCGAACCTGGACCGCTCGGATATGAAAATTATGCGGGGGCTTATTCAGCGCCTCGCTAAAAGATTGGCCTCGCGCCATTCGCGCCAACGCAAGAAATCGCGCCGGGGCATGCTAGATATTCGCCGCACGATGCGCCGCAATGTGGCTTATGACGGCAATTTGTTTGAGCTGTCTTGGCGGCGCACCAAAGTGGAGCGGCCCAAGCTTTTGGTCTTATGTGATGTATCGGGTTCGGTGGCTGCTGTGTCGCAGTTCTTCTTGATGTTTTTGTATAGTCTCGACGAGGTGATGCCCAAGACCCGAAGTTTTGTCTTCTCCAATCGGGCCGGCGAGATTTCTGACATGATGCGCGAAGGCGATATGGATCAGGTGATGGAAAAAGCGCTGCGTGAATTTGGCGGGGGGTCGACCGACTATGGCATGTCGATGATGGATTTCGCCGAAGCCACGCTCGACACCATCGACCATCGCACCACGGTGATGATTTTGGGCGATGCACGCTCGAACTATGGCGACCCGGGACATTTGGTATTGAAAGAAATGCACGAGCGCGCGCGCCGTGTGATTTGGCTAAACCCAGAAGGCGAAAGCAGTTGGGGCACTGGCGACAGCGAGATGAAGCGCCTCGGCGCTTATTGCACCCACACGCAAGTTTGCAACTCGGTCAAACACGTCGAGCGCGTGCTCGACGATCTCTTGCGGTTAAGCACGTAACCGCTTAGCGCGGCAGAACGCTCTCGCCCATCAAGAAGAAATCAACCTCGCGGGCGCATTGGCGACCCTCGCGAATGGCCCAAACCACCAACGATTGACCGCGACGCATGTCGCCACAAGCAAACACTTTCTTGCGCGAGCTTTCGTACGTCGCCGTGTCGGCAGCGACATTGCCTCGAGGATCTTTTTCCAATGCCAGCTCGTTAATCAAACCATCATGGATAGGATGGACAAAGCCCATGGCCAATAAAACCAGATCGGCTTTCAGCTCAAACTCGGACCCTGCAATGTCTTGCATTTTTTCGTCGACCTTAATGCACTGAATGGCGCTTACTTTGCCATCTTCGCCCATGACCTGTTTGGTCATCACGGAGAAGTCGCGCACAGCACCTTCTTCTTGGCTGCTCGAGGTACGCATTTTCAGCGGCCAATCTGGCCAGGTCACGCCTTTGTCTTCCTTCTCAGGTGGCATCGGCATAATTTCAAGCTGCGTCACCGACGCGGCGCCTTGGCGGAAACTTGTGCCAATGCAATCAGAGCCCGTGTCGCCACCGCCGATAACCACAACGTGTTTGTCTTTGGCGAGAATAGGGGTGATATCGCCCAAATCTTCATGGCCGACGCGGCGGTTTTGTTGGGGTAGGAAATCCATGGCGTAATGCACGCCGTCTAGCTCGCGCCCGGTTACCGGCAAGTCGCGCGGCACTTCCGAGCCACCCGACAGAATAAGCGCATCGTGTTTGGCTTCCAATTCCGCGGCTTCCACATCGACCCCGACGTTGACGCCATAATGGAAGGTCACGCCTTCGGCTTGCATTTGCTCGGCACGACGGTCGATGCTGTGTTTTTCCATTTTGAAATCTGGAATGCCATAGCGCAGCAGGCCGCCCGCTTTGGCGTATTTCTCATAAACATGCACATCATGGCCAGCGCGCGCCAATTGTTGCGCGGCAGCCATGCCAGCCGGGCCGCCGCCGACGATGCCGACGGATTTTCCGGTTTTATGGTCGGGCACTTTCGGCAGAATCCAGCCTTCTTCCCAGCCACGATCGACAATCGCGCATTCGACCGATTTAATGGTCACGGGGTTGTCGTCAATGTTCAGGGTGCAAGCTGCCTCGCAAGGGGCGGGGCAGATGCGACCTGTGAATTCTGGAAAATTATTCGTCGAATGCAAGTTCGCCAGAGCGGCTTGCCAGTCGCCTGTGTAAACCAGGTCGTTCCAATCTGGAATTTGGTTGTTTACCGGACAGCCGTTATGGCAATAGGGCACGCCGCAATCCATGCAGCGCGAGGCCTGTTGCTTGAGGTCGACTTCGTCTAGCGGCACCATAAATTCGTTAAAGTTTTGCAACCGATCTTCGGCTGGCAAATACTGACGGTCTTGGCGGTCTAATTCTAGAAAGGCGGTTGGCTTACCCATTTTACTCTCCTGCGGCTGGCTGAACGTGTGCGTCTTGTTCGGCCATTTCATTGAGGGCGCGACGGTATTCGGTCGGCATGACTTTGTGGAATTTTGGCAGATAGGCTTCCCAATCGGCCAAAATGTCGTGTGCGCGTTTTGAATTTGTATACCGCGCGTGGTTTTCCAATAGGGTACGCAGACGCGCAGCATCTTCGCTCAACATATCGGCTTTGAGGTTCGACAGCTTGGTGGTTGCATCGCCGGTAATTGGCTCCAGCTCCACCATGGCCATATTGCAGCGGCTTTCGAAATCGCCCGCTTCGTCCAGCACATAGGCGATACCACCCGACATGCCGGCTGCAAAGTTGCGGCCCGTTTCGCCCAGCACGACCACACAACCGCCTGTCATATATTCGCAGCAATGGTCGCCAGATCCCTCGACAACCGCAATGGCGCCCGAGTTGCGAACGCCAAAGCGCTCGCCCGCGACGCCGCGGAAATAGCATTCGCCATCGACCGCACCGTAAAGCACGGTGTTGCCAACAATGATGCTGTTCTCTGGCACGATGGCGCTTTCGGCTGGCGGATAAATCGCGATGCGACCGCCCGACAGGCCTTTGCCGACATAGTCATTGGCTTCACCTTCTAGCTCCAGCGAAATGCCGCGCGCCAAGAAAGTGCCAAAACTTTGTCCCGCTGTACCTTTGAGTTTCACCGAGATTGTGTCATCGGGAAGACCGGCATGGCCGTAACGTAAGGCCAGCTCGCCCGACAGCATGGTGCCAGCCGAGCGGTCAATGTTGCTGATTTTGGTTTCAATCTGCACGGGTTTTTTGTCGTCGAGGGCAGGCAGGGCCTGTTCGATGAGCTTGCGATCCAGAATGTCGACAATCGGATGCTCTTGGGCTTGCGTACGATAAACCGGGCTTTCGCTCTCGATTTTGGTGAACATACGCGTGAAGTCGAGACCCTCGGCTTTCCAATGGTTAATCGCCTCGCGCGTATCCAGTAAATCGCTTTGGCCGATGATGTCGTCCATTTTGGTAAAGCCCATTTCGGCCAGCATCTCGCGAACTTCTTCGGCGATGAAGAAGAAGTAATTGATGACATGCTCGGGCTGTCCGGTGAAACGCTTACGTAGGGTTTCATTTTGCGTGGCAATGCCGACAGGGCAAGTATTGAGATGGCATTTGCGCATCATGATGCAGCCCGCGGCGATGAGCGGGGCGGTCGAGAAGCCAAATTCATCGGCTCCCAGCAGCGCGCCAATAATCACGTCGCGACCGGTGCGTAAGCCACCATCGACTTGCACGGCAATACGCGAACGCAAATCGTTCAGCACCAAAGTCTGGTGGGTTTCGGCCAAGCCGATTTCCCAGGGGCTACCGGCATGTTTGATAGAGGTGAGCGGGCTGGCGCCCGTGCCGCCCTCAAAACCCGAAATCGTGACATGGTCGGCGCGCGCTTTCGAGACGCCAGCCGCGATGGTGCCCACGCCCACTTCGGAAACCAATTTCACCGAAACATCGGCGCGTGGATTGGCGTTCTTCAGGTCGAAAATGAGCTGAGCCAGGTCTTCGATCGAATAAATATCATGGTGCGGTGGCGGCGAGATAAGCCCCACGCCTGGCGTCGAGTGACGCACGGCGGCGATGCGCTGGTCGACTTTGTGACCTGGCAATTGGCCGCCCTCACCGGGCTTGGCGCCTTGTGCCATTTTAATTTGAATCATGTCCGAATTGGCCAAATATTCTGCCGTCACGCCAAAGCGGCCAGAGGCCACTTGCTTGATAGCCGAGCGTTTGCTGTCGCCATTTTCCATTGGCTGGAAGCGGTGGGTTTCTTCGCCGCCTTCGCCTGTGTTGGATTTGCCGCCAAGACGGTTCATGGCCACGGCCAGCGTTTCATGCGCTTCCGGGCTGATGGAGCCAAGCGACATAGCGCCTGTGGCAAAACGTTTGACGATGCTCTCGACGCTTTCGACGTCGTCGATGGACACAGGGCTACGGCCTGCGTCTTCGGCCATGCGGATTTTAAACAGACCGCGAAGCGTCAGTAAGTTTTCGTCTTGTTGGTTCACTTGGCGGGCGTAATCGCGATACTGATCGCGGCTATTGCCGCGCACGGCGTGTTGCAGCGCACCGACGGTGCCAGCGTTCCAGACATGGTCTTCGCCGCGCACGCGAACCGCATATTCGCCGCCCACGTCGAGCGTGTTGCGAAGTACTTCGTCATCGGCAAAAGCGCCGGTGTGACGGCGCACGGTTTCTTCCGCTACTTCGTCGAGGCCAATGCCTTCGATGCTGGTGGCTGTGCCGGTAAAGTAAGCGTCGATGAAGCTTTGCGCCAAACCAATAGCGTCAAAAATTTGCGCGCCGCAATAAGACTGATAGGTCGAGATGCCCATTTTGGACATAACTTTGCGCAAGCCCTTGCCCGACGCTTTCACGAAATGGGCATGGCCCTGTTCGCGGGTCAGGTCGAGTTCCAAGCGCTCGCGCAATTGGTCGACCGTGTCAAAAGCCAGATACGGATTAATCGCTTCCGCACCAAAGCCTGCCAGACAAGCAAAGTGATGAATTTCACGCGCTTCGCCGGTTTCCACCACGAGACCTGCCGAGGTGCGAAGCCCTTGGCGGATGAGGTGATGATGCACGGCAGCGGTTGCCAAAAGGGCGGGCACCGCAATGCGGTTTTGGCTGGTGGCGCGGTCGGATAAGACGATGATGTTCTCATGGCCATTGGAGATGGCGGCCTCAGCTTCGTCGCATAAAGCGTCGAGGCGCGCTTTCAGGCCTTTTGTGCCTTGAGTGGCGTCCCATGTCATATCCAAAGTAATGGCATGGAAGTCATTGTCTTTAATGTCAGAGATGCGACGGATTTTTTCCAAATCATCATTCGACAAAATAGGTTGGGCGACTTCGAGGCGTTTGACGCCAGACGAGCCTTCCAAATCAAGCAGGTTCGGGCGCGGGCCGATGAACGACACCAAAGACATCACCAGCTCTTCGCGGATGGGGTCGATGGGGGGATTGGTTACTTGCGCGAAAATCTGTTTGAAATACGTGTAAAGCGGCTTGGATTTATTCGACAAAGCCGAGGGCGGTGTATCCGTACCCATTGAGCCCGTGCCTTCTTCGCCATTGGCCAACATAGGCGTAATGAGGAATTTCAAATCTTCTTGGCTATAGCCAAAAGCGCGCTGCTGCTCGAGCAGGGACATTTGGGAATGCACATGCGCTGCGCCTTTCGGGGCGGGCAATTCTTCGAGTTTGATTTGCGTGCGCGCTAGCCATTCGGCGTAAGGGTGCGAGCCAGATAGATCTGATTTAATTTCGGCATCGGAAATAATGCGGCCTTCTTCTAGGTCGATAAGCAGCATGCGGCCTGGCTGGAGGCGCCATTTCTCAATGATTTTTTCTTCCGCGGCAGGCAAAACGCCCATTTCGGAAGCCATGACCACGCGGTCATCGGAGGTTACATAGTAACGCGCCGGACGCAGGCCATTGCGGTCGAGCGTGGCGCCGATTTGGCGACCGTTCGAAAAAGCCACGGCAGCGGGGCCATCCCATGGTTCCATCAGGGCGGCGTTATATTCGTAAAACGCGCGGCGGTCTTCATCCATCAAGGGATTGCCGGCCCAGGCTTCAGGGATCAGCATCATCATGGCGTGGGCTGGCGAATAGCCGCCCATCACGAGAAGTTCGAGCGCGTTGTCAAAGCTTGCGCTGTCAGATTGACCGCCTTCGATGAGCGGCCAGAGTTTTTCGAGGTCATCGCCGAGTAATTCAGACGCCAAAGTTTTATGGCGTGCGGCCATCCAGTTCACATTGCCGCGCACGGTGTTAATCTCGCCATTGTGGCAAATCATGCGGAAAGGCTGCGATAGCGACCAAGTTGGGAATGTGTTGGTAGAAAAGCGTTGGTGAACCAGCGCCATGGCCGAGACGGTGTCGGGGTCGCGCAAGTCGTCGTAAAACGGGCCGAGCTGGCTCGACAACAACAGGCCTTTGTAAAGCACCGTGTAGCAAGACATCGACGGAATGTAGAAGAAATCTTTGGCTTCCGGCATGGCCGCGGCCGATACCGACAGCTCGATCAAGCGACGGATGACAAATAGGTCGCGCTCAAAAGCCATTTGGTCTTCGCCTTTGGCGTTGCCAATGAAGACTTGGCGGATAACTGGCTCGGTTGGGACGATAGAATAGCCGAGGTCGGAATTATCAACCGGCACATCGCGCCAGCCCAAAAAAGTGTGACCTTCTTCGGCAATTTTGGCTTCGACGGTTTTTTCAATTTCCGCGCGCGCGCCATCATCTGGCGGCAAGAAGAACATGCCGACACCATATTGACCTTCGGTCGGTAGGGTAATGTCGATGGCGGCCGTTACTTTGCGCATAAAAGCGTCTGGCATTTGAATGAGCATGCCCACGCCGTCTCCAGCTTTCGGGTCAGCGCCCACGGCACCGCGGTGTTCTAGATTTTCGAGAATGGTTAGGCCATCACGGACGATATCGTGGCTTTTAACATTTTTAATATGCGCGACAAAGCCAATGCCACAAGCGTCATGCTCATTGGCAGGATTATAAAGACCTTGAGCCTCAGGAAGTCCATTGCGCACAGCTTGGCTGTTCGCCGATTGGGTCATATTTTTAGGCTGCTTTGTCATTGCGCTGCCATCCTCATTCTAGGCTCCGTTGGAGCGACGCGCGCCCTAAAGGCCGATTTAGGTCTCGGCCCTGAGCGCAGTGTGAAACTTTTAAAATGCCCCCGTTTTTGAGAGCAATGGCGCTTCGTCTTGAGACACACCCGTGAAAACCTTAAAGGCCCCGACGGGCTTTCGCCAGTGAGTGCATAATATAGGCGCAAGCTGGGTGAGATTTCAAGCAAATTGGTCAGCTATATTGACCTAAATCTTTACCTATTCACAGGCCAAAAACCAGAAAAACGAGGGTTTTCTGGGGTTTTTAAAGAAAGGCCAGACCCGCGCCGCATGGTCGCACGGCTAAATTTGCCCGAAAGCTCGAAGGATTATCGGTTGAAAAAACTTGCCATATTTTTAAGGGCGGCTTGGCTTTCGGGGACAAAGCCATGCGCCATTTGAAATACATGTGGCATGCCATCCCAGACTTCCAACTCGGCTTTGACGCCGGATTTCTTGGCTTTTTTGACCAATTTCTCGCTGTCGTCGAACAGCACTTCTTCCGAGCCGACTTGTACGAACATCGGCGGCATGCCCTTGAGGTCGGCAAAAAGAGGCGAAATCAGTGGGTTCTTTTTGTCTTGATTGGGGCAATAAAAATCAATCGCATCGACGATTTTTTCCGCATCAATCATCGGGTCTCGGTCATAGCGTTCTTTGTAGGATTTGCCAGACATGGTGAGATCTGTCCAAGGCGACATAAGGGCCACGGCGCGTGGTTGGATTTTGTCGTTGTCGCGCAGTTTTTGCATCAAAGCCAAACTCAGGCCGCCGCCAGCGCTGTCGCCAGCTAGCAGCAGGGTTTCTGGTTTGACGCCTTGCTCGATCAGAAAATCATAAGCCGCTTCCGCATCTTCAATGGCGGCTGGAAAAGGGTTTTCGGGGGCCAAGCGATAGTCGATAACCAGGGCGCGAATGCCCGATAATTTGCAGATTTTTTGAACCATCGAGCGATGGGTTTCCACGCCGCCGAAGAAATAGGCACCCCCGTGTAAATATAAAAGCGTTTGGCTGGCTGTTTCGTCGCCCACCCACTCGCCGCTAAACTCGGCATGGGTTCCGCAAATGGTGACTTTTTTGCCGGTTTTTTTACTGCGCAATAATTTTCCCAAAAGCCCGCCGCCGTCGGCTTCGCGTTGGCGAACCACCTCAAGGCCAGCAGTGCCAGTAAGCCCAGCCTCGCGTACCACACGACGCAGGAAAACATTGAAGATTTTAGATCGAATACTAGCCATAAAAGCCTCCCAATATGAAACAAGAGTGTACGTCGGTGTTTTGAATAAGCAACTCAAATATTGGTTTGGCGCGGCGCGTTTTTGCCAAAATAAACCGACCGCACGAAGAGGCGGGAGGAACCTCAAAGTGCGGCCGGGGTCTGGGTCGTTATGCAGTTTCTAAAGGCTGTTGGAGGGGTTAGGCAGCCTTCAGGGAGTTTGCAATATTGATTTTACGCGCCCGTTCGGCTTCGGGGATTTCGCGCTCTAAAGCAATATGCAACAGGCCTTTATCCAGCTCGGCATGGACGACTTTTACGTTGTCGGCGAGTTGGAAGCCGCGCTCGAAGTTGCGCGCCGCAATGCCGCGATAAAGATACGTATCCGTATCGCTGGCTTTGGCCTCGGGAGCTGTGGTGCCCCGAATGGTTAGCGTGGTGCCCTTTTGTTCGATATCTATTTCATCTTCGCCAAAGCCGGCAACCGCCATCGAGATACGGTAGTTGGTTTCATCTAGCCGCTCGACGTTATAGGGCGGGTAAGATTGGTTTTTCGTGGCGCTGCTTTGGGGGGAATTGAGCGTATCAAAAAGGCTCGCCAGACGATCAAAGCCAATGGTCGAACGGTATAGGGGGGTTAAATCGAAATGTGTCATTTTCATCTCCTTCTCTAGAAGCAAGAAACCGCTATCAGCCCTTTATAGGCGCTGCCATTGCGCGGTTTAGAGGCCACGTCATTGCGCCCTCTAAATCCGAGATGGGAATAAAAATTGCCGTTTCAAAGTCTTGAAAATGAAAAAGTTTTACCTACAAAACACGCCCTATAGCCCGTTGAGAAACACCCAAATAACGCCCGCCGGCGAAAGCAGACGTGCCGTCCAAAGCCAGCTGGTAAAGCCGCGTCCAGCGCCGCCAAAAACTTGGCTGAGCGTGGCGATGGGAATGCCCCAGCTAGCAAATAAAATGGCACTCAGTCCGCCCAGCGGCATCAGGTAAGCGGTGACAAAATAGTCTTTCGTGTCGAATAAAGTGCGGCCCGCAATCTGGACATCTTGCCAAATGTTAAACGAGAAAACCGTCATCAAGCCGATGAGAAAAGTGGCGATGAGCACAATGTAGCTGGCGCGCGAGCGGTTCCAACCAAAGCGACCCTCGGCCCAGCGAATAACCACTTCGCCCAAAGCCAGACCCGACGTGAGAGCGGCGACATAGACAAGGGCAAAAAACATCAGGGCTAAAAATCCGCCGCCCGTCACTTGCGCGAAGGCTAAGGGTAGCGTGGTGAACATAAGCCCCGTACCCGCCGCAGGGTCGAGCGATTGACCAAAGACAATGGAAAAAATTCCCAAGCCCGCCAGCAGCGCGATGGCGGTATCAGCCAAGCCGATGATAATGGCGGCTTTGCCAATGTGAATGGATTTATTGAGATAGCCGCCATAGGTGATGAGAATGGCCGAGCCGACACCGACCGAGAAAAAGCCATGGCCGACCGCTGATTGAATGACCTCAGGCGTAATTTTGCTAAAATCTGGCGTGAATAAATAATGCGCCGCCGCCACGATATCGCCAGCCACCGCCCCATAGATGGCGATAAGCCCAAGCAGGATAACCAAGGCGGGCATGAGAATAAGATTGGCCCGCTCGAGACCGGCCGATAATTTGCGCACTAGCACAAGGCCGATGAGGGTTAGGAACACAACTTGGTGAAAAATCATTTCGCCTGGAGAGGCCAATAAGTCGGCGAACATGGAGCCGGCGCTTTGGGCATCTAAGCCCGAGATTTGGCCCGTTAGGGCGCGCCATACATAGGCGCCAACCCAGCCCGCAATGACCGCATAAAATGTGATCAAAATAAACGCGGCCAAAACCCCTATGCCGCCAATGGCGCCCCAAGCGGGCGAGCGGTTGTTTTCTTGGGCGATAAGGCGAACGCTGGTGCTGGCGTCTGAATTGCCTTTGCGACCGATGATTAATTCGGCAACCGCCACAGGAATGGCAATGGCAAAAATAGTCAGGAGATAAATCAGCACAAAGGCGCCGCCTCCTTGCGTGCCGGTCATGTAAGGGAATTTCCATATATTTCCCAGCCCGACGGCAGCGCCGACGCAGGCCATGATAAAACCAAGATTGCTGGTCCAGAAACTTGTGTTCTTTTGCATTGCCCTTAACTCCTGTTTAGCGCCAATCTTTTTGGAATCCAAAACGCTCCAAAATCCGATGGCTCTTTTTCTAGTCCCAGTATTGCCAGATTCACTGGGTAAAATCAAAACCGCGCGCGGCTTGCCAAATAGGTTCGGTTTCGCGCATGATGACGACTTAAAAAAACAGCTAACCATGAGGCAGCAAAATGAGCGTAAAAATAATTTGGGACGCCCCCGCAGAATTCGTCGAAATCAAGACCAACCCAACACCTGAGAAAGCGCAAGTTGGCTACCTCAAGGCGCACGATGGCGTGCTGTTGCGCGGGGCTGTTTTTACCCCCCCAAAACCCCGCGGCACCATTGTGCTGATGACGGGCTATTCAGAATATATCGAGAAATATTTTGAAACCGTGTCTGATCTTATGGCGCTTAACTATTGTGTGGTGATACCAGAGTGGCGCGGCCACGGACTTTCCCAGGGGCAGGGCAAGGAACCGACGCGCTTACATTTGGCCGATTTTGATATTAATCTGTGCGACCTCGAAGACCGTTGGGAGCGCTTGATTGCGCCGCTGCCGAAGCCGCATTTGGGTCTGGCGCATTCGATGGGCGGGCAAATTTCATTGCGTGCCGCACAAGCGCATCCGGAATGGTTTGAGGCTTTGGCGCAAAGCGCGCCGATGCATGGCATTAGGTTGGCGACCCCGGTTCGGCTCATGCTGCGCTTGGCAATGGGCATTTATGGGGTGTTGGGGAAAAGCGATAGTTGGAACCCTTTCGTGCCGCCGGGCGAGCACCCTGTCGATGCTAAAACCAACCATGTAACTCATGATTTAAAACGGTTTCGGCGTGGCGAAAAATTGGTTACCCAAGAGCCGCGGTTGCAAGTTAATGGCGCTAGCCTTGGGTGGATGGGCGCGGCTTTTAAAGCCATGCAAGCAAGCCAAAAGCCCGCCTTTCTAGGCACTATCGCAACGCCTCTTTATATCGGCACAGCAGAAGACGAAGCGCTGGTCGACAATGGCGCGCATGAACATGTATTGACCCATGTACAAAATGGCCATGGGGATTTTTACCCCAAAGCGCGACATGAATTGATGATGGAAAAAAATGCGACCCGCAAAGCGTTTTTGAAAAACGTCGAAGCGTTTTATCAGGCTCAATCGAGCGTCGCTTAAGGGGCGTTTATTGCGCCAAGAGGGCGAGCAATTTTTCGTGCAGAGCCGTGTCGCCGCAAGCGATGGCCGTGCCACCGCTTTGGGCCGGGCCGCCTTGC
Organism: Rhodobiaceae bacterium; assembly: GCA_018673175.1. Classification (GTDB taxonomy): domain Bacteria; phylum Pseudomonadota; class Alphaproteobacteria; order RS24; family RS24; genus UBA8337. The sequence continues at coordinate 6,465 of JABHDF010000011.1, read as the reverse complement.
CAATCGGTTACGATGCCGCCCGCCTCTTCGACAATTTGGATGAGCGGTTGAATGTCGACATCTTTCAAACCTTGTTCCATCACAATGTCGACTTGGCCCATGGCCACCAAGGCATAATTATAACAATCCCCCCCGTAGCGGACTAATTTGGCTTGGCTGGAAATGCGCTGCCAAGCCGCCTCGCCCGGTGTGTCGGCGAATAGGTCTGGAGAGGTGGTGGCCAAAACCGCATTGTCTAGCGAGGCGCAAGCGCGCGTGGCCATAGGGGTTTGGCTATCTATGTGTCGCAAATTAGCGCCTTGGCCTTGGACGGCGAAAAAGCGTTCTTGGGTGAACGGCTGATCCATCAGCCCCAGAATTGGCTGGCCCTCAAAATTAAGCCCGATGAGCGTACCCCAAGTTGGTATGCCGGACATAAAAGCGCGCGTGCCATCTATCGGGTCGATGACCCATTCAAAAGCATCGCCGGCTTTATTGTCGAACTCTTCGCCGGTAATGGCATGGCTTGGGTAATGGTTTTCAATCAAGGCGCGAATGGCGGTTTCGGCGTTGCGGTCGGCCGCCGTGACGGGGTCAAACCCATCGCTTAATTTATTCTCGACGCTCTCTAGATTGCGAAACAAAGGCAGGGTTGCGCGCGCGGCGGCGTCAGCCAATTGATGGGCAAACCCCAGGAGATCTGTCAGTTGTTCTGTGCCTATCATTTTTGTCATATCAATTTCAGATCTATTCGGCGGCGGATTTTTGTGGCCCAGAAAGGGCTTCGCAAAGCTCGGGCAAGGCGGCCCAGAGGGCGTGCATCATGGCGGTTATATCGGCGTGTAGAGCCACAAAGCCTTGGTGTTTTTGATGGCTGGCCTCATCCATATAAATGGCGCGGTTGATCTCGATTTGCAACGCGTGAAAGCCGTTGGCGGGCGCGCCATATTGCTCGGTAATAAAGCCGCCCGCGTAAGGCTTATTATAGGCAACGCGCCAGCCGAGCGCGGTTAAAAACGCGCCCACCCAGTCGCTCAATCTCTCGTCGCAGGCGCGGCCGTGGCGATTGCCCAAGACGAAATCAATTTCGCCATCGGCCTGGCCGGTTTTTTTAATCGCCTGCGAGGGCATGGAATGGGCATCAAGCAAAAGAGCCAATCCGTGCGCTTGATGCGCATCGCGCAAAGCTGTGCCGAGCGCGTCATGGAACGGTTGATAGACGGTTTCAATGCGGTGCTGGGCTTCGGCATAGGATAATTTATGGTCGTAAATCGGCGTGTTTTCAGCCACCAAACGCGGCACCGTGCCCAGCCCAGACTTGGCCCGCAAGGAGGGTTTGGGAATATGGTCGGGCAGTTTTTCATGAAACAACGTGGGTTCTAATTCATCGGCCGCGCGATTTAAATCGACATAGGCGCGCGGAAACCGCGCTGCCATAAGCGGAATGCCCGCCTCGGGCGCGCCAGCAAACAGCTCGGCGACAAACATATCTTCAGATTGGCGAATGGCATGTGCATCGAGGCGCGAGGCAGCCAGAAATTCCGGTGGATAGTCGCATCCACTATGTGGCGATGTGATGAGAAGGGGCGCAGGCGTTTGCGAGCCCTTGGTCGCGAGGGGTGTAGAGAAAATATAGGGCAGCGTGGCGGGGCTCTTCATGGCGCATAGTGTATCATAGGGGAGGCGCAAAGTCGCTTGATTTTACTTCTGGTTGCTGTAAGAAGTGGTCACCCTGTTTCGTGGTAGTAGGGGCGATTAGCTCAGCGGGAGAGCACTACATTGACATTGTAGGGGTCACTGGTTCAATCCCAGTATCGCCCACCACCAACCTTAAGCGAAAGCACAGAAAAGCCGTGTCGCACGAACCAGAATTATCGCCCCCCGAACAAGCCATTCATTTGGCCTCCAGTTTTTATGCCGAGCTGACAGCCAGCGCCGCAGAAGAGGAGGCGCTTGTCGATATTATTGAGAAGCTGGAGCCAGAAGCGCGCAAAGTTAATTTTGTGACCGCTTGCGGTCTGAAGACTAATTTCACGACCGTGCATGAATTTCCGCTCGAGCTTGCCGAATATGCCGAGATCGCTATCGGCCATTTAAACGATGTCGTGTATTGCCATGCCGCTTTGGTGCAAATTCTGCGCGCGCAAGAAGTTGAATATCAGTTTGCCGATGAAATTGAGCTGAGCCATAAGATCGAGAAAGTCGTGGAGGGTGTGACGCAAGAGTTGTTCGCCATTCTCACGCAAGAAGAAAAAGGCGTGATGATAAACGAAGATGTTTTCGCTAAACGCCTGCTCGATAAGCTTATCGAAGAGCCCGCTTAGAAAGCCCAGTCTTCGACAACAGCTAGTAGTCTTCGACATCAGCTAAATGACAACAGCTAAATCATCGAGCCTTTGTTTGCGCGGTGGACGGGCATCCCATCGAATTTCTCAGTTTTGCCAAATGTCTGGATCTATGGAATGCGGCCTCACTTTCCTCATGGGTGGCATTTGAAAAATCGAGGAAAAAATAAGGAACAAACACCAAAAAAGGGCCTAAATAGGCGATCATTAGGTTGCGTTCATTCCTTCTGTAATCTTCTTCTTGTAAACCTAAAGTCAGATTTTTCAAATTTCGATCTTCATCGTGAATTTCTTGGCAGGTCAATTGTGCGTCGCTAGTTTGATAGGTAAGCACGGGAGAGGCGTTTCGACCTCCGCATGAAGCGAGGGTTAAACTTAATGCTATGACTAGTTTTAAAGGCATATAAAAAGGGGCGGTGATGAAACCGCCCCAAATCATTTAGCTACGACACATGATGCGATATTGACGCGGTGTGAAGAGGTTGCCTGACATAAAAGACAAGAGACCGTTTACAAAAGTGGTTTGCGCTTCCACGCTAACGACCTTGTCGCTTCCGCCGCAGATTTCAGACGCATTAATTCTATGGCTTTGGCCAATGCCACCGACAAAGAAAGCGCTCATGCTGTTTTCAGCCGTAAGACCTACGCCACTTTGAATAACAAACTTCTGCTTCGAGCAAGCGCTCACCGCGAGGGCGGCGACGATGACAAGTACAGGCACTAGTGATTTCGATTTAATTACAAAAACTCCTTAATTACATTACAAACGCTTTCGACGTTATGGACATTTGCATTCTGAGACAAGGTGCCTTTATTCCTTATCAAACATTGTACTTCACTGTTTTGGCAGCGATAGGAAAAGGACGAGGGCGGCTTGCTCTCTTTCTCAAATTAACGCATCTTAACGGGCGTAAATTGTGGAGAAGCGTTATGCCAAAGTTTGTTTTTAGTCTTACCTTCAGTCTCACTTTGGGGCTTGTGGCTTTGGTTTTGGTTTTGGCCATAGCGCCAGCTGCGACAGCGGCGGAATTGCCCAAGTGTCGCCATGTTGCGGGGTTTGAACCTAAGGCCACGTGTGAAGCGCGCAACCAACGCGCCCAATGGCAGGCCGAAGAAACCGCCCGCCTGACGGCCAATAAAATCGCCGTTGTTTTGGAACGCGAAAACGCGCAAGCCGACCGCGATGGCTTTATAGAAACGGCTAAAGGGCTGGCCAGTGGGTTTGTTTCGAAAGTTCAAAGCTTGTTTTAACCCGAAATAATTTGAGAAAGCGTCACCAGGATGAAAAAACATACAGCTACAAAGTCAATTTGGTCGAGTGTGGCGCTGGGTGTGGTTTTGGCCATATCTTTGGCCGCCGCGCCAGCTGCGGCACAAAATGAATTGGCGCGCACGCAAGGGTTTCATGCCAAAGCTAAGCTCGCGACCTTGCTCAGCGGTGGTGAGCTGACGGGCTGGTGGCTTAAAAACGTGGCCCGCACTTTGCCGACGGCGAGCTTGCCCAGCCAACAGCCCAAGGTTTTGCGCCAAGGCAAGCAACTCAACGCTGCCAAAATATCGGCCGCTACCCACCTCGGTAAAATGACTTTGGCGCAAGCGCTGACCCACGAAAAAGGTGGCGCCAGAGGGATGATTGTGGTGCATCGCGGCAAAGTGGTATTCGAGAGCTATCCGAATATGAGCCAGTTCGACAGCCATCTTTGGGCATCGGTGGCCAAGCCCACGGCGGCGCTTTTGGTGGAAATACTCATCGACCAAGGGCGCATGCAAGACACGGATTTAATGACCCAACATGTCCAAGATTTTAAGGGAACCCATTGGGATAAGGTTCGCGTGGTGGATTTACTGGATATGACGGCAGGCCTCGACCTGGTGGAAAATCCGGTGACGCGCCAAAATCCCAACTCTATTCCCATTCGGACGTTCTTGGCCGAATTTGGCGAACCCAATATGGCCGGAAAAATCGAAACCGTGCGCGACGTGTTGAAAGCCGCGCAGCCTTTGGGCGAGCCGGGCGATAAATTCGATTACAGCTCGTCGGTAACCCAAGCGCTCGTGTTATTGGCAGAAGAAGCGACAAAAACCCCATGGCCGGAACTCATGCACGAGTATGTATGGTCGCACACTTATGCGGAGGCGCCTTTGCAGGTGCATTTGGCCCCCGATGGCATGGCTGCCGCGCATGGCATTATGTCGTCGCGCCTTCGCGATTTGGCGCGATTTGGACTTTTATATACAAACGACTGGAAGGTCGCCGCCAAAAAGCGCGTGGTCTCTAAAGCGGCCGTGCGCCGCATTCAGGCCGCGCCGCGCGGCTATGATTTTTTCATCAAAGGCTACTCAGGGCCGGTAATGGAAGGCTGGCTCGGCGCGTCGCCCAAGTCGAACTCGCGCCAGTGGGACGCCGTATTTGACGATGGCGCCATGTTTAAAGGCGGGCTATTCGGACAAGGTCTTTATGTCTCGCCGGAGAATGATTTGGTTATCGCGTTTTTCTCCAAAGTCTTACAAACCCCCTTGGGCCCCTTCATGCGCCCTATTGATGCCTATCTGGCTCGCTAATTTAAGGTAAAGGAAATCCTCATGTCTAAAACCTCTCCCAAAGCCGCCGCTGGCGCGTTGAAATCTCATTGGATGATTTACGGTGCCAATGGCTATTCGGCGCAATTGGCGATTGAAAAAGCTGTGGCGCAAGGGCAGAGCCCTATTTTGGCCGGGCGCAACCAAGCCGCCATAGAGGCTTTGGCGACCCAGCATGGTTTGGAGATGCGCGTCTTTGATTTGACCGACGTGGCACAAGTGGCGGCGCATTTGGCCGATGTGAAATTGGTCAGCAATTGCGCCGGACCGTTTTCGGCCACGGCCGAGCCAATGATGCGCGCCTGCATCGAGGCGGGGACGCATTACACCGACATTACTGGCGAAATCAGCGTCTTTGATACCGCGCAAGCGCTAGATGCGCAGGCCAAAGAAGCGGGCGTTGTTTTGTGCCCTGGCGTGGGCTTTGACGTAATCCCAACCGATTGCATGGCCGGCTATTTACATGACGCCATGCCCGATGCCACGCATTTGACTTTGGCTTTTGCGGGCAATATGTCGGTCAGCCCCGGCACGGCGAAAACCTCTGTCGAGGCTTTGGGGGAGGGGATGAAAATTCGCGTCGGCGGCAAAATGGTCAGCGTGGGACGCGGCTATAAAATGCGCCAGATTGATTATGGAAATGGGCCCGTTCTGTCTTCGGTCATTCCGTGGGGTGATTTATCGACGGCCTATTGGCAAACCAAAATTCCCAACATCCGCGTTTATACCTCGCATAGCGGCGGGCGCATGGGGGTGTATTTATTCCCCGTGGTGAAATATTTGCTGAAGCTGAAATTCCTACAAAATTTTGCCAAAAAGAAAATTGAGCAAAGCGTCACTGGGCCTAGCCAAGCCGAGCGCGACAGCAGCGATACTTTGGTTTGGGGCGAAGTTGAAAACGCCTCTGGCAAAACCTTAAGTGCCACTTTGCGCGTGCCGAATGGCTATACGGTGACGCGCGATGGCATTTTGATGACGGCCAAATATTTGACCGGCTATAATGGCGATGGCGGGTGTTTAACGCCGGCGCAAATGCTGGGGCCTGAGTTGGCGGAACAATTGCCGGGTGCTGGTAAAATTACCGCAAACGCATAACTCACGGGTTTTTTCTCGCGCATATTGTCTATTTTTAGAATCTTGGTTTAGCCTGATAGGCTAACCAGGAGAAAAATATGACCCGTGTGCTTACCCTACTTACATTGTTGTTCGCGTCGCCTGCCTCTGCCGCTTCTTTGGATGATAAAATCAACCAACTCGCGCAGCCGCTGACGGATGTGATATCGGCGTTTATTTTCTTCTCGGTGCCGATCGCTGGCGCCGATGTGCCACTGATTGTTTGCTGGCTCATCTTCGCCGCTTTTTTCTTTACGTTTTATATGGGCTTCGTCAATTTTCGCGGCTTCACCCATGCGGTCTCGATTGTTCGTGGGGCGCTGAAAAAAGACAAACATGAAGGCGAGATATCGCACTTCCAAGCGCTCAGCACCGCTATGTCTGGCACCATTGGCATCGGCAATATTGCGGGCGTGGCCATTACCGTTTCGCTTGGCGGGGCGGGGGC
>JABHDF010000040.1 GCA_018673175.1 Rhodobiaceae bacterium | reverse complement strand
TACCATCATCAAAGTCATCACTGTCCCAATGGGTCGTGCCGTCTTGATGCCACGAGACAGCCGCGCCAATCCCAGGCTCTTTGATAAACAGGCTTTCATTGAACGGCGCAAAGTCTTTTGCGTTGACCGCTTGCGCGACGCTCAGCAATTGAGGATGCCCGTAAACACGAAGACAAGTTTCCGAAAACTGCAAGGACCCAAGTAGAATAAAGGGAGCTGCTTCGGGTGCTCCTTCAGCCGCTTCAGGCTCATACAGCTTCACCTGATGGCGGCCGTTCGCCAAAGCAGAACCGCCAAGGGGATCGCCAAGCGGTTTGGACCAAACAAGGGTTGTCACGTCACAATCTACACCGAGGCCCGGGGATCCGTCCGCGGCGAGTGCTTCACCCGGCCCAACAGGAAACCGTTTTTTCATCTGTTCAAGGTCTTGCTTAATGTCGTCGAGTTCGTCGTGATGCAGCACACCAGAAAATACGTAGAAGCCATACTTCTTGTAGGCCTCCAAAATATTGGCGGCGAGGTTTCCACCCTCATCAAATTCGATTGGACCGCGATTGTCCAAAGTCACCGCACGCTTGTGCCCCTCAAGAAGGTAGGTTCGCATGGCATCTGCGTCGTCGCCATAATGCGCCGCGCAGGCTTCGATAGAGTCCATATAAGCGGGTTCAGACATCGATGAGGTCTCCTTTTAATTTAACGTTGTTAAGAATTAAACATTGTTTAATTATTGAGTCAATTGAAGAATTGATTTAGGGTGCGAGCATGGCGATCGAAACTCTGAGTTCCAGCGTGACCACACGGTCTAAAAACATGACCAAGCGGCGCGCCACCATATTGCGCGAAGCCCGAAATCTAATTGCGGGCGATGGGTTCGACGCGCTCAAAATTCGAGACCTCGCAGCGCGTGCCGGTCTCACCGTGCCAACGATTTACAATCTCATCGGCGGCAAAGACGAAATTCTGGCGACCATAATCAAAGAACTCGTCGAGCAATTACAGATCATTCAGGATGAAGTTGGTTCCGCGACCGTCGAAGAATCATTCGCCAAGCAGATACACAATCTAGCCAATCACTTCGCAACCGATGAGGCCTTCTATAGAGCTGCCTTCATTGCAGGTGATCGCAGCGGCTTGTTTGAACAAAGTTCCGAAGAGGGCATCTTTGCGCGTTTTGTTCGCCAACCGATTGAGGCATGTAGGCAGGCTGTGGAGCAAAAGCTGCTGCGCGGTAATATCCCGCCTGAAGTTCTCGGGCCTCAAATCTATGGATGCTACCGCTCGGCCAGACAGGACTGGGCAAATGGGTACTTTGATCTTGATGGGTTTCGGAGGCAGGCCCTCACAGGAATTTTTCTGTGTTTGGCAGCCGATGCAAACCCCACTTTTCGAGAGCGCTTGATGGAGCAAATCTCAATGTTGGAGAGCGTGTCGCGTCGGGGCGACGTCACCATTCCCTAAATCCATGCCTGCGTAATGTTTTTCATTCATTTCAACCCTTAGGAAGCCAAGCGGTAGGCGCCAGGCTCGTGTCTGACCTAAGGGCTATTACTTATAACGCGTTGTTATTTCTCAAATTTTGGGAGCCTTGCGAACAAGGCCGCCTCCCATAGCGCAGGCGTGCTGACCCCTTCCACAGGGTTGGGACACGTTTTGGTGTCGCGCCTCACACACGCACGTGGCGGCAAATTCATGGCATTTCGAACGACCCGGTAAAGGCTAAGGTTTATTGGGGCTTCGGCGCCTTCCAAAGTTTCATCATGGCAGGTTCGGGGCTTGGCTTAAACTCGGCGAGCTCGAGCGCGGCGAGCGCCTGCTCGCGATCTTGGCGGCTGAACGTCCCTGTCGTGTTGCAAAATTCAATGGCATTTCCGTCGGGGTCGGTGGTGTAAATCGAATGGCACCAATTATGGTCGATTTCAAACACGTCCAGCCCCTCATCGAGCCATTTTTGCCGCCGGCTTTCCAGCTCCCCTTGACTGTCGACATTGAAAGAAAAGTGATTGGTCAGCGGCGGCAAGTTTCCAGCTTTGTTTAGGTCATAAACAAAGCTCTCTTGTTCCGGCACATCGTGCAGGGCCCAAAAGGCAATGAAGCGCGTGTCATCTTCATCCATTCGGTAAAAGAAATGCTTGCCCCAGCCGCCTGTGCTAACTGGCGCCACCTCAACTTTTACCAACTCAAATCCCATAACGCGCTCGTAAAAATCGTGGGTTTTTTGGATGTCGCGAACCGCTATCGCCAAATGATGATAGGCCATTAGCTGTCCTCCCCATCGACCATCGACATCACGTCTATGGAGCCGGCTTCGGGCGCCGCTATCTCGGTGACGCGCTCTTCGACATCGTCATATTCCAACCGCAAAGCGCGGCTCATGACGCCATGCATCATGTAGGTGCAGGTGACATAGGTGAATTCCAAAATCTCCTCATCCGAGAGATGCGCTTTCAAAACGGCAAAAACGCCATCTGGCACGCGCCCGCGCTGCAGCACCAAAGCATCGGCATAGGCGAGAATGGCGCGCTCAAGTTCCGAAAAGCAATCGGCCACTTGCCAATGCGGGATGGCTTCGATTTGCGCCTCGCTGAGCCCTGCGTCTCGGCTGGCTTTGCAGTGCTGCGAGAAGACGAATTGCGAGCCGACAGAAAACCCAGCCCGCGTTTGCCCCAGCTCGCGTAATTTTGGGTCGAGCTGGCGCTTGTCGGAGCGATAAAATTGAAACCCTTTTGTGGTGTGCTCGAAAGCATCGGGTACAATATTAAACACCGTCCACCAATTCCCTGGCGTGCCAGTGGCGGTTCCCGGCTGCTTTACCGGGTCACGGTCGCCAAATAAGATATCGAAAATTTGATCGGCATATGGGTTTTCCATCTCCCGTCCCGCTTGTTTTAAACGCGGCATAACGCTCTCCCTGTTTTTCCTAGTTTCAGCCTAAAAGAAAATAACGATCGCCCGCAAGCGCAAGTTTGCTCAAATTGGGTCTGGCGCTTCGGGCGCAGACAGGAAATAATAGGGGGCTAACAAAGGAAATTCAGATGACACTCGATCGCGCGCGCCTCAGACAAAAATTGTCGCAAGCCGAGCCCATTATCGCGCCCGGCGTTTACGACGGCCTATCGGCGCGTATTGCCGATGCGGCCAAATTCGACGCGCTTTATCTATCGGGCTATGGCGTTTCCGCCAGCCTCTTAGCCCAACCCGACAATGGTTTTTTGAGTGCCGCCGACATGCAGTTTAGAATTTCTACTCTGTGCGATATATTGCAGACCCCGCTCATCGCCGATGCCGACACAGGCTTTGGCGACCTTGTCGAAACCCAAGCAACCGTGCGCGCCTATGAGCAAGCGGGCGCGGCAGGGATTCAAATTGAAGACCAACAAGTCCCCAAAATCTGCGGCCATATTCCAGGCCGTGAGGTGGTAGAGCAAGACGCGGCCGTGAGGAAAATCGCTGCCGCCGTTGCCGCCCGCGAAGACCCCGACTTTCTAATCGTCGCGCGCACAGATGCGCGCGAACAACACGGTCTCGACGAAGCCATCGAACGGGGAAAGCAATTTCATGACGCCGGAGCGGATATTATCTTTATCGAATCGCCGGAAAGCGAAGCCGAATTCGCCGCCATTGGCGCGGCTTTTTCTGGTGTACCACTTTTGGCCAACATGGTGGAAGGCGGCCGCAGCCCGCTTTTATCTCGCCAGCGACTTACGCAATTGGGCTTTCGCTTTATCATTTATCCGGTCGCGGGACTGGCCACCACGGCCGCCGTTTTGCAAAAAACCTATGCGGATTTAGCCACAGGCGATGTAGAGCAGGCCCGCGTTAGCTTCGGGCAGTTGAACCAAATTGTCGGTTTTGGGGATGCCCCGAAAGACTGAGTAAAGACTGCGATAGACTTGTGCTTAATGCGTTTTGTTTTCCAGCAAATCAAACGCGCCTTGGGTCAAATCGTCGACCCCCGCAATCAGCTTGTTCTTCGCAATCTTATTCGACGGCGTGCGCGGAAATTCATCCACATAAGCAATATAGCGCGGCACTTTAAATTTACTCAGCCGCTCCAAGCAATGCGCCTGAATATCCGCAGGCGAGACATCCTCTGCGGTTTTTCCCTCGGCTAGCAAAATATAGGCTTTCACTTCTTCATTGCGCATCGGATCTGGCGCGCCGACCACGGCCGCCTCGACAATCGCCTCGTGCTCGGCCAAGACTTCTTGCACTTCAATCGCCGCAATGTTCTCGCCGCTGCGTTTGATCATTTCTTTCAACCGACCCACAATGGACACATAGCCATCTGCGTCCATCACGGCCACATCGCCGGTGCGAAACCATTTGCCGCGAAAGCTATCGCGATTGGCTTCGGGCTTTTTATAGTAACCCCAAAACAGGCCCTCGCCTGCAATGCATAACTCGCCTGGCTCACCGCGGGGTTTCTCGGCGCCGTCTTCATCGGCAATTTTAATCTCGCGATAGGGTGCGGGCAGACCCACAGTGCCAGCGCCCACTTTATGCGTGGCGGCGATGGGCGTATATAAAGCCACGCCCACTTCCGTCATGCCAAAAGCATCGCGACCGACACAGTTAAAGCGCTTCTCCAACGCCGCATGCGTGTCTTCTTTATGATAAAACGCCGAAATATAGCGCAGCTCATTATCGCCATCTTCGGGCGCCTCCGCTAACGCGCGAAACACCGGCGGGGTAATGGTCGCCACATGAATGTTATAGGTGCGAATCCAATCGCGAAACTTTGACAGAGAATGCTGCGCCGCAATAAACGCGGTGCCATTGCCGCGCAAGGCCATCAGCACTTGCAGCTGCGGATCCATATAAAACATCGGAAATGTGACCAGTACATTCTCCAGCGTCAGCAGTTGAAAATTAGCCGCCACCAGCGATAAGCGCAGCCAATAATCTTGCGATTGCATGCAGCCCTTGGGGGCGCCCGTGGTGCCAGAGGTATATTGAATGGACAATAAATCAGACGCTTTCACCTCGACAGGCGAGACAAAGGGCGCCTGCCCGCTGGCCAGAACCTCATCAAAAACATGGCCCGGCGCTTGGCTTTTTGGGCCCAGCACAATCATCCGCTCTGGCGTAATATTTACGCTATCCTCGGCCGCCGCTTCCCCCACCGCCTCAAACATCGGGTCATAGACCAGAAAAGTCGCGTCACTATCGGACAAAACATAAACCAACTCGCGCACCGTATAGGTGGGATTGACCGGCACCATAACGGCGCCAATTTTGGCGATGGCAAACCAGCTCAGCACAAAGCCAGACGAATTGGGCGTCACAAGGGCGACATGTGAGCCTTTGCGCACACCCATTTTCATCAGCGCATCAGCTAATTTATCGCTCTTCTCGTCAATCTCGCGATAGCTCAGTTTCTCGTCGCTTTGGAAAAAATGCACGCCTGTTTTATCGCCAAGCGCTGTGGCTTTTTCAGCCAGCAGCTCGGCGAAGTTTGCGTTCATCGAAAGCCCATCGATGCGAGTTTGCGCTTCGGCCATATGCGCGAGAGTGGCTGGATGTGTCATGGTTTTTCCTTACGAGCTGAACCGCAGATAGGCCAGCCACTCGGCCGCCAGCACCGTGCCAGGCGTACCTTCGGCTTCGAAGCTAACATCCAAAGTGACCAAGGCCGCTTGGGCGTCTTTAGCTTCGGCATGTTTTAATTGAAACCGCGCGCGGAAGTTCTGGCCAGTTTTGACCGGCTGAATGACGCGCACTTTATTGAACCCGTAACTCAGGCGAAAGACCATATCGCCGGGCGGCCAAACGAGAGATTTCGCCATACTGGTGAACGTAGAAAGCAGGAGCGAGCCTTGCACAATCGTGCCGCCAAAGGGCGTATGGGCGAGACAATATTCTGGGTTGCTATGAATGGGACCATCGTCGCCCGAGTTGGCGCCATGCGTGCTGACAGCCGTTTGGTCGTAGCAATACCAATCGGTAAGCCCCATTTCTTCGCCGAGTTTGGCGTTTAAAGCCTCCAGAAAATGCTTTGTGTCGCTCATCGTATCTCTCTTCTCAAATCACACTTAAACCGTCAGTTGCACCGGCCAAGGGGCGGCCTCTTCTAGCGCGTAGGCCAGCTCAAATAAAATGTCATCGCGGCCTTGCGCGGCCATAAAATGCGCGCCAATCGGTAGGCCGGGCGACGTGCTGCAAGGTATCGACATGGCAGGCAACCCATAAACATTGGCCGCCGCCATATAACTCATCATATCGGCAATCTTTTGCCCATCGGCGGCCAAATTGCCTTGCGGGGTCAGCACATCATGGCCAAAGGGCATGTTGGGTGTAACCGGCGTAAGGAGGACATCGACGCTTTCAAACCCCGCCAAGAGGCTGGGCCGATGCTGCTCAAAAGCCGCCATAGCCTTGGCCTCCGCCTGGTCGGGCAAATCGCGCGAGGCGACGCCCATGGAAGTGGTAAACGGCGACAACAGCTGGTTGTCTTCAAAAGCGGCCCCCGTGGCTTGCTCAATCGCGGCGACCAAAAAGGGCATGCGCACCAAAAACATATTTTCGACATGCGCCCAAAAGCCTTGCCCATCGACGCCTGCCAGCGAGAGGTCGATGACCTCATGGCCGAGATCTGCGCAACGTTTGGCCGTCTCTTCGATGGCTTGGCGAATGGGCGGCGCGACTTCCGCTTGTTGAATATTATCCAGCATCAGCCCGATTTTAAGCGGTCGGTTTTGCGGCGATAATTGTTGCGCCGACAGCGGCGGATATTTGGCTTGCGCCGAGCGATCTTGGGTCAGCTCGAACAGCCACGCGCTATCGCGCACGCTGCGAGTAATCGCATGGTGATGTTTTAACAAAGGGTGGGTGCCATCCGCCTCGCCCGACAGCAAACGCTCGCGCGTTGGCTTAAAACCAAAAGTGCCACAAAAAGAAGATGGCATGCGAATAGAGCCTGCGCCATCGGTGGCATGAGCTGCCGCCACATAGCCGGCGGCCACTGCCGTAGCCGACCCGCCGCTGGAGCCAGCCGGGGTTTTGGAAATGTCCCAAGGGTTGGCGGTGGCGCCAAAAGTCTGATTGGCGGTGACGGGCAGCGAAGCAAACTCGGGGGTATTGGTAGCGCTTAAAAACGTAAGACCCGCTTTTTGCAAAGCTCCAATGAGGGGCGGCGCGCGCTCGGGCTGCTGATGCAAAGCGGCATGCGCGCCATCGCTGCGGGCAAAGCCTGGCACATCAATCAAATCTTTATGCATAAAAGGCGCGCCGGCAAAGGGCGTTTCGAGATCAGCGTTTTCTGCCGCCACAAGCGCTTGCTCAAAGCGGCGCGTGGTCAAAGCATTGAGCTTGGGCTCCAGCGCTTGGGCCCTGGCAATACTCGCCTCCACCAACTCACGGGCGCTAACGTCCCCGGCTTTTAAAAGGGCAGCCTGCGCTGTTAAATCCAAATTATTCATGCGCAGAGCTTGGCAAATTCAAAATTATTTGCAAGCCCTCTGATCCTTGCATCCAAGGCAGGTTTTTCGGGCGGGGTAGACAGACAATGGTTTATCTGTCGTTGTATAGGCATGAAAGACAAAAGGAGAAACCCATGCAACGCCGCGACATCTTAAAATTGGTTGGCGGAGGCGCCGTTATTTCGGCCGCCTCTCTGGCTGGCTTTGCCAGCACACGAAACCCCAAAAAGGCCCTGAGCCCCTGGGCACAAGCCGGCCAATATGAAGAAGTGCGCCGCTTTGCTCTGTCCTATGCCATTTTGGCGCCCAACCCGCATAACCGCCAACCTTGGATGGCCGATCTGGTGGGAGAGCATGAAATTCATATCTACCGCGACCTCGATAAGAACCTGCCAGAGACCGACCCGTTCGACCGCCAATTAACCATTGGAATGGGTTGCTTTCTAGAAGCCCTCACTGTGGCCGCAGCCCAGAAAAACTATCGCGCCGAGACGCAATTATTCCCCAACCAAAACGAAGATTATGTGGCGCGCATTATCCTGAAAGCCGAAGCCAGACTGGCGGGCACAGATGGCGACCTGTTCAGCGTTTTCCAAGACCGGCGTTCGTGCAAAGAACCCTTTGCCGATATCGAGCTGGAGCCGAGGCACGCGAAAGCCCTATCCGCGTTTGGCGATGTCTACACCCGTGCGCGCGCCGTCGACCGCTTGAAGACAATCAGTTGGGACGCGTTTTTAGTGGAATATGAAACCGAAAGAACGCTCAAAGAGAGCGTCGATTTAATGCGTATCGGAAAGTCGGAAATCAATGCGACCCCCGATGGTATCGACCTCGGTGGGCCCCTATTGGAAATGCTCAGCTTCATCGGCAATCTGACACCTGAAACCCTGATGGATCCGAAAAGCGCTGCCTATCAACAAGGCCGCGACATATACGAGAAAATGTTGAAATCGACCCCTGCCTATATTCTGCTGAAGACCCAAGGCAATACGCGCGCCAACCAAATAGCGGCGGGGCGGCAATGGTTGCGGCTCAACCTGATGGCTACGTATCTGGGCGTCTCTTTGCATCCGGTCAGCCAAGCGCTGCAGGAATATAGCGAGATGAAGCCTTTGAACCAGGCCATTCAGACCAGCTTCGCACGCAAAGGAGAAACCATTCAAATGTTTGGCCGCCTTGGCTATGGCCCCAAAACACCGCCAGCGCCTCGCTGGGGTGTGGAAGCCAAACTGATCTGAGAGCGCTACCAGCAAGCGGCTTTGGGCCAACGCACGAAAAAGGGCGCGGCAGCCATATGGCGCCGCGCCCTGATTGTTTGACTCATAAAAAAAACGAGTCATAAGCCTAGTGGGTGGCCTAGTTGGTGACTTTCAAGCTTACCGAAAACGGGTCAGCGCCGTTTTTCAACGCCGTTATCACGCCACTATCTTCATACATGTCGATGCTCACCGCACGGGTAAGCGTAAACTGCAGTTCGAACTGGCTGATTTCCGTAACATCCGCTGCCGAGGGAATGGCAACCAAAATGCGTTTGGCATTTATCGCGTTTGTCGCTGTGGTCTCATTGTCGGCGGTCAGCAAAATAGCGGTGCCGCTCTGGACCTCAGACTCAGGGTCTTGGTCTCGAGCTTGGAAAACGCCTGGATTGCCATTATCTGGGCCCTCTCCGAAACTGTCCATAATTTCGGTAGAGTATTGAGCCGTGCCAGGTGTGGAGCCGCACTCCATACCCAAAGTGCTCCGGTCATTTGGGTTTACGTTAACAATCGTGCCATCGGGATAATCGGCATCTGTTAGATTGTCTGTAAACGTAGTGATGGCGTCATTGGTCCAGCAGTATTCGCCTTGGCCCGTTTTGCCTCGGAGGGTTGCTGGGGAACCATTTTTGAGAACAAATTTCTCATTATGTTTGATTTTCAATTCATTCGACAAAACCAGCGCTAAAAACGAATATCTACCTGCCGCAATCACCGGATCCGCCGAGGACGTGTCCAAAGGCGCCGATTTATCGGTGCCTTCAATCACGTGCTCTACGCCTGCGTTGTCATTCAGTAAGAGCGTGCATCCCTCTAGACTATTATTATTCGTGACAGGATTGACGGCACAAAGCGCCATCCGATAAAACGTTACTTTGTAAGCATCAGGAACCTCTTTGCAAGAATCGCCGATATTGCCTTGGATATCTTCAACAAAGCTAGCTTGAAAGCCTTGACTATTGGGGTCGCCGTCGACACCAAATTGGGCGCTATCAATGATAATGGCGCCATCTGCTGATCTTGTGCAGGCATAATCGGTCTCAGCCGAGGCAGGAGACGCAAGCACCATTAAGGACAGGCAGGCGACAGTTAAATAACTAAAATTTGAAAATAATTTCATTGGTTTATACTCCCGAAACAGAAACAACGAAGGCGCCAGATTTTCGAATCGTATTGGCGCGACGCACTTTTTCAAAACGACGTTCGTGCACGGGGCTTAGCTGGTAAGCCACATTTGAGATGAACTGCGTTGGGTTGGATGGCTTCGAGCCAAAGGACACTTGATACGAGAGATTGGCATAATCTTGATCGGCTCTCGAATCGTCAAATGTCGTCGAACCCAGCTCGATGGTAAAGCTATAGGGCAAGGCACTGCGCAAACTATAGGTCTGGCCTTCGACCACCGTTGCCACATCATCGCTATCAAATTTAAAGGCTTTGGCGTGCAATTTGGTTTGCGGAAGATACGGCAGTGGCACGGCAATTTCGGCATCGAAACCGTCGAGGGCACGTTCCTCTGCGCCGCCCGCACCGGTGACGCCATCACTAATGGCGAAATACTGGTTGTAGCGGAAATCGCCAACGCTGGAGAGAACCTCAAAACCAGCCGAAGCGCGTTCGTGTTCATAGGTCCACTCACTGTCGTAAAAACCATTGGCGCCAAGGATAATTTTACCATCGGCCACCAACTTACGATAGCCAAGGCCAATATTAGCCGTGTTGCGGTTTGCCGTGCGATTGGCGCTGACTTGCAAGAAAATAGCTGTGCCATTTTCAACGTCATCCACCAAGGGCTGAACTTTTAAAAGGCTATAGCTGGTATCTTGGTCTTCGATATCGCCGATGGTGATTTCCAGACCGTCTACAAGGCTTTCAAGAGCTTGCACCGTACTGGACTGAACTTGCGAGGTCAGTTTATTTTTGAAAAACGTCTCAGCCGCCTGACTCTTTTCTTGGGCCATAGCTGGACCACCAATTAAGGCTGCGCTGCATAAAGCCAAAACAGATAAACGTGTCATAAATAACTCCCTAATAATGAACCACATGAAACTAGGTAACTTCATTACAGAGCAATAAATAGTTCTCATGAACATTCTTGTGCATAAACTCAACCCATCTCTCTTTGCTTTTGCCAAAGCCTTATTCCGACCGCTAGGGTGAAGCCAAAGGTAGTTGGTGAAGTAAAGCGTGAGGGCTGGTCCTATGACCGAGAATTCTTGGAGTCAATTGTCGCAGGAAACCCAAAATAGCTTGCTCAAGCTAGGGCAGTTAACCGATTATACCGCCCAACAATTGATCGATGAAGAAGATGCCTTGCAAGCCAGCCTGAACATCGTCTTGAAGGGCAAAATTCAATTTAGCAAAACCCAGCCCAACGGACGTATTGTTAAATTCGCACAGATCCTCGTCGGTAATATTTTTGGTCATGCGACCGTCTTTCTGGGACGCCAGCGCGCATTTAAAGCGGTTGCGATAGAAAAATCGCAAATTCTGCGGGTTAGCAAATCCCAAACTCTCGAGATGTTTAACCATAACCCAGAGT
>JABHDF010000038.1 GCA_018673175.1 Rhodobiaceae bacterium | reverse complement strand
TGTTCGCCACTCTAGCGTCTAAAGGGCTAATCTCCAAAAAAAATATGTAAATAAACCTAAAACCCGAAAAGCGGCGTCTGGCGCTTAGAAAAATCCCGTTAGGCTCATGGCCAGCGCGCCTAAGGCGGCCCCCAGAGCGGTAAGCCCCAGGCCGCACGCCAGCCTATCCGCTTTGGCAGATGGGGTGTGGCTAGGGTTTTGGTTGGCCATGGTTTCCAAAGCGGCCGCGCCGCGCTCGGCTTGCGCCAAAGTTTCCGGCAGCCGACGCAGCGCGCGCAAAGTAGAGCCTGCATTGTCGCGCATATCGCGCAAAATAGCTTCGGGCCCAATTTGGCGGCGTAGCCAATCGGCCACGAGGGTTTCGCTGGCGTCCCAAATATTGATTTTCGGGTCGAAGCTGCGCGCCACGCCCTCGACCGTCACCATGGTTTTTTGCAGCAGCAAAAGTTGCGGCTGGGTGGCCATATCGAATTGTTCGGTAATCGCGAAAAGCTGGCTTAGGACGCGGCCCATAGAAATATCATCCGCGTCGCGGTCGCGTATCGGCTCGCCAACGGAGCGCAGGGCTTGGGCAAATTCATACACATCATGGTGCGCTGGCACATAGCCCGCTTCAATATGCACTTGGGCTAGTTTGACGTAATCGCGGGTAATAAAGCCGTGTAATATTTCGGCCAAGAAGCGGCGGCTGTCTTTATCGAGGCGGCCGCAAATGCCCAAATCAATGGCGACAATCGTGCCGTCTTTTTGCACCAAGAGATTGCCTTGGTGCATATCAGCATGAAAAAATCCATCGCGTAAAACCAGCGTCAGGAAAATCTGTAACAGGCGCGTTGCTAAGTCCGAGAGGTCATGGCCGTCTTTTTGTAAGCCCTCAATATCAGAAGCCGAGACGCCGTCGACCCAGCTCATCGTCAACACGCGCCGACCGCTGGCCTCCCAAATAATGTCAGGAACGCGAAAGCCTTTGTCTTTGGCGGTGTTCTCGGCCATCTCAGAAAGCGCGGCGGCTTCCATGCGAAAATCGGTTTCGCCATTAATCGAGCGCGCCAAAGTGGTGATGGCATCGACGGGGCGCAAGCGATGCGTGATGGGGAAAAACCGCTCCGCCCATTTGGCCATACGCCCCAATAATTCCAACTCGCCGCGCAGACGCTCTTCGACGCCGGGGCGCAAAAACTTCACGGCCAATTTCTGGCCCGTCTCGCGATGGGTTGCGACATGCACTTGGGCAATCGAAGCGGCCGCGATGGGAGGCCCCATGTCTTTTAAAACCGCCTCGGCATGGTCCAGCTCGGTGGCCAAAAGGCGCGCCACTTGTTTGTCACCAAATGGCGGCAGGCGGTCTTGCAAATGGCGCAAGTCTTGCGCCATGGCGAGGCCGATAATATCGGAGCGCGTGGCTAAAAACTGGCCAAGCTTGATATAGGTGGGGCCTAGTTTGCGAATTTTATCCGATAGGGCTTGGCCACGTTGGTCTTCGCGGAAGCGTTGGGCACCCAAAGTAAAGACGCGGCGCGCGAGGCGCAGGCGAAGCGGGGCTTCGGTAAAAAAATCGGGCGGCAGAAGCGCGTCTTGCGCCAGCAGCAGTCGCATCATGCGGAGGAGGCGGAGGAGGCGCATCGCTAGCCTTTCCAGCCCATGTACAAAGCCGCAATACCGCCGCTTAGCAATTCATATTTCGGGCGCCTGAAGCCGGCTTCCTTTAGCTCATCTGCGAAAGCTTGCGCCGGCGGAAATTGGCGAATGCTTTCAACCAAATATTGATAGGCAGAGGCATCTCCCGTCACCGCGCCGCCCATCGGCGGGATGACATTGAAGGAGTAGGCGTCATAGGCTTTTTGTAGCAAACGGCTCGGCATATGCGAAAACTCGAGACAGACGAAACGCCCACCTGGTTTCAAAACGCGCAGCATATCGCGCAAGGCCACATCGCGGCGCGTGACGTTGCGAATGCCAAAGGCGATGGACACCATATCGACACTCTTGTCGGGCAAGGGCAGGGCTTCGGCGGTGCCGGTTAGAAAATCAACTTGCGCGCGTTGGCCCATTTGGTTGATGCCTTCGCGCAACGCCCGCTCGGCGCCGACGCGCACCATTTCGGCATTGGCATCGATGACTTGGGCTTGCAGCGTCGAGTTTAATTTATTGGCGCGCGCCAAAGCGCGAAACGCGATATCGCCCGTGCCGCCGGCGACATCGACGAGGCGCAGCTCGGCGTTGGGGCGCATGTGCAAAGTCTCGAGCATCCGGCGCTTCCATACCCGGTGCAGCCCCGCCGACATCAGATCATTCATCAGATCATATTTATCGGCCACGCTATCAAAGACACCGCGAACCAGACCTTGTTTTTCGCCCATGTCTACGGTGCGAAACCCAAAGTGGGTCGTGTCTGGCTGGTTTGGTTCTATCGGTTTGCTCATCGGGGCGGAAGATAGCGGAAACTTAGGGGGAAGGCAAACCAGGCAAAAGCGAAATCATTTTGCACGCGCCCGCTTTGGCTTTATGCTGATCGCATGCCTGAATTACCCGAAGTAGAAACTGTCCGCCGCGGTCTGTCGCCCCATATTGAAGGGCGCACTATTGCCAAAGTGCATTTGGCGCGCCCCGACTTGCGCTTTCCTTTCCCCGAAGGATTTGGCGATCGCTTGACCGGCGCCAAGATTACCCATTTTGGGCGGCGCGCCAAATATCTGCTGGCCGAGATGGAGAAATCTGGCGAGGTGTTTTATTGGCTCAGCCATCTCGGCATGACCGGACGCTACATGCTCGAGGCGCCCGATGCCGACCGGATGGAGCCGGGGCTTTACGCCCATGAGGTGGCCCAACCCGTGGCCTTGAAACATGTTCATGTGCGCCTCGAATTTAGCGATGGCACGGTGTTGTCCTACGCCGACCCGCGCCGCTTTGGCTTTATGGATTTGGTGGAAGGCGCGCCCGATAACACGCCGTTTCTCAAAGACCTTGGACCCGAGCCTTTAAGCAATGCGTTTCATCTGGAGATGCTGCTGGCCGCGTGTGCCACAAGAAAGAGCCCGATTAAAAATGTGCTGCTCGACCAACGCGTGGTGTCGGGTTTGGGCAATATATATGTCTGCGAGGCTTTATTTATGGCCGGCATTAGTCCGCGTCGTCTGGCGGCCAATGTGGGCGCCAAACGTTTGGCGCGTCTGGTGCCTGCCATTCGCGATGTTTTGGCGCGCGCCATTGAGGCGGGCGGCTCGAGTTTGCGCGACTTTGCCGATAGCGATGGCAAGCTGGGCTATTTCCAGCATAATTTTTTGGTCTATGACCAAGAAGGCAAACCCTGTTCGACAAAAACCTGCCATGCTAGCGTTCAGCGGATTGTGCAATCGGGGCGGTCGAGTTTTTACTGCCCGAGCTGTCAAAGATAAAGGGGACGCGTATCATGCGCCAGCTATCATCTATTTTGCTTTTGGCTTGCCTGGTTTGGGCGGGGCCTGTCCAAGCGCAATACCTGTCGGCCGCGCCAGACATTCCTTTGGCCGAGGGTTTGCAAGAAATAGCGGAAGGCACGTTGGTTTTTGACAAGCCGCAGGGGCGTATTTTGCAAATGACCGCCGCGCGAGACGCCGGCTCTAACCTTGCGGCCGCGCGCCAATTCTATCGCGCCAGTCTGCCCAACTTGGGCTGGACCCCGCGCGCTGGCAAAGACAACAATATCTTGACTTTCACCCGCAAAAGCGAAACTTTGCGACTAACTTTTAGCGCCGATTTAGTGATTTTTGATCTGACTCCGGAAGCCCCAATTGAGGACTGACCTATGAAATATGAAAACATTCTCGTTGAAACCCGTGGCCGTGTTGGCCTCATTACCTTGCATCGCCCCAATGCGCTCAATGCCCTGTGCCATGACCTGATGCTTGAGCTGACCCATGCCGTCGAAGGCTTTGATGCCAATGATGATATTGGCTGTATGGTGTTGACCGGCTCGGCCAAAGCTTTTGCGGCGGGAGCGGACATTAAAGAGATGTCATCCAAAACCTATGCCGATGTCATGGCGGAAGACTTTATTACCGCCAATTGGGAAGCGGCCGCCAAGGCCCGCAAACCGATTATCGCCGCCGTTGCGGGGTATGCGCTGGGCGGGGGCTGCGAGTTGGCCATGATGTGCGACTTTATTCTGGCCGCCGACACGGCCAAGTTTGGCCAGCCAGAAATTAACCTTGGCGTTATTCCAGGCGCCGGCGGCACCCAGCGCCTCACGCGGTTTGTCGGCAAATCCAAAGCCATGGAAATGTGCCTAACCGGGCGCATGATGGATGCCGAAGAGGCCGAGCGTTGTGGGCTGGTCTCGCGCATTATTGCCGCCGACGATTTGGTCGAAGAAGCGGTAAGCGTCGCCACCAAGATTGCCGAGAAATCTTTGCCATCGGTTTATACGGCCAAAGAATGTGTCGATGTGGCTTATGAGACGAGCCTGCGCGAAGGGGTGCATTATGAACGCCGGGTGTTTCATGCGCTATTTGCATTCGACGATCAAAGCGAAGGCATGGAAGCTTTTATTGAGAAGCGCGCGCCAAAGTTCACCCACAAGTAAAGGGTGTTGACCTTGTGACAAGGGCGGCCTATAACGCGCCCTCAAGCGGTTTTATTACCGCCAATGATTTTTGTAAGAATTAGGATTTAAGATTATGGCCAATACCAAATCAGCCAAGAAAATGGTTCGCAAAATTGAGCGTCGCACGGAGCGTAATCGTGACCAGCGTTCGCGCATGCGCACCTTTATTCGCCGCGTCGAAGAAGCCGTGGTAGCTGGGGACAAAGGCGAAGCCGTCGAAGCCCTTCGCATCGCACAACCTGCGATTGCCAGAGCCGGTCAAAAAGGCCTAATGCATAAACGTACCGCGTCGCGCAAAGTATCGCGTCTGGCGAAAAGTGTTAGCGCCATCGTTTAAGGGCGGCTTTCCAAACAAGTTAAAAAGCCCGCGATATTCGCGGGCTTTTTTGTGCCTGCTTTTCCAGTTCAGCGGGCGCGCTTTTTACCGTGGCACGGTTTTTTTCAAAAACCCGTCAAGCAATTTATTTTTCTAAAAAACAAAAAAAATCGTCTGTTCTTGTTTCCTTCCCGTTGCTATGAACGCCTCTTCTTCGTATCGTCTTGAAGCGTTGGAACCCGCAGTTTCTCTGCGATTTTTGAAAAATTTCAGGTTTGTTTGGAATCGTTAAACGGAATCAACAGGCTAGACGCAATCACAAAATACCTCTCCGTCCGGCGAGGATAAAATTAGGGATTTAGGCGATGAGCGAGCAGACAGGTAAGAGCGAAAATAAACACGAAGTCGCCGCCTCGAATGACGAGACGCTTGCCGCAAAACCTGCCCCTTCAAAAGCCGATATCTTAAACGCCCAATGGCATCGTGTGCGCTCGCGCCTGCGCGCCGAGCTGGGGGAAGCCACGTTTAATAGCTGGTTTAAATTGCTGGAAGTCAGCGGCGCGCAAAAAGGTCGGGTGACTTTGCAAGTGCCAACGCGTTTCGTGCGCAGCTGGATTGAAGCGCATTACCTCACCCGCATTCGCGACCATTGGCAGGCCGAAGACAAAACCGTGCGCCGTATTGATATTGAATTGCAGCCGGAATGGACGCCAAGCGACAAAAAACCAGCCGTGCGCGAACAAAAAGCCGTGGCTGCGCGCAAAAGCCCAATGGCCCCACCAAGTCAAACGACGAGCCCGCCCGCTCCGGCGCGTGTGCCGCAAGCGACTTTCGAGCAGGGCTCGCGCGATGAGCTGGGCGCGCCTTTGGATGCCCGCTTCACTTTTGATAATTTCATCGTTGGTAAATCCAACGAGCTGGCCCATGCGGCTGCCCGTCGCCTCGCCGAAGGCAAGGGCGTCGTGTTTAATCCGCTGTTTCTTTATGGCGGCGTTGGCTTGGGCAAAACCCACTTGATGCACGCGATCGCCTGGGAAATTCGGCGCCAAGACCCGTCGCGCACGGTGCTTTATTTATCGGCTGAAAAATTCATGTATCAGTTCATTCGGGCGCTGCGGTTTAAAGATACGATGGCTTTCAAACAGCAATTCCGCGAAGTCGATGTGTTGATGATTGATGACATTCAATTCATTGCGGGCAAGGATTCGACGCAAGAAGAGTTCTTCCACACGTTCAACGCGCTGATCGACCACAATCGCCAAGTGATTATTTCTGCGGACCGCTCGCCAACTGATTTGGAAGGCATTGAGGAGCGCATTCGCTCGCGCCTCGGCTGGGGTCTGGTGGCCGATATTCATCCAACCGATTACGAGCTTCGCCTCGGCATTTTGCAGTCAAAAGCCGAAGCGCTCTCGACGCGTGCCGATGCCATTGCGACGCCACAGCCAGTGCTTGAGTTTTTAGCCCAGCGCATTGTTTCCAATGTGCGCGAGCTGGAAGGTGCGCTGAACCGCGTGGTGGCTTACGCCAGTTTTGTCGGCCGCCCGATTAGCCTAGAGATGGCGCAAGATGTTTTGCGCGACCTTTTGCGCGCCTCTGAGCGCCGCGTCACGATTGATGAAATTCAGCGCCGTGTGGCCGAATATTTCAATGTGAAAATGGGCGATATGTTATCGGCTCGCCGCGCCCGTTCGGTGGCTCGCCCGCGCCAGATTGCGATGTATTTATCGAAGCAATTGACGACCCGTTCGCTGCCCGAGATTGGCCGTAAATTCGGCGGTCGCGACCATACAACGGTCATTCATGCGGTTCGTAAAATCGAGCAATTGCGCGAGGAAGATGCCGCCCTCGACGAAGATGTCGATTTGCTGCGTCGGATGCTGGAAAACTAGGTTTGCGTCCTGCTGCGCCCGCTTGGGGGCTTGCAAAAAAACTATCCCGCCAAACCCCAACTCTGTTATAGTTTGCTCGAAAGATTCGTGGCCGCTGGGCGGTTTTTGCGAGTGAATTGAGACTTGGGAAATAGGCCTACCGCTTTGCCCACATAAGACGACCAGGAGAGTGTGTCATGAAAACAATCATTGAACGCAGTGATTTATTAAAAGCCCTGAACCATGTGCAAAGCGTGGTCGAGCGGCGCAACACCATCCCGATTTTGTCGAATGTTCTCTTGGAAGCCGACAATGGCGTTTTGGGTCTGACGGCGACCGATTTAGAAATTGAAATGCGTGAGCGCGTCGAAGCCGAAGTGGTGCAAGCTGGCGCGATTACCGCCCCCGCCCATATGCTTTATGACATTGTGCGCAAACTGCCCGATGGCGCGCAAGTAGAACTGGCGACGGATGAAAGCGGTGGTCGTTTGAATTTAACCGCCGGCAAATCGAGCTTTGCTTTGCAAGCTCTGCCGCGCGAAGATTTCCCTGCCATGGCACAAGACGAAATGCCCGTGGCCTTTGCTTTGCCAGGGGGTGATTTGCGCCGCCTGATCGACAAAACCCGTTTCGCCATTTCGGTGGAAGAAACACGGTATTATTTGAACGGCATTTATTTGCATGCCTTAGAAGACGAGGGCACCGCTTTATTGCGCGCCGTGGCGACCGACGGACACCGTTTGGCGCGGGTTCAAATGGCGCGCCCGGTGGGTGCCGAAGCCATGCCAGCCATTATCATTCCGCGCAAAACCGTTGGCGAAGTGCAAAAGCTGTTGGAAGAAGAAGACGGCGAAGTGTCTTTGCAGGTATCGGACACAAAAATCAATTTTGCTTTCTCAAATATTGTCCTGACCTCGAAACTCATCGACGGCAAATTCCCTGATTACACGCGCGTGATTCCAACCGATAACGACAAATTGTTGACGGTGGATGCCAAAAGTTTCGCCCAAAGCGTCGATCGCGTGTCGGCTATCTCGAGCGAGAAATCGCGCGCGGTGAAATTGGAATTGGCACCTGACAGCCTAGCGCTTTCCGTCTCCAATCCAGACAGCGGCTCGGCCAGCGATGAGCTGAGTGTTTCTTACGCCGCCGATGCGATGGAAATTGGCTTTAACGCACGTTACCTGATGGACATCACGGGTCAGCTAGATGGCGAAGTGGCCACCTTTGAGTTGGCCGATAGCGGCTCCCCGACTTTGGTGCGCGACGATAAAGACACCGATGCGCTTTATGTTCTGATGCCGATGCGCGTGTAGCGCCACGTTATGAGGGGCCCGCGACGCCAGCAAACACCACACAAAACAAGACGGGTGAGGCAGCTTCCTTGACCCCCCCCTTCACGGCGCCCGTCGCGCCGCATATTTGTCGGCTGCGGCTAACCGGATTTCGCTCTCATCAGAAGCTAGATTTATCTTGTGCCAATGGCGCTGTGGTGATCACGGGGGCCAATGGTTTGGGCAAAACCAATGTCTTGGAAGCCATCTCTATGTTGGCGCCGGGGCGCGGTTTGCGAAGCGCCAATTTAGAAGACTTACGATTTCGCGACCCGCAAGGCATATCTTCGGATGGCTGGACGGTTTTGGCAGATATCGAAGGGCCAACGGGGGCGCTGCGTGCCGGCGTTGCTTATGAGGGCGAGGGCGGTCGCCGGGTGCGCGTGGATGGCGAAACGCGGCGTGTCGATGATTTGGCGCAGGCCATCCCCCAGCTTTGGTTGACCCCGTCTATGGATCGTCTGTTTGTCGATGGGGCTAGCGGGCGACGCAAATTTCTTGACCGCTTTGCCCAAACTTTGGATGGCGCGCTGGCGCGTCATTTAAGTGCCTATGAAAAAGCCATGCGCGAGCGCAATCGTTTGCTGCAAACCCCGACGACCTCTCTCGCGAGCCATCCTTGGTTGGATGCTTTGGAAGACACAATGGCGCTGGAAGGGGTGGGGATTGCCGCCTCGCGATTGGCCGCCCTCGATGCGTTGGCCGTGGGCTTGGTCAGCATTCCCGAGGCCGCTTTCCCGCGTGCGGAAATAGCGTTGGAAGGCACTTTGGAGGCGGCTCTGCGGGAGACCTCTGCGGTGGATGTGGAGGACGCGTTTCGCGATCGGATGCGCGGCGCGCGTGGGCTCGATGCCAGTGCGGGGCGCAGTTTAGAGGGCCCGCACAGAAGTGATTTGCAAGTCGTCTATGCGGCCAAAAACATGCCGGCCAAAGAATGTTCGACGGGCGAGCAAAAAGCGCTTTTAGTGGGGCTTATTTTGGCCCAAGCGCAAAGCGTGGCGGCGCGCATTGGCGATGTGCCGATTTTACTATTGGACGAAGTGGCAGCCCATTTGGACCGCCACCGCCGCGCCGCCTTGGCCGAGATTTTAACCCATTTGGGTGGTCAAAGTTGGATCACCGGAACCGAAATGGAGGCGTTTTCAGGGTTTGCTAAAAATGCCCCAGTGACCGCAATTCAAATGACGTCAAGCGGCGAAGCAGTTACACTATAATCATCGGTGGCGCTGAGGTCAGCGGCCCCCAAATAAAGAGACGAGAGCTATGAGTGAATCTGATGTAACCGGCAAGGAAGCAAGTGGCGAAGAGGCTGAATATGGCGCCTCCTCTATTAAAGTTTTAAAGGGCCTCGAAGCGGTTCGAAAACGCCCTGGCATGTACATTGGCGACACCGACGATGGCACCGGCTTGCATCACATGGTTTACGAAGTCGTCGATAATTCTATCGATGAGGCTTTGGCGGGTCATTGCGATACCGTGGAAGTGGTGCTCAATAGTGACGGCTCGGTAACGGTTAGCGATAATGGTCGCGGCATTCCGACCGAAATGCACGAAGAAGAAGGGGTCTCGGCTGCGCAAGTGATTATGACCCAATTGCATGCGGGCGGTAAATTCGACAGCAATTCTTATAAAGTGTCTGGCGGTCTGCACGGCGTGGGTATTTCCGTCGTCAACGCGCTCTCCGATTGGTTGGAGCTGACGGTGCAACGCGGTGGCAAAACCTATTCGATGCGCTTTGCCCATGGGGATGCGCAGGCTGATTTGGCAGAAGTCGGCACGGCAGATGCGACCGGTACGAAAGTGACGTTTCACCCTTCGTCAGAAACCTTCACCATGACGGAGTTTGATTTTGAAACGCTCGAGCATCGGTTGCGCGAATTGGCATTTTTGAACAGTGGTGTGGCGATTGTTTTGGAAGACCGCCGCGGTGTCGAGCCGCGCCGCTCAGATTTGAAATATGACGGCGGGCTGGAAGCTTTTGCCCGTTATCTCGACCGCAATAAATCAACCCTCATCGACACGCCGATTACGCTGGTGTCAGAGGCCGAAGACATTGTGGTGGAATTGGCCTTGTGGTGGAACGACAGCTATCACGAGACGGTTTTATGTTTTACCAATAATATTCCCCAGCGCGATGGCGGCACGCATTTGGCGGGCTTTCGCGGCGCGCTAACCCGTACGATTAACAATTATGCCAATCAGCATGGCATCGCCAAAAAAGAAAAAGTCTCGGTAACCGGCGATGATTGCCGCGAGGGCCTGACGGCGGTTCTTTCGGTGAAAGTGCCGGACCCAAAATTCTCGAGCCAAACCAAAGATAAATTGGTCTCCTCAGAAGTGCGCCCCGTGGTCGAGAGCGTGGTCAATGAAGTTTTGAGTGCATGGTTTGAAGAGCACCCCAGTGAAGCCAAAGTTATTATGAGCAAAGTGGTGGAAGCGGCCGCCGCGCGCGAGGCAGCGCGCAAAGCCCGCGAGCTGACCCGCAGAAAAGGCGCGCTCGATGTCTCCAGCCTGCCAGGTAAATTGGCCGACTGTCAGGAGCGCGACCCGACGCGCTCTGAATTATTCCTCGTCGAGGGCGATAGTGCGGGCGGCTCTGCCAAACAAGCGCGCAATCGTTCGAACCAGGCGGTGCTGCCTTTGCGCGGTAAAATTTTAAATGTCGAGCGCGCCCGCTTCGACAAAATGTTGTCGTCCAATGAAATCGGTACCTTGATTACCGCTTTGGGCACGGGCATTGGGCGGGAAGATTTTAACGTCGATAAATTGCGCTATCACAAGATTATCATCATGACCGATGCGGACGTCGATGGGGCGCATATTCGCACGCTGCTTTTGACCTTCTTCTATCGGCAAATGCCAGAGGTTATCGAGCGCGGTCATTTGTTTATTGCGCAGCCGCCGTTGTATAAAATCAAACGACAAAGTTCCGAGCGCTATTTGAAAGATGATGCGGCCTTGGAAGAATATTTGCTGGAAACTGGCTCGGGCGAGGCGGTATTAACCTTGGCCTCTGGCGAGCAACGCAGCGGCAGCGATTTGGAAACCCTGCTCACCGAAGCCCGTCTGGTGAAAGCCACGTTGAATGCGATGCCTGCGCAATATCCGCAGTTCATTATCGAGCAGGCGGCCATCTCTGGCTCGCTGACGCCCGAGATTTTGTCCAAGCCAGAATTGGCCGAGCAAAGCGCCCATTATATTGCCGGTCGCTTGAACCGTATGTCGGATGAAGTGGAACGCGGTTGGGAAGGTGTGCCGACGGGCGATGGCGGGCTGACGTTTGCTCGTGAGCTGCGCGGGGTACGCGAAGAATTTAACATTGATGCGCCGCTCATTGCTTCGGCCGATGTGCGCCGTCTCGATGCGATGGCAACCAATTTGCAGTCGGTCTATTTGGATCCGGCGCAACTGACCATTAAAGACAAAACCATTCAGGTGAATACGCCGAGCGAGCTATTGGCGGCCATCTTATCGCAAGGGCGCAATGGCATTGCGCTGCAACGCTATAAGGGCTTGGGCGAGATGAACCCCGAACAATTATGGCAGACCACTTTGGACAAAGACGCGCGCTCCTTGCTTCAAGTCAAAGTAAAAGATGTGGCAGAAACCAATGGTCTGTTCGAGCAATTGATGGGCGATGTGGTGGAACCGCGGCGCCAATTCATTCAAGACAACGCCCTGGATGTGAACAATCTGGATATCTAGGCGCAGGAACTCGCGACCATGAACCAGAACCTTGAAAACCCCAAGAGCCCGCAAAATCCGGTACCGGACCCAATCGTCGCGTCAAGCCGATCGGGACGCACGCTCTATTGGGGGTTGGTGGCCGCCATTTGGGGGATTATCGGTGTTGCGGTTTTGGTCTTCGTTTATGCGTTGGATCTGCCGGACACAGATGGATTATGGAAAATTGGGCCGAAGGCTGAGTTGAGTATTTATGCCGCGCAAGATGAATTAATCGCGCGGCGCGGGCGCCGCGGTGGCCAGCCTTTGCAGTATAAAGATTTCCCGCCCGCCTTGGTGCAGGCCGTCACGGCGATTGAAGACCGTCGGTTTTTTTCGCACTTCGGGCTCGACCCGCGCGGCCTCATGCGCGCTTTTGTGGCCAATATTTGGGCCGGGCGAACCGTGCAGGGCGGCTCGACGCTGACCCAACAATTGGCCAAAAATGTTTTCCTCACGCCGGAGCGCACCTATAAGCGCAAAATTCAGGAATTGCTTTTGGCCTTTTGGCTGGAAGCGCAATTCACCAAGCAAGACCTGATGGCGCTCTATCTAAATCGTGTCTATTTCGGCGCCGGGGCCTATGGCGTGCAAGCCGCTGCTGAGACCTATTTCAACCGACCCGTACAAAGCCTCAGCATTGGGGAAGCCGCCATGTTGGCAGGCCTATTAAAAGCTCCGTCGCGATATGCCCCCACGCGCAACCCCGAAGCGGCGCGCGATCGTGCCTTGGTGGTTTTGGGCGCGATGCGCGATGTCGGCCATATTAGCGAAGCGGAAGTCGTGGCTTTGGCGAGCGCGCCCGTGCGCATCGTCAATCGCTCGTCCGATGCGGCCCATTATGCGGTCGATTGGACGCTGGACCAATTGCCCGATTTTGTCGGTCGACCGCGCGCTGATTTAGATGTTGTCACCACCCTAGACCCGCGGTTGCAATTGGCGGCCGAGCGCTCCATCAAGGCGGTTTTAAACCGCTATGGCGAAGCGCGAAAGGCCAGCCAAGCGGCCATGGTTGTGATGTCCCCCGATGGCGCCATTCGCGCCATGGTGGGCGGCAAGTCGTATGCCCAAAGCACCTTCAATCGCGCCACTATGGCCAAACGCCAACCGGGCTCTTCGTTCAAACCGATTGTCTATTTGGCAGCCTTGGAAAACGGGCTGACCCCCTTGCGCTTATATGACGATGCCCCCATTGCGGTGGGCAAATGGCAGCCGAAAAATTACAGTGAAGATTATCTCGGGCCGATTACCGCGCAAACCGCTTTGGCCAAATCAGTCAATACGGTGGCGGTGCAAGTCAGTGAAGAGACGGGACGCGCCAAGGTGATTGATATGGCGCGCCGTCTTGGCATTCGCGCACCGCTTCGCCCGCATCCGTCGCTGGCGCTGGGCACTTTCGAGGTTACTTTGCTGGAGCTGACCACGGCCTACGCGCATTTCGCCAATGGCGGCAAGCAAACCTTGCCGCATATTATCTCTGAGGTGATTACCCGTTCGGGCAATATTTTGTACCAGCGCAATGCCCCCAAGGCAGTGCCGGTGGTGGCGCCGCATCATATTGGCAGGCTCAACGAAATGTTGCGCAGCGCGGTTAATGAGGGGACGGGCAAAAGAGCGCGGATTAAAAACCTCGATATTGCAGGTAAAACGGGCACATCGCAAAACTGGCGCGATGCTTGGTTTGTCGGCTATACGGGCGCGCTCGTGGTTGGCGTCTGGGTTGGCAATGATGACAATAGTGCCATGGCCAGAGTTTCGGGTGGCGGTTTGCCCGCCCAAATTTGGCGTGATTTTATGGTGGGCCAAAAAAGTCTCAGCGCCGAGGTTGTGCTGCCTGGCGGCGATGCGCCCAAGGGCGGATTGCGCGGCCTTTTACGACGTTTTTTTGGCGGTTAATCTAGCGAATTTTCGAGGCGATTTTTTGCGCTAAGACGTCTGGTTCTAGCGCGTGATCATAATGCGCCAAATACCGACCCTTGCCATCCATCAGATAGAAGAAAGACGAGTGGTCGACATTATAGCTGCCTTTATCTCGCGGTGTATCTTGTGGTGTATCCTCAGGCAGGTCGCGACGAACCGCATAGACACGAAAGGCTTGTTTCACCGCTGCGATTTGCTCGGGCGTGCCGGTCAGGCCAGAAATTTTTGGATGGAAATAGCTTAAATACTCTGCCAATTGCGCCGGCGTATCGCGCGCCGGATCGACCGAGATAAACACCGGTTGCAGGGCCGCAAATAGTTTTGGGTTTTGCGTCTCCAGGGTTTCCAGCGCGGCGCCCATGATATCGAGCGACATGGGGCAAACGTCGGGGCAATACGTGAAGCCAAAATAAATCAGCATTGGGGCGCCGGCAAAATCTGCCTCGCTGCGTGCCTCGCCTTTTTCATTGGTCAGGCTAAAGGCGCCGCCAATGGCTACCTCTTGAAAACTGCGAACGGAGGCCTCGCGGGTTTGTAACTCCACCAACAAGAAACCCAATAGAACCAGCAGCCCTGCGGCGGCGAGACCTATACTTATTTTTATATTCTTCTTCATGTTCATTCTCTTCTGTATTGCGTCGCTCTGTGTAAAGCAGATAAAAGCGGGGTTTGGCAAATTTGGATAAGCCCCTCTTTCCCTTTTCATTTCGAGCGGTTATATCTTGGTCATGACTTTCAAGCAATCCACGCATCAGCGACATAAACGCTCTCCGCTTCCCCTTTTTACGATGTCTTGGTTTTTGGCGCTGTTTTGGGTTTCCCCGCTTTGGGCTCAACAACTACCGGTGGTTACCGACAATGGCTTCATTGAAGCGGCGCGGACGGGCAATTTAGACGCGCTCAAGGCCGCGCATGCGGCGGGCTATTCGGTCGATAGTTTGGGACGAAATGGCCAAAGTGCCCTGCACGCGGCGGCCGAGTGGGGCCATTTAGCAGCGGTTCAGCAATTGCTCGACTGGGGAGCCAAGCCAGATAAGCGCGCCAAGCCAGATAAGCGCGCCAAGACCCGACACACGGCTATGAACTATGCCGTGGTTTATGGCCATCGCGAGATTATCCGCGCGCTTTTGGACGCCAAGGCCGACCCCAATCGGGCGGCCCCCAATTATGAAGTGCCAATCATTACGGCAGCGCGATTGGGCCACGAAAAAATTGTTCGCCTTCTGCTCAAGGCCGGTGGGGATGTGCGCGAGACCGATAGCACAGGGCGCACGGCGTCTGAATGGGCTCGCGAGATGCGCCATCCAAAAATCTTTGGCCTCCTCAAAGCCGCGGGCGGTTAGGCGCGTTTTATGGAGCCAAATAACATGACGCAAAATACCGGTAGCCGACCCTATGGCGAGCTAGAGGCGGATGGAGACCGCGTCGCGGTTGTGCGCTTGCGGGTGCAATTGGTCCTGCGCTGGTTGGCCATCGTCGGTCAGCTGGTCGCTGTCTTAGTTATTTATTTTGGTTTCGGCTTTTCGCTCCCTTTGACCGCGTGTCTTGTGGTTATCGGCTTGGCGGTCGCGCTGAACTTGAGCCTTATCCGTCAGTTTCCTGCCAATCACTTTTTGAACCGGCGCGAGACTGCCAGCTATTTGGCCTATGACATTGCGCAATTGGGCCTGCTGCTCTTCTTGACCGGCGGCGTGATGAACCCTTTTGCCTTGTTGTTATTGGCACCTGTTACGATATCCGCCAGCTTGTTGAATGCGCGCACCACCGCAATCCTCATGGTTTTTGCTGGGCTGATTGTCAGCGTTCTAGCGCTCTATCACTTGCCCTTGCCATGGCGGGGTGCGCCGCCGTTA
The DNA here is from genome assembly GCA_018673175.1 of Rhodobiaceae bacterium. Classification (GTDB taxonomy): domain Bacteria; phylum Pseudomonadota; class Alphaproteobacteria; order RS24; family RS24; genus UBA8337. Next base: position 15,630 of record JABHDF010000038.1, on the reverse strand, counting down.
ATTCCAGACTTGTTTCGCTTTGGCGTTTGGGCTGCCTTGATGTTGGCGTTGGCTTTTATTCCCGCCTATGTCTGGCGCGTGAGCCGCGAGGGGCGTCGCATGTCGGCGGCTTTAACCGCCACGCGCTCGGTGTTGGCGCGCGAGCAACGTTTATCGGCGCTGGATGGCATGGCCGCGGCGGCCGCGCACCAGCTCGGCACGCCTTTGGGCACTATTGTTTTGGTGTTGAGCGAGTTAGGCGCGCGAAAAGATTTGCCTGAAGGTTTGAGCGATGATGTGGCTTTGATGCGCGAACAGGCTTTGCGCTGTCGTGATATTTTGTCGTCGTTGAGCAGTGAAGATAATGACCCGGTTATTTCGCGCGTCTCCTTGCGGGGCTTGCTGGAAGAGGCGGTCTTGGAAGCTGGCGAACACGACAAACAGATTTTTGTATCCAGCAAAGCCAATGGGCTTTTGGCCACAAGCGAGCCTTCGCTGACCCGCCAACCAGAGCTGATTTACGGACTTGGCAATCTCATCGAGAATGCGGCTGAATTTGCGAAAAGCACGGTTTGGGTGAAGGCAACTTATTCGGCGCAGCAAGTGGTCGTCGAAATTATCGATGATGGCCCGGGCTTTGCCGCTGACATGCTCACCCATTTGGGCGAGCCCTATACCTCGTCGCGTCGGTCTAAGTTCAGCCGAGACGAGACCGGCGATTTTGGCCTTGGGCTGGGCTTTTTTATTGCCCGAACCTTGATGCAACGTTCGGGCGGGAAAATTAGTGCGCGCAATTTAAAAGTAACAGAAATGGTTGAAGGTCAAATGCCAGGCGGTGCTTGTGTGCGCGTGGTTTGGCCACGAGACCGTGTGTCCAGCTAATTCGCCCCTTGGCTTTGAAAGCTGGTCTAAACACCCTATATTCTAGCCTATCCACGATGGAGCTTGATATGACAGACGCAAAACCTTCTCCCGAAGATCACACAGGTCAAAACCTTTTGATCGTTGATGACGACCAGCCTTGGCTGACGCGCCTTTCGCGCGCCATGGAAACGCGCGGCTATACGGTGCATAGCGCCGATTCCGTGGCCAGTGGCATTGCCATGGGCAAATCCATCAAGCCAGCTTTTGCCGTGGTAGATATGCGCCTCGAAGATGGCAACGGTTTGGATGTGGTTGAAAGCCTGCAGGCCGATAACCCAGAAGCCCGCATTATCATGCTCACGGGCTATGGTAATATTGCAACAGCGGTCGAAGCGGTAAAACGCGGCGCGGTCGATTATTTGGCCAAACCCGCCGATGCAGATGAAATTCATGCCGCTTTGATTGCCGCGCCGGAAGGCCGTGCGGCGCCGCCAGAGAACCCGATGTCGGCCGACCGAGTGCGCTGGGAACATATTCAGCGCGTGTTCGAGCTATGCGATCGCAATGTTTCTGAAACCGCGCGGCGCTTGAACATGCACCGTCGTACTTTGCAGCGTATTTTGGCCAAACGCGCCCCGCGGTAGGCCCTTTTTCGTTATCTCTGACTTCTAGCCCACCGAAACCCGCCAATTCGTGCCAGTCGGCGCATCAGCGTGCTGCGTCGAGCGGCGGCTAGTTTTTGCAAAACGGCGGGGCGGATGATTTCAGCCCCATAGGCGTCGGCGAATATATAGCCCACGTCTTCGGGCAGTTTCTCCACCGGAAAATCAGGCGCCACGGCAAAAAAGAACCGATCACAATAGGGTAGATATTCCGGCCATTTTTTATCGGCTTGGAAATCGGCTAAGCCGCTTTTGATCTCAACAATCCACAATTCGCCCTTATGGGTTACGCCCATCAAGTCGGCGCGACGATAATTGGGCAGGGAAATTTCTGGCATACAGGACGTATTTTGCTGGCTGAGCATGCGCGTGACGCCGCGTTGAATGGCGTGTGCGGCTTCGGATTGGCGCCCATCTTCGGGCGCTAAATCGGTGAACTGCAGCTCCTGTTCGGGGTTTTCAGGGTTTTTTATGTCTGACATACGCAAAAATTTTACCTCTTTTGGGCCTCAAATGAACTTTCGCTCTGATATTCGAGGGTGCGGAGCCACTCTAGCAAGGCGTTGGAGGCTCGGCCAGTCACCTGCGGCATTTTTGTTACCCCCCCGAAAAGTCGGTTTTTGCTTGAATGGGTATGGGCTTTTATGAGACATTCCCCCCTTGAGAGATGCGCCCCGTGCGACGTCTTTGGCTTTTGGGAGGGCCTTATGGTTCAAAAATTAGAAGAAATTATCTTTCGTTTTCGGGGTGTTATTTTAGCCCTTTTCGCCGCCTTTACTTTGTATAGCGGGTATTACGCAACGAACTTGAAAATGACGGCTGGCTTTGAAAAGCAACTACCAGCCGGTCACGAATATATTCAAACTTTCCAAGAATATCGCGATCGCTTGTTTGGTTCGAACCGCATCATTGTGGTTTTGAAGGAACGCGAAGGCAAGATTTGGAACAAGGACTTCTTTTCTACTTACAAAGATCTGACAGATGCCTTGTTCTATATGCCAGGTGTGGCGCGCCATACGCTGACGTCGCTTTGGACGCCGAACTCTCGTTATTTTGAAATTACCGAAGATGGCTTTGTCGCAGATGACGTCATTCCCGGAACCATCACCATCGAGAATATTGATAGTGATTGTGTTTCGCGTTTGAAAACAGCCAGCTTGGCCACCACGTGTGAGCCGGCTCTCGACATCATCGCCAATAACGTTATCCGCGGCGGCTTTGTCGGTCGCTTGGTTGCCAATGACTTCTCAGCCGCCATGGTGCGCGCTGAGCTGTTGGACGTCGATGTAAAAACCGGCGAGCGCCTCGATTACTTCGATCTGGCCGATAAACTGGAAACAGACATTCGCGGCAAATTCGAAAGCGACAAATACGAAGTGCAAATCATTGGCTTTGCGAAACTCATTGGCGACATCGCCGATGGCGCGAGCACGGTGGTGCAATTCTTCGCGGTCGCTTTGGTGCTGACGATTTTGTCGGTATATCTCTATGCCCGCTCGGTCATCCTTACGTTCTTGCCGTTGTTCTGCTCGTTGACCTCTTTGGTCTGGCAGTTCGGTATTTTGAACATTCTCGGCTATGGCTTGGATCCACTGGCTGTGCTGGTGCCGTTCCTTGTGTTTGCCATCGGGGTGAGCCACGGGGTGCAGCAGATTAACCTCATCACCGCGGAAATATCGTCGGGCAAAACCAGTGAACAAGCGGCGCGTGCCAGTTTCCGTGGTCTGTTGATCCCGGGCTCCATGGCTCTGATTACCGATTTGGTTGGCTTTGGTACGTTGATCTTGATCCCAATTCAGATGATTCAAGAATTGGCTATTACCGCTTCGATTGGTGTGGCTCTGAAAATTCTAACCAATCTGATTATGTTGCCGGTTCTGGCGAGTTACTTCCCAGTCGAAGATGGCTTTGTGGAGCGTGCCGCGAAGGCGCGGGCCAGCCGAGTTGTCTTAATGCAAAAACTGGGCAATATCGCCAATCCGCGTAACGCTGTGATTGTGGTTTTCTTGGCTGTTATCTTGTTTGTGACCGCGTTCATTCAAAGCCAAAACCGCCATGTGGGTGCGCTTCATGCTGGCTCTCCAGAGCTGCGCGAAGAGGCTCGCTACAATTCGGATAGTCGCCAGATTGCAGAGAAATTTGCTCTTGGCCTCAATCTCTTGACGGTCATCGTGGAAACCCCACGCGAAGCCTGCATCAATTATCCATATATGAAATACCTCAATGAGTTCACTTGGTATTTGCGCAATGTGGAAGGTGTCTCGCTGGTCTTGTCGTTGCCTTATGTAACGCGCCAATCCAGTTCTGGCTTTAATGAGGGCAATCTGAAATGGCAGGCTTTGCCGCGCAATAAGTTTGCGTTGGTGCAGTCGCAGTCGCCAATCGGCGCCTCGACGGGTCTGCTCAACGAAGAATGCACTTTGCTAACCCAGTTGATCTTCTTGGATGATTCAAAAGCCACAACCATTTCGGGTGTGACCGATGCCATCAAAGACTTCCGCGTCAACAACCCATCGCCCGTCGCTGACCTACATATTGTCACCGACCCACCGATGCGTGACGCTGGCAATCTCGACCTCGGCATTAAAACCGATGTGGTGGATGACGGCGTGAGCTCGGCTTTGGCCATTACCTATGATGTGAATGAAAGCACGCCGGAAGAATTGCTTGCCGCAGTTCGTGCGCAAGGCGTGAAGATTGACAGCCACGAAGTAGTGCCGGTGAAAATCCGACTGGCTTCGGGTAACATGGGCGTCGCTGCGGCGGTGAATGAAGAGATTGAAGTCTCCGAATTGCCGATGATGCTCTACGTTTATCTGACCATCATTGCGTTGGTTATTATCACTTACCGCGATTGGCGGGCCACGGTGGCTTGTTGTGTGCCGCTCACTTTGGCGACTTTCATGGGCTATTGGTTCATGGAAGTGCTGGAGATTGGTCTGACAGTGGCTACCTTGCCGGTGATGGTGCTGGCTGTGGGTCTGGGTGTGGACTATGCGTTCTACATCTATAACCGCATTCAATATCACCTCTCGACAGGTCTCGATGTGACGGACAGCTTTAAGCTGACCCTGAATGAGACCGGTATGGCTGTGGTGTTTACCGCCCTGACATTGGCCGTCGGCGTGTCGACCTGGGCCTTCTCCGCCTTGAAATTCCAAGCGGATATGGGACTGCTGCTGACCTTCATGTTCATGATCAATATGATTATGGCGGTAACGGTTCTGCCAGCTCTGGCCGTGGTACTGGAAATGATTGTACCGCGCAAAAACCCACCCAAGCCACCAAGCGGTGCTTTGGCTCACTAAGTGAGTGACCCTAAAATAAACCCCGGCAAAGCGATTTGCCGGGGTTTTTTTATGCCGATAAAAAATCAGATGCGCTTAGCCAACCGGGTGCCCCAGTAAGGCGTTTAAATCAGCAATGCCTTGTGCGGCGGATACGACTTTTACCGTACCCATGCCCATCGCACGTGCGGGCTTTAGGTTAATGCCAAGGTCATCGAGGAACACACAATCGCTGGGCGCGACGCCAAGCTTATCGCAAGCCATTTGGTAAATCGCCGGGTCGGGTTTGCGCACGCCGACTTGGGAACTCTCAATCACATGTTCGAACAGGGCCATGACTTGGGCTACCGCATCGGCTTTTTCTTGCGTGCGCGCCATGCCTGCGCCCGCGCCGGTTTTCACATTATTGGTGATACAGGCAATCCGATAGCCATCGGCTTTCAATTGGTTCAAGACGGCTATCATCTCGGGGCGAAGGGAGCCGGCCAAAAGAGCCAACACATCGTTACCTCGAACCTTATGGCCGCGGGCTTCGGCTTCTTTTAGGAAGGCTGTATCAAATGCGGCGGCGTCGATATCATTGCGCTCAAATTGCGCCCAAGCATTGGTGTCGGGGTTGGTGGAATTAATGCCACGGATAAAATTTTCGGGCAGGCCATTTTGGCTTTCGTAAGTCGCGAAAGCCTCGAAAGGGCTGGAGGTTATCACGCCGCCAAAATCCCATAATACGGCTTTAAAATTTTGCGTCTGTTTTTGGCTCATAAGAGGCTCCTGGTTGCGCGAGGGACAGCCGTAAGGTGGCTTGTTCGGGCGATAATAAGTGCTAGGCTTGAAAGATAAGCTGGCGCGAAAATAACAAGGCGAAACATACCAAGAGGCAAAAAATATGCAATCTCAACTGACGTTATTTCTCACCCGTCTCGCCACGCTCTTGAGACAGCGCCATATATTGCTCGCCAGCGGGCTTGGCGTCGTGGCTTGCATGCTCGGCTTTCAATGGCTCAAAACCCAGCTCGGTGCGCCCATGCTGGACGAATTACAAGGCTATGATCAAATGGCTCTGGTAGAGCATTTGCTGCTCTATGGCGAAGCAGGGCGCGGTTTACACGCCGGCTTTACCTTGAGCTTGGATATGGTGTTTCCCCTGGTCTATGGCGCGTTTTTTGGTGGGCTATTGGCCCTCATGAGCCCGCGCCCTTGGGCCGCGTTCAGCCCCCTGGCGGTGCTCGTTGTGATGGTGTTGGATGTGGCGGAAAACTTTCAACTGGCAGGCTTGCTATATGGATTTCCCAACCTCAGCGCGGCGCAAATCGAGATGGCCAGTCAAACCACACAAGCCAAGTTTCTGGCCATCCAATTTATGTTTCTATGGCTTTTGGGCCTAACGGTGTGGCGGGTGTATAAACGCGTTCGAAATTAGCCATGGGCTAGTCGGACGCGCGCATATCTTTGGCTTGCTGGCGCCGCCCGCGCAAAGTTATGGGTAGTTGCGCGAGCATAAATAAGCCCGTCGAAGGCGCCATAATAAACACGCGGAACAACACCCAAGCATCATCGCTCAAGACCCGCCAGGCCACCTCATTGGCCAGCGTGGCGGCGGCAAAAAACAACCCCCAGCGCAGCGATAGCGAAAACCAAACTTTCTCTGGCAGGTCGAATTGTGCGTGAAAGAAAACTTTCATCATGGCGCGACCCCGCAATGCCCCAAGCAGAAGCACGAAAGCAAAGGCTCCGGAAAACAGGCTCGGTTGAATTTTAATATAGGTTTTGGTTTCTGCCAAAATGGCGGCCAAAGTCAGCAGCGCGGCAATGCTGGTTGCGAAAAGGGCAAAGCGCGCCAAGCGTCGCTCGAGTATCCAAGTGACGCTGATGAGCAAAGCCGAGGCGCCGACAGACGCTCCCGCCGCTGCATAAAGGCCGAAATACTGATTGATGGTGAAGAAGGCTGCCAAGGGGGCAATCTCACTCATCATCGAGAGGAACCGCATCTTTGGACGCGGTTCCCCAGATTTGTTTTGTTCCGTCATGCGGATTAACCCTCAGTAATTAAGTCATCCTTCAAGTGACGACCCGCGATGAAATAATGCCACGCGGCCCATAAGTTCACGAGCGAACAAATGAGGAGTGCATAGCGCAGGCTCTCTTGGCCGTATCTGTCCGACAATAAATCAGACACGATGCCGACAAATTGTGGGCCAAGGCCGAGGCCGATGATGTTCAAGATGAATAGCAAAATACCTGCCGCTACCGCGCGCATCCGCAATTCGGATATGCCTTGGGTTTGGCTGAACGTCGTTGCTTGATAAAAATTGCCCAAGATTACCGGAACAATCATGGCCAATAATACCATCGTGGAATCGGTTGCCGTATAGACCAAGATATTGAACGGGAAGATGATGAGCAGGGCGATGGCGGTGATCCAAAGAAACCATTTTGGATCTTTGGCGCCAAATTTATCTGCCATATAGCCACCCAACGCAATACCTACGCCGCCAGCCACGCCCAAGATAAGACCAAACCAAGTGCCAATCTCGCCCGTGCCCATGCCAAAAGACCGGATTAGGAAAGAGGGCGCCCAAGTAATAAAGCCATAACCCACAAAGGCCGTAAGAGCGGCGGCAAAAGACATGTGGCGAAACGATTTTTTCGCCCATAGAAAGCTTAACGTCTCGCGAACGGTTGGTTGTTCGCCAGTGTCAACACGTCCCTCCGCAAGGCCACGCGGCGGCTCGGTGAGGGTAAAGCGGGTAATGAGTGCCAGCAAAATGCCCGGAATCCCAACGAGGAAAAAGGCGACGCGCCAGCCATATAGTTCGTTGATCCAGCCGCCCGCAAAAAGCCCAAACATAATGCCAAAAGGAATGCCGAGAGAATAAATCCCCAAAGCTGTGGCGCGTTGTTCGGCTGGATAATAATCAGCAATCATCGAATGCGCAGGAGGCGAGCAACCAGCTTCGCCAACGCCCACGCCGATGCGTGCGGCCAGCAAATGCCAGAAGTTTTGCGCCAAACCCGAAAGGGCGGTGAAAATACTCCAGATCCCTAAAGCGCCAGCAATCAGATTGCGACGGTTGGTGCGGTCTGCAAAACGCGCAATGGGAATGCCTAGGGTTGCGTAAAACATGGCAAAGGCAAAGCCTGTGAGCATGCCCATGGCGGTATCGGACAGCCCAAGTTCAGATTTCACAGGCTCCAACAATATCGACAGAATTTGGCGGTCAATAAAATTAAATGTGTAAATCACCACAAGAATGGCCAGGGCGTAATGACGGCCTTTGTAGATTGAATCTGTTTCGATGGTTGTGCTGGACATGAGGCTCCTCCCAAAGCAATAGAAGGACAGAGCCTAACAAACGTTTCGTAAAAGAAAAGTCCAAATATAAGTTAAATGCCCACCTGAAGCCTTGCATGTAAAAGCGCGTGGTTTACATTCGGTACCAGCATAAAAAGGTTCGGGCATACCGCCCATAATTTTTCGGGAGACAGAGATGAGTAATAGAGATTTTGATATTGTGGTTTATGGCGCCAGCGGCTTTACCGGACGTTTGGTAGCCGAATATATGCACAAACAGTATGGCCGTACGGTCAACTGGGCGATGGCAGGGCGCAGCGAAACCAAACTTGCGCAAGTGCGCGACGAAATGGGCATTTCCCAAGACACCCCCCTCGTGGTGGCCGATGCAGACGATGCTGCTTCGCTAAAAGCCATGGCGGAAAACACCAAAGTATTGCTGACCACGGTTGGCCCTTACCAATTATACGGCTCCCCAGTGGTCGCCGCGTGTGCCGCCGCGGGCACGGATTATGTCGACCTCAGCGGAGAGCCAGGTTGGATGCACGAAATGATTGGCGCGCATGACGCCGCTGCCAAAGCCTCGGGCGCGCGTATTGTTCATAGCTGCGGCTTCGATTCTATTCCGTTTGATATGGGCGTCTATTTTTTGCAGAAAAACGCGCAAGAAAAACTGGGCACCCATTGCAACCAAGTGCGCGGACGCGTGCGCGCCATGAACGGCGAGTTTTCAGGCGGCACGGCCGCTTCGTTGAACGCGACGATGGCCGCTTTGGGCAAGAACCCAGAGCTACTGAAAGTTCTAGCCAATCCATTTTCTCTCGCCATTACCGCCAAGGGCACCCATCAGGGGCCAGAGCAACCAGCCGATAATGCGATTTATGAAGATGAGATGACCGGCATGTGGGTCGCGCCCTTTATCATGGCGGCGATCAATACGAAAAACGTGCATCGCTCGAACGCCCTCCTCGGCCATGCCTATGGCGAAGACTTTAAATATGACGAGATGATGGTGACGGGCGCTGGCGAAGAAGGCAAAGCCATGGCTGAGTTTATGGCAGGCCATAATCCCTTGATCGGCGAGGGGGTTCCCCAGCCTGGCGAAGGCCCCGATAAGGCGTCGCGTGAGGCGGGTAATTATGATGTCTTGTTTATCGGTCTGACTGGCGATGGCCAACGCATTGAAGCCAGTGTCGGCGGCGACCTGGACCCAGGCTATGGCTCAACCTCCAAAATGCTGGCCGAAAGCGCTATGTGCTTATTGCGCGAATGTTCGGCGCAAAATGGCGGCGTGGGCGGTGGTATTTACACCCCAGCACCCGCCATGGGCGAGGCTTTAATCAAGCGCCTTTGCGATAATGCGGGCCTGTATTTCAAGCTCGAAGGCTAAGCTAAACCCATTGGAGGCTCGCGATATGGCAGTTTCAAAATATGTCGATCCAGATTTAATTCCCGGACTTGAGCGCTTAAAAGCTCTGGTGGGGGACGGTCTGGATGTCGCAAATGATTTGGAGACATCGCGCGTAAATTCAAATGCGCGCGATGAAACCCTTATCGAAGCCTTGCAGATACCGGACACGATTTCCCAAGAGACGCTTGTGTGTCCGGCACAAGAAGACCAGCCAAGCGTGGATATGCGCGTTATGTATCCGCGCGAAGCAACGGCGCCCATGCCCCTGTTTTATTGGATGCATGGCGGCGGCTATGTTTTGGGCACGGCCAAACAGGGTGATTTATTCACCCTCACGGCGGCGCAACAATTGGGTTGTTTCGCAGCTTCCGTCGACTATCGACTGGCGCCCGAAGCGGCTTATCCAGAGCCTTTGGACGATTGCTATCGCGGGCTGAAATATCTGCTCGACCATGCGGACGACTTTAATATTGACCCCACGCGGGTGATTATTGGTGGTGTCAGTGCGGGCGGTGGTTTGGCGGCTGGGCTGGGGCTTTTGGTGCGCGACCGCGCTGAATTTTCGCTGCTTGGCCAAGTGCTGCTCTATCCGATGTTGGACGATCGCAACGTAGAGCCAGCCAGCGAGACGCTGAGCGATACTTTGGTCTGGAGCCGCAAGGCCAATCGATTTGGCTGGCAGTCCTATTTGGGCGAGGCTTTTGGCAGTCAAGACGTGCCGATTTATGCCGCGCCCGCTCGGGCCGAAGATTTATCGGGCCTGCCACCAACCTATATGCCGGTGGGGGACTTAGATTTGTTTTTGCAAGAAGACATCGCCTACGCTCAAAAGCTGACGCAAGCTGGGGTGCCAAGCCATTTTCACATTTATCCAGGCGCCTTTCATGGCTTTAACGGGTTTGTCGCCGGGGCACCGGTATCGCAGCACTGCAACCAAGAGATTTTCACTTTCGTTGGGAAACTCTTGGCAGAAGCGGCTAGGTAAGGAAACGCGACATGCCCGTTCAATTGACGCTTTACGGCCCTACAGTTTCTACTTTCACCCGCATTTGTGCCATCGTGGCCGCCGAGGCGGGGGTTGCTTGGGAGATTATCCCAACGGGCTCTGGCTCCAAAGAGATGGCCGAGCATCACCCTTTCATGCGCTCGCCAGCTGCGTATATCGATGATTTGCATTTTTACGAGACGCCCGCCATTTGCAGCTATCTCGACCGCGCCCATAATGGTGGCGCCCTGCATCCCGTCTCGCCCGAGGGCCAAGCGCGCATGTGGCAATGGGCCAATGTGGCCGCGCATTATGTGTTTCCCATTACCGAAGAGCGCTTGGTTTTGCCGCGCGTCGTGGCCCCGTTGATGGGCCGCGCGCCAGACGAAAAATTAATCGCCGATGCTTTGCCCGTCATTCGCTATCACCTCGGCGTGGTGGAAACGCGTCTGCAAGACGCCGCGTTTTTGGCCGGTGCGGATTATTCTTTGGCCGATAGTTTTATGTATCCGGTAATCGAGGCCACCTGCGCAGCCCCCGAAGGGGCCGCGATGGTGGCGGATCTGCCAGCTTTGAAAGCTTGGCTAGAGGCCTTGCGCCAGCGCCCCGCCATCCGCGAGACGGCTTGGCCAGACACAAGTCAGATGGTCTAGCTTAAAGCGCTGCGATTTGCGCTGCTGTGGTTTCCCAAAGGCGTTGGGCGATCTCTTGATCGGCAGCCCAAGGGCGAACCCCGTCCATGGCGGGGCTATCGGCGGCCACGGCTTCTGCCACATTACAATCATTGCAATAAAGCCCGCCTAACCCCTCAAGCTTGGGAGAGGTGGCGGCCCATAACGTTGTGCTGGCGCCAACCGATGGGGATTTAAATCCAGCGGCGGCCAAGTCTGACGGGCTGCCGTCTTCTTTGGTCCAGCCAAGCGCAACCATTTCTTCATTGGCCAAATGGCGCTGTAAAGGTGTGAAAATACCGCCCGGATGGACGGAGAAAGCGCGGATGCCTTTGTCTTTGCCACGGCGGTCTAGCTCGACAGCCAGCAGAGCTTTGGCGGTTTTCGATTGGCCATAGGAGGGCCATTTTTCGTAAACGCGGTTTTCATAATGCATGTCGTCAAAGTCAATGCCGCCAATGCGGTGGCCGATGGACGACAGGGTAACCACGCGCGCACCTTGGGCGGCTTCGAGTGCGCCCATGAGTTTGTTGATGAGCGCGAAGTGACCAAAATGATTGACCCCGATTTGGCTTTCAAAGCCTTGCGCGGTTTTCTCGAACGGGCAGGCCATAATGCCTGCATTGCAAATCAGCAGGTCGAGCTTTTTGTGGCGGCTTAAAAAGTCATCGCCGAATTTTTCAACGGAGTTTAAATCCGATAAATCCATTTTGTCGATATGGTCTGCGCTCACCACGCCATCTAAGGCTTTGCGCGCCCGGTCGATATCGCGGCCTGGCGTATGCACATGGGCGCCCGCGCTCACGAGCGCTTTCACGGTTTCAAAGCCGATGCCGGAATAGCCGCCGGTTACCATCACGGTTTTGCCCGAGAGGTCGAGGCCCGCCACAACTTCCTGGGCTTCCGGGGTGGGGTGGATGCCGCTATCGATTGGTTTTTGATCTGCTGAAACGCTCATAAAGCTCTCCTTATTGATTTGGTTTCGAATCTAGCGACAATTATGGCAAACGCTGGCGGTAAGTCAAACGGCCCGTAAGGGCGCATCAAGGCCGCTTCGTGAGGTGTTTGACTTATGGCGGGCGGGGCTTAAGATTTGGCTCAAAGGGAGAAAACCATGCAAGCCTATCAACCATTAAGCCGTTCCATCGCGGGACGCATCGCCATTGTTACCGGAGCCGCCAGCGGTATGGGACGCGCCACAGCGCACCTATTGGCTAGCGAGGGCGCCCATGTGGCCGTTACCGATTTGGACCTAGACGCGTGCCAGCGTGTGGTTGACGAGATTGAAGCGGCAGGTTTTTCGACGACCAAAGCCTGGGCCATGGACATGGCAGACGCGGGCGCGATTGCAACTTGCGTGGGCGAGATTACCAGCCATTTTGGTGGCTTGGATATTTTGGTCAACAATGCTGGCTTCTCGATGATTGCCAATATTGATGATGCGGCTTACTTGCAAAGCTGGGAGAAATCTCTGGCTGTGATGTTGGAGGGCCCGCAAATCTTAATTCGCCAAGCCCTGTCTCATTTACGAAACTCCGACGCGGCGCGCATTGTGAACATTGCCTCGACCGAAGGTCTGGGCGGCAGTGCGGGCAGCTCGCCTTATACGGCGGCCAAACATGGGCTCATCGGCCTGACCAAAAGCCTGGCGGTGGAACTGGGCAAAGAGGGCATTACCGTCAATGCGGTTTGCCCAGGCCCCATTCATACGGGCATTACCGAGCTTATTCCGGATGACCATAAGGCCACTTTCGCCCATCGCCGCTCGGCCTTGCGCCGCTATGGCCGGCCCGAGGAAGTGGCGCATGTGACTTTGTCTTTATGTTTGCCAGCTTCCAGTTATGTCACGGGCGTAGCCATTCCCGTCGATGGCGGCATGCGCGCTAGAAATAACTAGCGTGCCTACCGCTGCATCGTCTGGCTACCAGGCTTTTTGATAGCCCAGCGTTAGCGTATCTTGGTGTTCCATTTGCACGCCATTGGCTTTTTGGTGGATGGCGCTTGTCCATTCCAAGGCCAAGCGGTGGCCAGCCCAAATGCCATGCTGCCCGACGACATTAAACCCGACGGAGAGATGGGCCAATTCCCCGCCCGTGAAATTAGTTTGCGCGGTGGGCACGGGTAATGTGATGGCGCTGTCGGTACCGCGCAGGCGGTCTTGATAGCTGGCATCAAGGCGCGCCGAGGCGCTGACAAACGAAGCCAGACGACGCGACACCCAGCCTTGCACAAGGGCCTTATCGCCCAAGCGATAGCCTTGTGAATTATCCTCAAGGCGCGCCACCCCCGAGATTTGCCCGCCATAGCGCCACGCGCCGTGCGCGGCAGAATTAAAGGTCAGCGAGGGTTTGATATCATAAGTGCCAGAGCCAAGCTGCATGGGGTAAGGCAGGCGTTTGCCGCTGATGTGCTGGTTCATCGGCGTCAGCACGCGGCCCGTCTGTTTGATCGATCCCGTCGGGATAGACAGCGCCACCCCATAGTGCCAAGTGCCCGCCAGCGCGCCTTGGGCGATGTCGCCCCCCGCCAGCAGAGCGCCCAGCGTGGTATCGCCCAGGCCTTCGCTTTGGCTGGTAAAGCTGCCAAGCAGGGCTTGGCTCATGGCGCCATAGGTGTTCAGCCGCATGCTGGTTTCATGCTGCATGGCCATGGCCAAAAAGGTGAGGTCATCATTGGGCGCATACATAGCCCCGAGCATGGTCATTTTCATATCCATGCTCTGGGGCACCACGCGCAATTGCGCGGGGCTGCCATGCTGGTTGGGAAGCTGCAAAACTTGCGCGTCGGGTATCGAGCGCGTGCCTTGAAGGTTGCCTTGCATCGACATATCCATTTGGCGCCAGGATAGCATCCATTCGCCGGCTTTATGGCGATGGTCGCCCATGACGCCAATCGGGGCATGGCCATCGGCGCGCGCGGCGCCATCTGCAAACGCAGGCGTTAGGGTTAAGGCTGGCGTGATGAGCAGCAGAGCGCCCATCCCTAATTTGGGTAAATAAGTCATATATCTGTCCTGTTAACGAAAGGGAAATTTAGGCAAAGACAGAGTGTGGCGGGGCCCTTGGCGCGGCAGAACTATCGAGGCGCAGCGCGTGGTGTGGCCAGCGAACCCAAGCCTTGGAGACTAGGTTTGCGAGGTGAGGTGGGGAGACATGGAGGGTTTGCAAAACCGCGATGGGCGCGCTGGGGCAGCAATCGGCGCTCGGTCTGGCTTCGGCTTGCGTTTGCGGGCTTTCCACATAGACGGTTTCAAAGCCTTGCGAAGAGCAAATCACATGCACATCGCCCACGCTATGACACGCAGAACTAAGGGCGGCATTGGTGAGCAGCCAAGTGGCAATGAAAAGATGGACGATACGCAAAATGAAACGGCTCTCGCAAAAAATAAGGGCTTGGTTAAGTAACGCGTTTGGCGGGCCGCGCAAAGCCCTAAAAGCCCAACTGGCCTTACCCGATGGTCCTTGCGTGATGGGCTTTGCGTGATGGCCATTTTGCCTGTATAAACCGCTCGAGAGTTATTTTACGAACAAGGATTCATCTGCATGACCGAAGCTGCCAAGAAACCCGTGAGCCCAAATGCGCCCACGCCGGAAACGGTCCTCAGCGTCGAACATTATACCGACCGACTGTTCAAGTTTCGCCTTACCCGCCCACAAGCTTTTCGCTTTCGCTCGGGCGAGTTTATTATGATTGGCTTGCCGCAAGAAAACGGCAAACCGCTTTTGCGCGCCTATAGTATTGCCAGCCCGAGTTGGGACGACACGGTGGAGTTTTACTCGATTAAAGTTCCCGATGGCCCGCTGACCTCGCAGCTGCAAAAAATTGGCGAGGGCGATAAAGTCTTGCTCGGCAAAAAACCTGTTGGCACTTTGGTATTGGATGCGTTGAAACCGGGCAAGCGGCTTTGGATGTTCTCTACGGGCACAGGCTTTGCGCCTTTCGCCAGTCTTGTGCGCGACCCAGAAACCTATGAGAAATTCGACGAAGTTATCGTCAGTCATACCTGCCGCGATGTGGCCGAGTTGGCCTATAGCCGCGAGATCGTGGATGGGTTTTTAAACGACCCAGACTTGGGCGAGATTGCGCAAGGTAAATTGCGCCTCTACCAAAGCTGCACGCGCGAAGAATTTGAAAACACAGGTCGCCCAACCGATCTCATTCGGTCGGGAAAATTATTCGAAGACCTCGGTCTTGAGCGCCTTGACCCAAGTGTCGACAGAGCGATGATTTGCGGCTCTATCGATATGACCAAAGAGTTGAAAGACTTGATGGAAGAACATGGGCTGCGCGAAGGCGCCAACTCAGACCCGGCCGATTTTGTCATCGAGCGGGCCTTTGTTGACTAGAGAGTTGACTAGAGAGTTGGTTAACCTGTTTTAAGGCCGCCCAAGTCTAACTCAATAAATTTGCCGCCTTGGCTGGCGAGCTGGCGCAGCGTGTCGGAAATTTTCCCATCTGCGTTTTCGCTGTGCAGGGATT
>JABHDF010000021.1 GCA_018673175.1 Rhodobiaceae bacterium | reverse complement strand
CCCGCCAAGGCCAATTGTTTTTTGGCTTCGGCCAACTCTCGGTCGAGGTTTTTTCGCTCTTCGAGAAGCTTGCTGACGCGAGCCGGCAGGTCTTCCACGCCGACTTTCAATTCTTGCGTGGCGGCGTGCAGAATATGTTCGTGGGCGGCAATTTGGGCCAAAGCGGCTTTGCCTGTGCGCGCCTCAATACGGCGCACGCCCGAGGCGACCGCGCCTTCGGAGCTGATTTTCAACAGGCCAATATCGCCCAAACGGCGCACATGCGTGCCGCCGCAAAGCTCTACCGAATAGGCGCCCTCTGTGTCGTCTGAATTGCCCAAGCCCATCGATAAAACGTGCACTTCATCGCCATATTTCTCGCCAAACAGAGCCAAAGCGCCCGCTTCAATGGCTTCATCGGGGGTCATCAGGCGGGTCGAGACGTCGGCGTTTTGGCGGATGATATCATTGACCATGGCCTCGGCGGCATCAACTTCTTCTGGTGTCATGGCGCGCGGATGCGAGAAATCAAAGCGCAAACTCTGGTCGTTGACCAGCGAGCCTTTTTGCGTCACATGATCGCCCAACACACGGCGCAAGGCTTCGTGCAATAAATGCGTGGCCGAATGATTGGCGCGAATCGCATCGCGCCGCGCCACGTCAATTTCTTGATGCACCAGCGCGCCGTGGCGCAATTCGCCCGCCTCGACCGTGCCGTGGAGAACATGCACATCGCCGAGCCTTTTTCGGGTTTCGGTAATCTCAATCGCCAGACCCGCCCCATCGCTCAACCGACCGATATCGCCAACTTGGCCGCCGCTTTCGGCATAGAACGGGGTTTGGTTGAGCATGACGGCAATCTCGTCGCCAGCCTTGGCCTCTAGCACGGTCTCGCCATCGCGCACGATGGCCAGCACTTGCCCCTCGGCTTCGCCGGATTGATAGCCGACAAATTCGCTGGCGCCATGCTCATTACGTAAATCAAACCAAATGGCCTCCGTTGCCTCTTGGCCGGAACCCGACCAATTGGCGCGCGCGTCGGCGCGTTGTTTTTCCATCGCCGTATCAAAGCCATTGGTATCGACCGACAGGCCTTTTTCGCGCAAAGCATCTTGGGTCAAATCAAGCGGGAAGCCGAAAGTATCGTAAAGTTTAAACGCCACATCGCCCGGCAGCGTGTCGGTTTTCATTTGCCCCAATTCATCGTCGAGCAATTTCAGACCACGCCCCAACATATCACGGAAGCGGTCTTCTTCGTGGCGCAGGGTTTCCACAATCAAGGCGCTAGCGCGTTCTAATTCGGGATAGGCCGCCGCCATTTGGGTTTTTAACGCGGGAAACAATTGCCATAACACTGGCTCTTTAGTGCCCAACATATGCGCGTGGCGCATGGCGCGGCGCATAATGCGGCGCAGCACATAGCCGCGCCCCTCATTGGACGGCAAAACGCCATCGGCGATTAAAAACGCCGACGAGCGCAAATGGTCGGCAATCACCCGATGGCTGACCCCATGCGCGCCCTCAATGCTTTGGCCAGATATATCGGCCGAGGCCTCGATGAGATGATACATGAGGTCGGTATCGTAATTATCGTGTTTGCCTTGCAAAACCGCGCCAATGCGCTCTAGCCCCATGCCCGTATCGATACTGGGTCGGGGTAAATCCACGCGCGTGCCATCGCTTTGCTGCTCATATTGCATGAATACGAGGTTCCAAATTTCAATAAACCGATCGCCGTCTTCTTCCGGGCTGCCCGGGGGGCCACCGGCAATGGCTTCGCCATGGTCGAAGAAAATTTCGGAGCATGGACCACAAGGGCCCGTGTCGCCCATTGACCAGAAATTATCAGCCGTGCCAATGCGGATGATTCTATCTTCCGACAGGCCCGCAATTTTTTGCCAAAGGCCGAAAGCCTCTTCATCTTCTGCATAGACCGTTGCCAGTAATTTCTCAGCCGGCAGGTCGAGTTCCTTGGTCAAAAAATTCCACGCGTAATGAATGGCTTCTTCTTTAAAGTAATCGCCAAAGGAAAAATTTCCCAGCATTTCGAAAAACGTATGGTGGCGCGCGGTATAGCCAACATTGTCGAGGTCATTATGCTTGCCGCCAGCGCGCACGCATTTTTGCGAACTCACCGTGCGCGGACCGACCCATTTTTCGGGGATGGCTTCTTGCCCGGTAAAATAATTCTTAAACGGCACCATGCCCGCATTGGTGAACAAAAGCGTCGGGTCATTCAGCGGCACGAGCGGGCTGGAGGCCACCACTTCGTGCGATTCCGCTTTAAAATAATCTAAAAAACTTGCGCGGATATCCGCCAGACCAGTCGACATGGTTCACCTCACTCTATGCCTTTTACATAGCCGTTCGCGCGCTCAAGAACAAGAAGCTTCCCCTGCCGATAGCACAACAAAAAGGCCCGACAAAGCCGGGCCTTTCAATTTATGTCACTGTAAGCTCGATTGTCAGTTCGACTGCCAGTTCGCTTGCTAGTGCAAAAGACTAACCTGCCGCTTCTTCCACCGGAGCTTCATCTTGCCCCTTGGCCAATAAGGCTTCTTCCTCTGTTAGCTCTTCAACATCGATGAGACCCGCATCAGCGCGCACTTTGGCTTCAATTTCCGCCGCCATATCTGGGTTTTCGAGCAAGAACTTGCGGGTGTTTTCTTTGCCTTGGCCGATGCGTTGCGTGCCATAGCTATACCAGCTGCCGGCTTTCTCAACGATTTCAGCTTTCACACCGAGGTCAATCAGCTCCCCCATTTTGGAAATGCCTTCGCCATATAAAATGTCAAATTCGACGACGCGGAAAGGCGGGGCCACTTTATTCTTCACCACTTTCACGCGGGTCTGGTTTCCAATCACTTCATCGCGGTCTTTAATGGCGCCAATGCGGCGAATGTCCAAACGGCACGACGAGTAAAATTTCAGCGCATTGCCGCCAGTGGTGGTTTCGGGCGAGCCGAACATCACGCCAATTTTCATCCGAATTTGGTTGATGAAAATCACCATCGTATTGGAACGCGAAATCGAGCCAGTCAATTTACGCAGCGCTTGGCTCATCAACCGCGCTTGCAGACCTGGCAGACTGTCGCCCATATCGCCTTCTAATTCGGCTCTTGGGGTCAAGGCTGCCACCGAGTCGATAACCAAAACATCGACCGCCGCAGAGCGCACCAATGTATCGGCAATTTCGAGCGCCTGCTCGCCATTGTCTGGCTGCGAAATCAGCAAATCTTCCACATTCACGCCCAGCTTATTTGCATAGCCGGGATCCAGCGCATGTTCCGCATCGATAAAGCCACAAGTGCCACCGACTTTTTGCGACTCGGCAATCGTATGCAGCGCCAAAGTGGTTTTGCCCGAGCTCTCCGGACCATAAATCTCAATCACCCGCCCTTTGGGCAAGCCACCAATGCCAAGCGCAATATCAAGCCCCAGCGAGCCCGTTGAAATGCTCTCGATAGCTTCGATACTGGCTGGATCGCCCAGCTTCATAATCGAGCCTTTACCGTAACTTTTCTCAATCTGAGACAACGCCGCTTCCAGCGCTTTTTTCTTCTCTTCACTCTTTTGCATAAGGTTCACCACTTCAGCCATAATCTAAGCTCCCGTTATTTCATAGCCCGATAGTGCGGGCAATGAAGCATTATGTTCACTTTTTGTTCTATTTGTCAATAACAGGTATAAGCCATTGAATTAGTGCTCTTTTTTATAAATTTAAACCTGTGTGTAAAAACCAAATCGGCGATTTTAAGCGGTGCTGGATAGAATCACCAAATGGCATTAGTCGTCGCGATAGACCCGCTCGCGCTTTTCGTGGCGCTCTTGGGCTTCCAGTCCCATGGTCGCAATGGGGCGCGCATCGAGACGCTTCAAACTAATCGGGTCGCCGGTCTCTTCGCAATAGCCATAGGTCTTATCTTCGATACGCCGCAGCGCGCTATCAATTTTATTGACCAGCTTGCGATGCCTGTCGCGCGTGCGCAGCTCGAGTTGTTTCTCGGCTTCTGAATTGGCACGGTCGACGTCATCAGGGTGATTGACGCTTTCGTTTTGCAAGCCCATCACCGTCTCTTTGGTTCCTTTAATCAGATCGTCTTTCCAGTCCATCAGCTTGCGACGGAAATACTCTCTTTGCCGAGCGTTCATAAATGGCTCGTCATCTGTTGGAACATAGTCTTTCGGCAGTCGGGTCGCCATGAGCGTCTCTTCCCTATCATTTCGTTTTTCGTCCATCGCCTTTTGAGCAATTAAACGAGCGCATTTTCTATAGGTAATTCGAGGCATAAAATCAAGCCACCTTCGCGTTAATAAGTTTACAGAATTGACACTTGCACGCACGCGAGCTTGCCCTTAGTCTTTGCCGCCATACGTCGCCTGTTACAGGTAATTTGATATTCATGAGGAAACCATCCATGTCCCAAAAGTTTGAAGGCACCGAAAATTATATCGCCACTGAAGATTTGCGCATTGCGGTTAATGCCGCGTTAACGCTGCAACGCCCGCTGCTGATTAAAGGCGAGCCCGGCACGGGTAAAACCGTTTTGGCGGAAGAAGTTTCCAAAGCCCTGAACATGAAGCTGATTACCTGGCACGTGAAATCGACCACCAAGGCGCAACAAGGGCTTTACGAATATGACGCTATCACCCGCCTGCGCGACAGCCAATTGGGCGACGAGCGCGTGAAGGATGTGAAA
Organism: Rhodobiaceae bacterium; assembly: GCA_018673175.1. Taxonomy (GTDB): domain Bacteria; phylum Pseudomonadota; class Alphaproteobacteria; order RS24; family RS24; genus UBA8337. The sequence goes on along the minus strand of JABHDF010000021.1, from coordinate 1,598 downwards.
AACTACATCAACAAAGGCAAGCTGTGGGAAGCCTTCGAGCAAGAAGAACGCGCCGTGCTGCTGATCGATGAAATTGATAAAGCCGACATCGAGTTTCCAAACGATTTGCTGCAAGAGCTAGACCGCATGGAATTTTACGTTTACGAGACCGGCGAAACCATTAAGGCGGCGCAGCGCCCGCTGGTTATCATCACCTCGAACAATGAAAAAGAATTGCCCGACGCGTTTTTGCGCCGTTGCTTCTTCCACTATATCTCCTTCCCCGATGCCGATACGATGACCGAGATTGTAGATGTGCATTATCCAGACATCAAAGACCGTCTGGTGAAAAACGCCCTCGCCTCGTTTTACGAAGTGCGCGATGTGCCCGGCCTGAAGAAAAAGCCTTCGACGTCCGAGCTTTTGGATTGGTTGAAACTTCTGATGAACGAAGACATCGACCCGGAAACCCTGCGCCAGCAAGATGCCGGCAAGCTGATTCCGCCGCTGCATGGCGCGCTGATTAAAAACGAGCAAGACGTGCATTTGTTTGAGCGTCTGGCCTTTTTGGCGCGGCGAGAGCGCAATTAGATTGACTGAAAGGGGCCTGTCCCATGTTCGTTAATTTTTTCCATGAGCTGAAAAACGCCAATGTGCCCGTCTCCTTGCGCGAATATTTATCGCTGCTCGAAGCGCTGGACCATGAGGTCATTCAAAACGAAGTGACCGAGTTTTATTATTTGTCGAAAGCCGCCCTCGTCAAAGACGAACGCAACCTCGATAAATTCGACCAAGTTTTCGGCACCGTGTTTAAAGGGCTGGAGAGCTTGGGCGATGGCGAGGTTTCGGAAATTCCCGAAGACTGGCTGCAAACGCTGACGGAAAAATTCCTCTCGGAGGAAGAAAAAGCCGAAATTGAAGCGCTCGGCGGCTGGGACAAAATTATGGAGGAGCTGAAAAAGCGCCTCGAAGAGCAAGAAAAACGCCACGAAGGCGGCAATAAATGGATTGGCACCGGCGGCACCTCGCCGTTTGGCTCGGATGGCTATAACCCCGAAGGCGTGCGCATTGGCCAAGACAAGAATAAAAACTTCAAAGCGGTTAAAGTCTGGGACAAGCGCGAATATAAAAACCTCGACGACAGCGTCGAGCTAGGCACGCGCAACATCAAAGTAGCGCTGCGCCGTTTGCGCCAATTCGCGCGCGATGGCGAAGCCGATATGCTGGACCTTGATGACACCATTAAATCGACCGCCAATGCCGGCTATCTCGACATTAAAATGATCGCCGAGCGTCGCAACCGGGTGAAAGTTCTGGTGTTTTTCGATATCGGCGGCTCGATGGACCCGCATATTCGGCTTTGCGAAGAGCTGTTTTCGGCCGCGCGCAGCGAATTTAAAAACATGGAATATTTCTACTTCCACAATTGCCTCTACGAAGGCGTGTGGAAAGACAACAACCGCCGCCACAACGAAAAAATGGATACATGGGACGTGCTGCACACCTATGGCAGCGACTATAAAATCATCTTCGTGGGCGATGCCTCGATGAGCCCCTATGAGATTACCTATGAGGGCGGCAGCGTGGAACATTGGAACGAAGAAGCGGGCGCGCTATGG
>JABHDF010000037.1 GCA_018673175.1 Rhodobiaceae bacterium | reverse complement strand
GTCGAGTAAACCACCACAGCCGCGCCATGGTCGAACGGGCGGCATAGGGTTGGGGCGGCTGTATTGTCCATAATCAATGGAATATTATGGGCACGGCCAATGTCTGCGACTTGTTGGATTGGAAAAACATGCAGTTTCGGATTTGGCAAGGTCTCGGCATAAAAGGCGCGGGTTTTATCATCCACGGCATCGGCGAAAGATTGCGGGTCGCTCGGGTCGGCAAAGCGCACTTCAATGCCCATGTCTTTCATGGTGTTGGCAAACAAGTTCCACGTGCCACCATAGAGGTCGGTCGAGGAGACGATGTTATCGCCAGCGCGCGCCAGATTTTGCACCGCCATGGTCGAGGCGGTCTGCCCCGAAGCGACGCCCAAGGCCGCAGCCCCGCCTTCGAGCGCGGCAATGCGTTGCTCGAGGACATCGGTGGTGGGGTTTTGCAGGCGGGTGTAAATATTGCCTAATTCAGACAAGGAAAACAGGCTGGCCGCATGGTCGGTATCGTGAAACTGATAGCTGGTGGTTTGGTGTATCGGCACAGCGACGGAGCCAGTGGTTGGGTCGGCTCTCCAGCCCGCGTGCAAGACCAAAGTTTCTGTTTTCATATCTGACATAAATTCTCACCAATCGTGACGTTAAATTTAACTATGTGAAACCCTATCTTGTTTTCGTGAAAAGGCAAGCGAAGCTTGCAGGGCACCACATAGGCTCTCTTCGTATTATAGAAACTTTTGGAGGAATGCAGAAGTAAAACTTTGGCACTCAAAGCGCAATTCGCTTGCTAGCGTCTTGGCAAATACTCTATTCTTTTGGTAACCGCACGTCTTGGCGTGACGATCTGGCAGAGGTTTTGCCGGCACAGGAAATAGACATGCAAGATACCGATAGCCAAAACGGCAACCACAAAAATAGTGCCGCCTCTTCTTCTGAGCCCCTTAGCTCTGGCCACGAAGGGACAAGGTCTTCAAAACCTGCCTCTGGTTCGAGGTCTAAATCGGTTTCCGAACATAAATCTGGCGAAAACAAATCTAGCCAAAGACCTCACAAGACGCGGCTTTATGCGGCGGTCGATTTAGGCACGAATAATTGCCGCCTGCTGATTGTCGAGCGCTCTGGTGGGCTTGGCTTTCGGGTGCGCGATAGTTTCTCGCGCATTGTGCGCCTTGGCGAAGGGTTAGAGGCGAGCGGTAAATTATCCGAAGACGCGATGGAGCGCACGCTGGCGGCTTTGCGAATTGCGGCCAGTAAAATTCGCCGCGCCAATGTCGTGCGCCTGCGTTGTGTCGCCACCGAAGCGTGTCGAGGCGCCAGCAATGGTGCCGAGTTTATTCAGCGCGTGCGCAAAGAAACTGGCTTGCGGATGGAAATTATCGACGGTCAAGCCGAAGCCGAATTGGCCGCGATTGGCTGTGGGTCTTTGTTCGATGAAAACGTCGATGATATTATTCTCTATGACATTGGCGGCGGCAGCACCGAGATAAGCCGCATGTCGCGCCAGACATCGGACGCGCCGCAGAACCAAGATTTTTTCAAATTGGTCGATAGCGACAGCGTGCCGCTGGGCGTGGTGCGCCTGTCCGAGCGCCACGCGGGGCCTGGCCCTCATGAGCATGGCTATGAGGGCATGTTGCAAGAAAGCGAAACCCGCTTGAAGGCGTTTATGGATCGCCAAGCCGATATGGTCGATATGAGCCGTGTGCAAATCATTGGCACTTCCGGCACGGTAACAACGCTGGCGGCGGTGCAATTGGGATTGGCACGCTATGACCGCAGTGTCGTCGATGGCTGCACGATTTCGGCCGAAAATGTGACCGAGGTCATCGGAAATTTGCGCCAGATGAGCCGCGATCAATTGGCTGAAAACCCGTGCATTGGCGCGCAGCGCGCCGATTTGGTTTTGTCGGGCTGTGCGGTGTTAGAAGCCATTCATACGCGCTGGCCGGTGGCCAAAGTTTCGGTCGCAGATCGTGGGTTACGCGAAGGCCTTCTGCTGCGTATGATAAAGAAAGATATGCGTCGCAGTCGTCGAAACCGAGGGCGTCGGCGGACCCATCCATCGGGTGCCCCAATCGTGACGCGCCAAAAGGACAAAACACATGAGTGATAAAAAAGGGCCAGGCGTTGGCGACGGGCAAAGACGCGGCGACCGAATGCGCGAGCGGGTGAAAACCGCCAGAGGGCGCAAGCTCTCTTCGACGCGCTGGCTCGAGCGCCAACTCAATGACCCCTATGTGGCGGCCGCGAAATCAGATGGCTATCGCTCTCGCGCCGCCTATAAAATTATTGAAATGGACGACCGGTTTAAGTTTTTCAAACCGGGCGCTTGCGTCATCGACCTTGGCTGTGCGCCAGGCGGTTGGGCGCAAGTGGCCGCGCAACGCACAGGCGCTTTGAAAAACAAAGGCTTTGTCGCGGCCATTGATTTGCAAGATATGGACCCGCTGCAAGGGGTTGAGTTTTTAAAGCTCGATTTTTTGGAAGATAGCGCGCCTAAAAAAGTTCGCGAGTTAGCCGGGCGGCGCGCCGATGTGGTGATTTCGGATATGGCGGCTGCCGTCACGGGCCATCGCCAAACCGACCATTTGCGCACCATGGCCTTGGCCGAAACTGCGGCTTGGTTTGCTTTTGAAGCGTTGAAACCGGGCGGTGCTTTTTGCGCCAAAGTGTTTCAAGGCGGCGCCTCGCGCGAGCTTTTGGAGGAGCTGAAAAAGCGCTTTCGCCAGGTCTATCATATGAAGCCAAAAGCCAGCCGCAAAGAATCGGTTGAGCTCTATGTCATCGCGATGGATTTTAAGGGCGATCCCGTGGAGGCTTATCCACCAGAAAATGGCTGATTTTTGAGGCGCGAAGATATTTTTTGCCACAAGGGCTAAATAAGTGATACATGAACTCGTCAAATGCACCTCCAGACCCAAGAGGATTTGACTATGTTCCGCGAAGCCCTGACATTTGACGACGTGCTGCTCGAGCCGGCTGCATCTAACATTATGCCCAGCCAGGCAGACACGACCACCCAGATTACAAAAACCATTCAACTTGGCATCCCACTGCTTGCCTCTGCAATGGACACGGTTACCGAAAGCGAAATGGCGATTGCTATGGCGCAAGCCGGTGGCATTGGTGTTTTGCACCGCAATTTAACGCCAGCTGAACAAGCGGCCGAAGTGGTGAAAGTAAAGAAATTCGAAAGCGGCATGGTGGTGAACCCCTTAACCATTGGCCCCGGCGCGAAATTATCCGAAGCGCTGGAATTGATGACCAGCAATAATATTTCTGGCGTGCCGGTCACCGAAGCCAATGGCAAATTGGTTGGCATATTGACCAATCGCGATGTTCGTTTCGCGTCCAACCCGAACCAAAAAGTCTCGGAGTTGATGACCCATGAAAACCTCATCACGGTAAGAGAAGAAGTGAACCATGAGGAAGCCAAACGTTTGCTGCATCACCATCGCATCGAAAAACTTCTGGTGGTGGATGATGTCTATCGTTGCATCGGCCTCATCACCGTGAAGGATATGGAAAAAGCGCAATTGCACCCCAATGCCGCCAAAGATGACCGCGGTCGTTTGCGCGTGGCAGCGGCCACGACTGTGGGCGATGATGGGTTTGCGCGCACCGAAGCTCTGGTCGATGCGGGCGTCGATTTAATCGTGGTCGATACCGCGCATGGCCATTCGGCCATGGTAGGCGAAGCGGTGGCGCGGATTAAAAAACTCTCCTCCTCCATTCAAGTGATGGCTGGCAATGTGGCCACCAAAGAGGGCACTCAATCGCTCATCGATGCCGGCGCGGATGCCATTAAAGTTGGCATTGGCCCTGGCTCGATTTGCACCACACGCGTGGTGGCGGGCGTTGGTGTGCCCCAGCTCACGGCCATTATGGATGCGGTGGAAGCGGCCAAAAAAGCCCAAATTCCAGTGATTGCCGATGGCGGCATTAAGTATTCTGGCGATCTGGCCAAAGCTATGGCGGCCGGCGCAAGCTGCGTAATGGTTGGCTCGCTGCTGGCGGGCACGGCCGAAAGCCCCGGCGAAGTGTTTTTATATCAAGGCCGTTCCTATAAAGCCTATCGCGGCATGGGCTCGGTTGGCGCCATGGCGCGCGGCTCGGCAGATCGCTATTTCCAACAAGATATTTCCGATAGTCATAAGTTGGTGCCTGAAGGCATTGAAGGCCAAATCCCGTTCAAGGGGCCGGTCGAGCAAGTCGTTCACCAATTGGTCGGTGGGCTTCGCGCAGCCATGGGCTACACAGGCTCGGCAACGATTGCTGATTTGCATGCCCGCGCCAAATTTGTACGGATGAGTTCGGCTTCGCTAGTTGAAAGCCATGTTCACGATGTAACGATTACCCGTGAGGCGCCGAACTATCCGGGGTCAGGTAAAAACTAGTGCGGCCCGCCGCACGCCTGCAGGCCGTATCCGATTTACTCCACACCGTGATGTCGGACGCCATACCGGCCGACCGCATTATGCAAAATTGGGGTCGCCAAAACCGCTATGCGGGGTCGAAAGACCGCCGCGACATTTCCAATCGGCTGTTCGCAATTTTGCGTCATTACGGCTCGCTAACCGCGCGGCTGCAAGATGACGATGCCTTGCTAGTAAGCCTTTTGGCCACCGTTCAGCTAGACGGCGAAACGCTAGAAGCGGCGATAAGTCTGGCCGATGGCAGTGCCCATTCGCCAGAGCCTTTAGAGGCGGCGAGCGTGGAAAAATTAACCCAAGCCCTCGACCGCGATGTGTCGCAAGACAAGGCTGGCGCTTGGTCGGCACCAGACTGGTTGCTGAGCGATATTGAGGCGCAATTGGGCGACGACACCGAGGGCGTGCTGATGGCTATGCGCGATCGTGCGCCGGTGGATGTTCGGGTGAATCTATTGAAAACCGATCGCGCAGGCGCGATAGCGGCCTTGCAAGAAGAGGGCTTTGAGCCCGTGCCGCATGCCCATGTCGAGACCGCTTTGCGCTTTGAAGGCGCGCCGCGTCTGGTCGATAGCGAAGCTTTCAAACAAGGCCTGATAGAAGTGCAAGATGCGGGCGCGCAAAGCGTGGCCCAAGTGTGCGATGCCAAGCCCGGCCAAACCGTAATGGATTTTTGTGCGGGCGCAGGCGGCAAGGCTTTGGCGCTGGCCGCACAAATGGAAAACCAAGGCCTGCTGCTGGTGCATGATGCGATTGCCGGACGGATGAATGGCCAACGCCCCAGAGCCAAACGCGCAGGCGTCGATATTTTGCAAATTGTAAAGCCCGCCCAAGTGCTAGATTTTACCGAAGGCTGCGATTTAGTGGTCGCCGATGTGCCATGCAGTGGCACGGGTCGGTGGCGACGTTCGCCGGAAACCAAATGGCGTTTGACCGCCGAAGACTTGGCGGAGCTGCATCAAATGCAGGCCGATATTTTAACCGAAGCGGCTTTGCTGGTACAGCCGGGCGGGCGTTTGGTCTATATCACATGCTCTATTTTGGCGTCTGAAAACGGCCAACAGATTGATAGGTTTTTGCAAGAAACCCCGGGCTTTGAATGGTCACAAATAGATTTGCCATTTGGCCAAGGGGGGCAAATGCAATTGCACCCGCTGAACAGCGATACGGACGGCCTGTATTGCGCGGTCTTGCAAAATGTTTCCACCAGTTGAGGCAAGTTGAGCTAAGATACAACAGCTTAGAAATTCTATGAGACAGCATATGATGAAATCCCTTTCCACTTTTTCTTCGGCCTTCGGCTTTGCCATGGCGCTAACCTTCGTGAGCCTCAGCCCTGCGGCGGCGATATCGGATAGCTACCGCAGCTTGTCGACGCGCCTTGTGGGCCAAGCCGAGCAACAATTGGCCGCCAATAAAGCGGCACAAGCCGATGAATTGTTAAACTTGGCTTTGACCGCAAACCCCGGAAATGCCCGCGCCTATGTTGTCAAAGGCCAAGCGCAAAGCAAGTTAGAAAACCTGGAAGAAGCGCTTCGCCTCATCAGCGTTGGCTTGGATATTGAACCTGGCGATTTAATCGCCTTGCGTCTGCAAGGGGATGCGGCGCTGGCTCTGGAAGATATCGAGCAGGCTGAAAAATCTCTCTCCACTTTGCGTCGTCTGTGTGCGGCGCCGTGCCGGTCGGCCAATGAGCTAGCCGCCTCTATTGCGAACAGCGATATCGCCAAGACAGATAGCCCTAAAAAGGACAAATAATGGATCGTATTTTAATTGTAGATTTCGGCTCGCAAGTCACGCAGCTGATTGCGCGGCGCGTTCGCGAAAGTGGTGTGTATTGCGAAATTGCTCCGTTTAATGCAGCCGAAAAGGCTTTCGCGGCAATGAACCCCAGCGCGGTTATTCTGTCGGGCGGGCCCAACTCTGTCGCCGATATAGACACGCCGCGCGCGCCCGAAAGCATTCTCGCTTCGGGGCTGCCTATTTTGGGTATTTGCTACGGCCAGCAGACGCTGTGCGCGCAACTGGGCGGTTCGGTCGAAAAATCCGACGAGCAAGAATTTGGTCGCGCCATGCTGGATATTAAAACCGCTTCGCCACTGTTCGACGGCGTAGGGCAAACGGGCGACAGCGTGCAAGTCTGGATGAGCCACGGCGATCGCGTAAGCCAATTGCCAGAGGGTTTTGAGATTATCGGCACTTCCGAAAACGCGCCCTATGCGGCGATTGCCAATGAAGCGAAGAAAATTTACGCCGTGCAGTTTCATCCCGAAGTGGTGCATACGCCAGACGGCGCTCAGATGCTGCAAAACTTCACCCATAAAATTGCCGGTTGCCATGGCAACTGGACGATGGCGGCGTTTCGGGAAAAAGCCATTGCCGATATCCGCGCCCAAGTGGGCGAGGGCCGTGTGATTTGTGGCCTGTCGGGCGGCGTGGATAGCTCGGTTGTGGCGGTGCTGCTGCACGAGGCCATCGGCGAGCAATTGACGTGCGTCTATGTCGATACGGGCATGATGCGGGCTGGCGAAAGCGAAGAAGTGGTGACGCTGTTCCGCGATCATTTCAACATTAAGCTGGTTCACAATAATGCGGCAGAGCTTTTCCGTGGCAAACTTGAAGGCATCTCCGACCCTGAGCAGAAGCGCAAAATCATCGGCGGCACGTTCATTGATGTGTTTGAAAAAGAAGCCAAAGCGGCAGGCGGTGCCGACTTCTTGGCGCAAGGCACGCTATATCCAGATGTGATTGAAAGCGTCTCGTTTACGGGCGGGCCGAGTGTGACGATTAAAAGCCACCACAATGTGGGTGGGCTTCCTGAGCGGATGAATATGAGCTTGGTGGAGCCAGTGCGCGAATTGTTCAAAGACGAAGTGCGCGCGCTGGGCCAAGAATTGGGTCTGCCTGAGGCCTTTGTTGGGCGCCATCCTTTCCCAGGGCCTGGTTTGGCCATTCGTATTCCGGGCGAGATTACCGGCGAGAAGCTGGATATTTTGCGCAAGGCCGATACGGTCTATCTCGATGAAATTCGCAAGCAAGGCCTGTACGACGAAATTTGGCAAGCCTTCGCTGTGCTGCTTCCGGTTCGCACGGTTGGCGTGATGGGCGATAGCCGCACCTATGACTATGTATGCGCGCTGCGCGCCGTAACCTCGACCGACGGCATGACGGCAGATTACTATCCATTCACGCATGAGTTTTTAGGCCGTGTATCGACGCGCATCATCAACGAAGTGCGAGGCATCAATCGGGTGGTCTATGACATCACGTCGAAACCACCGGGGACGATTGAGTGGGAGTAGCCTAATGAGCATGTTAAATCGGAAAAAAGGCACGTCCTTTTTTCTGTTTTGCGATGAATGCTTCTTATAGGATGCGTAAGATTGGAGAGTGATCTCGTTTCACCGAAAGGGAAGCCGTCATCACATCTCGCAGGTTTGTAATAAACTAAAGACTAAGTAAAAAAATATACAGCACTTACAACACTGAAACTATAGATTGGACCTAAAATAGGAGGCGGGATGACGCGCTTATCCAATATCCAATTTGCGATAAAAATATTTCTGCTCGGGCTGCTTGGTATCCTGTCGCTTCTCCTTAGTCAGTTGCCGCTGTCCTTAGACTTGTCAGCCGGGCAAAATGCCCCCTATAGCGCCTTACAATTGCAGCTTCTTATCCTGCTTCAGCCGCTGATTATTCTGGCTGTGTCGGTGGGTGTGGGGACACTTTTGTACCGAAAGTTGGGGCTAAAAGCTCCCATCCTCTCCACCAAATTCAATTTCAAAGTCATGCGACCGCAGCTGAAAGCGATTGCGAAATCGGGTGCCTTTGGTGGTATCGGCGTCGGCACTGCCTTGATGCTCGTTCCTGTCCTTGGCGAGTTAGGCATTAATGGCCAGCTTCACAACAGACCGCAGGCCCTGGATATAAGCTTCTTAACGGCGCTTCTCTATGGCGGGATAGCCGAAGAAATTATGATGCGTTTTGGTTTAATGACGCTGCTGGTTTGGATGCTTTGGAAAATAAGTAAGTCGACGGCGGATTGGGTTTTTATCGTCGCCATCGTGGTCTCGTCTGTGTTGTTTGCCGCGGCACATTTACCTATTGTTTATGCGAGCCTGCAAACCGTGTCTTTTGGAGTATTGACCTATATCCTTGCCGCGAACACGATAGCCGGACTGGTCTATGGCTATCTATATTGGAAGAAAGGGTTGGAGTGTTCGATGCTCGCCCACATGATGACCCATGTCACTTTTTTCTTCCTCAACTCCATCCTTCGGGCTGTGCTGGCCTAGTGTTTGAGAGGGGTCTCCACTTTGTTCTTGTTGGATCGAAGAGAAGTATTTTGATAACAGCCTAACGTTATTCTATTTGAATAGTTTGGAACCTGAGGCATAGTCTTCGCGCAATCGCCGCTCTCGGTAGGTAAAAGCGGGCGGCAGAAGATGGAGAGAAGTTTTGCAAGAGCATATCGCTATAGGCTCGGCCAATGTCGTTGTTGTGGGGCTGGCACGCAATTGTGCTGGCGTCATTCAAGATGAAATCAGAACCATCGCTGGCGCCTTAACACCGTTTTCTAGCGTGAAATTTCTGGTCATCGAATCCGATAGCGAGGATGCAACCTGCCAAAGACTAGAGGGCATGCAAGCCGAGTTGGATATCCAAACGGTCTCCTTAGGCACGCTTCGCAAAGAACACCCCAGCCGTACCGATAGAATTGCGATTTGCCGAAATGAATACGTCAAATGCCTGCAGCAAGATAAACAATATAGCGATATTGATTATGTCATCGTGGCCGATTTGGATGGGGTTAACCGGAAGTTGACCCCGCAAGCGGTCGAGAGTTGCTGGTTTGACGGGGCCGATTGGGACGCTTGTTTTGCCAATCAATCCGCGCCTTATTATGATATTTGGGCTCTGCGGCACCCAGACTGGAGCCCCGATGATTGCTTTCAACACGAAGGTCATTTGATCGACCAAGGCATGGACGCCTATCGGGCCAAGAAAATCGCGATTTTCAATCGAATGAAAACCATTCCGCCCGAAGCTTCGCCCATTCGCGTTCAATCGGCGTTTGGTGGCTTTGGCATTTACAAAAAACACCTGTTTGACCAAGCCCATTACATTGGTTTGGATGAACAGGGGGCTGAATTTTGTGAGCATGTTTCCATTCATTCGCAGATGGCAAAAAGCGCCAAACTTTATGTGGTGCCTTCGCTGATAAATTGCGGATATACTGAGCATTCGAAAATTATGAAGGGGTGGCGTCGCAGCGCGCTGTATGTTGCCTCTCGAGTTATCTCTATGAATCGGTTGCGCAAAATAAAGCGGGCTTTGGCGCGTTAATGTTTTAGACCTAAGGGCTCGAGAAAAAGGGAAGGGGCAGAAGATGAAATTAGATAAAGTCGACGAACTCGCCCCTCTCGCCCCTGTGGTCATGATTGCGTTTAATCGGGCCGACCATTTCAAAGAAACCTTGGACGCCCTGTGCCAAAACCCGGAAGCAAAACATACGCCTGTCTATGTTTGTATTGATGGCTGGCGCTCGCAGGCTGATAAAGACCAGCAAGCCCTCATCCATTCCCATGCTGAATCTTGCGCCGCCCAATTTGCCAGTCTCGAGATTTGCCAAGCTGAGACAAACCTAGGTCTGGCCAAAACATTACGGGGTCTGTGACAAGAGTGGTCAATCAGCATGGCAAGATTATTGTTCTGGAAGATGACATTGTGGTGTCGCGCGGGTTTTTGAAATTCATGAATGATGCGCTGAACTATTATCAAGACAAGCCCGAGGTATGGCACATTGCAGCGCACACGGAGGTCAACCAAGAAGACAGACCCAATGATGTGTTTTTGTGGCGCCTAATGAACTGTTGGGGCTGGGCGACTTGGAAAGACAGATGGCAGCATTTTGAAAAAGACCCGAAAGATTTGCGGCGTCAATTTAGTAAAGCAGATGTGAAAGCTTTCGACTTTGGCAGCGCCAGTGTTTTCTGGAGCCTGGTGGTGGCCAATGATGAGGGCCTGATAAATACATGGGCGATTTTTTGGTATGCGACGATTTTCAAAAACGCAGGCCTTTGTGTGAACCCCTGGTTTAGTTATGCCATGAACATTGGCTTCGACGGATCCGGCGAGCATTGCAGCGAAGATGAAGAGAGAACCACCAGCCAGCCGCTCAACCATGATGGAGTTTTCACGCCGCAAGATATTTTGAGCGAAGACCCAGAGGCCGTGACCATTTTGGGGGCCCATTACCGAGGCCGTCTGAGCGTAAAATCGATAGCCATCCGCGTTATTCGCGCGCTGCTTGGAGAAAAAGGCATTGCTTACGCGAAGAAACTGCGGCGAGGGTAAACCTTGTTTGCTAAGCTATCGGAGCCTTTTTAACTCGACCCGCAAACCTCTGGAGGCCTTATGGCGGCTTTGCATAGCACCGAACCTACCCCACAACAATTGGAAAGCTTGGCGCAAATTGTGGCCCGCGGCGACGATGGGCCATTTCAGATGGTCAATATTATCCAGTATAAACGCCAAGCCGAGTATCCAGCCGAGTATCTAGCAGAGTATCCAGCCAAGAGGCACGCGCCCGCCCGAACGGGGCGCGAGGCCTATGGCGAATATGCAGCGATTGTGGGCCCGCTTATTTTCGCTTTGGGCGGCTCGGTGGCGTTTCGCCAAGAGGTGGAACTGGGGTTTGTTGGCGACCAGCCAGCCGATGAGGTCATCATTGTGGATTACCCGTCGCGCCAAGCCTATCTCGATATGTTTCATAGCGGTGCCTATCAAGAAGCTATTGTGCATCGCAAGGCGGGTTTGGTATACCGAACTCTGTTTGCGTGTTCTGCGCCCTCGGATCATCCGCCAAAATAGAGAGTAGCCCCTATGTCCCAAGAGCTTGAGTTTCAAAATGTATCGGTAGCCCGTGAGGCCAATGTTTATTTCGATGGGAAGGTAACCAGCCGCACCCTTGGGCTGCCAGATGGCAGTCAAAAAACACTCGGCGTCATGCTGCCGGGCGAGTATGAATTTGGCACGCAAGCCGCCGAGGAAATGGATATTTCTTCGGGCGAGCTGGACGTGCTTTTGCCCGATGCTGAGGATTGGCTGAAGGTTCAAGGCCCGCAGGTGTTTCACGTGCCAGCCAATGCCAGCTTTAAGCTGAAAGTGCATAGCATCACCAATTATTGCTGCACGTATTTGAGCTAGGCTCGCGGGCCCGTCTTGCGCTGCCCGTCTTGCACTAGAAGACGGGCTGACTTATGGTTTTACTAAAGTTAACCGCAAACAAAACTGAGGCTTATTCTATGACGATGACCGTTTATCTATCGGGCGAAATTCACACCGATTGGCGCGACCAAATTGAACAGGGCTGCGCCAAGCACAACCTGGATGTAACCTTCACCTCTGCGGTTACCAATCATGAAGCCAGCGATGCGGCGGGCGATTTTTTGGGCGCGGAAGACACTCAATTTTGGCGCGATCATAAATCAGCCAAAGTAAATGCCATCCGCATTAAAACCCATATCGAGCACTGTGATATCGCGGTCGTGCGCTTTGGCGATAAGTATAAACAGTGGAACGCGGCTTTCGATGCGGGCTATTGCGCCGCGCTCGGCACGCCTTATATCACGCTGCACGAGGCGGACATTATCCATCCTCTGAAAGAAGTCGATGCCGCGGCAATGGCTTGGGCCACAACGCCAGAACAAGTGGTCGAATTGCTAACCTATGTGATGACCCAAGACTAGCCAAGCGACAAGCGCCAGAGGAGAGCTTTGGCCTCGCCAACGGCGCGGAGCACGACTAGATGAACATAAGGATTTTTCTCGCCGCGGATAGGCAAGCCGTCATGGCTCTATGGCAAATGTGTGGTTTGGTGCAACCGCATAACAACCCGGGTCGCGATATCGAGCGCAAGTTGAACCAACAAGGCGAGTTGTTTTTCGTGGGCGAGCAGGACGGGGAGATTATAGCCTCCGCTATGTTTGGCTATGAGGGGCACTGTGGTTGGGTGAATTACTTAGCCGTCGCCCCGACGCACCAAAAACAAGGCCATGCCCAAGCGATGATGCAACGCGGCGAGAGCGAGCTGGTGGCTTTGGGCTGCCCTAAGCTGAACCTGCAAGTGCGGAAAAGTAATTTGGCGGCAACCAAGTTTTACCAAGCTTCTGGTTATGTCGAAGACGACGTGGTTTCTTTCGGCAAGCGGCTGATTAAAGACACCAATTAAAGCCACCAATTAAAGACATCAATTTAAAGAGGGCGACTTAAAAAGAAAAATGTAAAGCGGCCCCGCCTGCGGCTATTTTCTTCCCGCGCATTTATAGGCGTCGGCCTGAATTAAAGTCTTGGAGTCCGAGCTAGACATGTCTGTCAGAACAAAGGCATTGCCGTTCATCAGTGAAATTTGGTTTCGCAGGGTGTTTAAGGCGCCAATTCTGTCATTGGCTTTATCCCAACCGCTGGCTTCGGCGGCGTCTACCACGCCTAAAAATTCGCAGTCATTTGCCATATCCGGCAGTATCTGGCGGATAAATCGACCTTCGTCGGTGAGCTTGGCGACACAGCCAGCCAAAACAACCATAGCTAAAGAAAATCCAATGGCTCGCATTTTTTTAGTATTCATAGCGCCCTACCTATTTTTTTTGAGACTTTTATGAGAATCGTTGAAGGCTAAGCCTACATCTTATAGTCTGCGAACGCAATTGCGCTTTGGCTCTATTTCGGCTAGTTTCCGCGACAGTTAAAGCCATTTTACCCTTACGTATCGAGAAACTTATGTCTGTTCAAAAGCGCACCCAACGCATCACCGTGCCCGAGCTTATGGCGCGGAAAAAGCAGCAGCCGATTGTCTGCCTTACCTCTTATCACGCCCACACGGCCGCGCTCATCGACCCGCATGTCGATTTGCTTTTGGTCGGCGATAGCCTGGGCATGGTTATGTATGGCATGGAAAATACGCTGGGCGTGACGCTAGATATGATGATTGCCCATGGCGCCGCCGTTGTGCGCGGCTCGTCGCAAGCCCTTGTGGTGGTCGATTTGCCGTTTGGCACCTACGAGGAAAGCCCGGCGCAGGCGTTTCACAATGCGGCCCGTACGATGAAAGAAACCGGCTGCCAAGCGGTTAAATTAGAGGGCGGAGAGCGCATGGCAGAGACCGTGGCGCATCTCACCCAACGCGGCATTCCGGTGATGGGCCATATTGGCCTGACGCCGCAAAATGTGAACGTCATGGGCGGGTTTAAAACCCAAGGCCGCACCAAAGATCAATGGCCACAGCTCGAAACAGACGCCAAGGCCTTGGCCGAGGCAGGCGCTTTCTCCATCGTTTTGGAAGGCATCGCCGCAGAGTTGGCCGATAAAATTTCAGCCTCTATCGACACGCCGACCATTGGCATTGGCGCTTCGGCGGGCTGCGATGGGCAGATTTTGGTCACCGAAGACATGTTGGGTCTGTCGCCGAGTGTGCCGAAATTCGTTAAAGAATTTGCCACCTTGGGCCAGCAAATCGCCACCGCCGCGGAGAGCTATGCCAATGATGTTCGGGAGCGGAAATTTCCCGAAGCGCAGCATACTTATGCTATGAAAGTACCCAATAAAGATTAGGACGCCTCGTCCGTGACCCAAAAGCCAGCCGGAGACACAAAGTGAGTGATATTTTTGACGAAGTAAGCGCCGAATTGCGCCGCGATAATATGGGCGCAGCCTGGAGCAAATATGGCCGCTACATCATCGCGACAGCGGTTGCCATCGTGGTTTTGGTGGCTTTGGTGATTGCCGGCACTAGCTATCTGCGCGGCCAAGAAGAAGCGGCCTCCCAACGTTATGACGCTTTGCTGGAGACACTTGTTGACCTCGATACGCAAGCCAAAATAGCGCCTCTGGAAACGTTCGCCGCTGCCGAGGATAATGGCTACGGCGCCTTGGCACGATTTACCGCCGCTCTGGCACACGCCGAGCAAAGCCAAAATAACGCAGCCTCTGCTGATGCGGCCATAACATCTTTTGACGCGCTCGCCGATAACTCGAGCCTGCCGGACAGCCTGCGGGATTTGGCCAAATTGCAATCTGCGATTGTGTTATTGGATAGCCAAGGCAGCTTGCAAGACATTGAGCTGCGCTTGGATGCGTTGCTAGATGATGACAATGGCCTGCAGCCGATGGCGCGCGAAACCATGGCTTTGGCTTATATGGTCAATGACAAGCCGCTGAAGGCGCGCGAATTATTTAAAGCGCAAATCGGCGATGCCCGCGTCACTAGCCTGTCGCGCGAACGCGCGAGCATTATGCTGGAAAGCCTGACGGGCGCTCTTACGCCGCCGCCGGCCGCACCCAAGGCAAAGAAATAGGCTTTTAAATTATGAAACTTCGTCAGCTCCGCTCTGTTTTTGTATCCACTGTGCTTGCCAGTGCCTTGGTGGCGTGTGGCGGTGGCGACGATACAAAAGCCAAATTCGATGGCGATCGTATTTCCGTGTTGAACTTTGAAACGACCCTGCGCGAAGACCCACGCCTGCGCGACCAAGCTGTGCGCATTGTGCCAGCCTTTCGCAATTCAAGCTGGAGCAATGCCGGCGGTTTCGCGAGTAATGCCGCTTATCACCTTGAGCTAGATGGCTTGGGGGCTGGCTTTCAGGTCGATATGGTGCGCGGCAACGAAGGCCTAACCGTGTTAAAAGCGCCGCCGGTTGTGGCCGATGGCAAAGTATTTGCGCTGGGAACTGATTTGAACGTTGCCGCCGTAGACGCCAAAACAGGCGCGCCGCTCTGGACGCAATCTGTCTTGGCACAATACACCGAACCCAATTTTGGCCTGACGCGGTTTTTCTCGAAAACAGAAAAACCAGCACGCGCACGCGATGGCTTTGGCGGCGGGGTGGCCTTTGCGGGCGGACGCCTTTTCGTCACCACCGGTTTTGGCGAAGTGCTGGCTTTGAATGCTGAAAATGGGGAGATTATTTGGCGGGTGCAAAACCTAGTGCCCTTCTCCAATGCGCCGACTTTTAGCAATGGACGAATTTATGTGGCCTCGCAAGACAGCCGTCTGCAAGCCTTTAATGCCACGGACGGCACGCGCATTTGGGAACATTTGGCGATTAAAGAAGCCGCCACAATTGTGGGTGCGACGAGTGTAGCGGTGAACGACCAAGTGGTGGTTGCCGGCTTTAACTCGGGCGAAGTTGTGGCGCTTAGCCCGGTGAATGGGCAAGAAAGTTGGAGCGAGACGTTGACCAGTCGCGCCACGCAAATTACGCCGCTCTCGCAATTGAACGCCATTGTAGGCCGCCCGGTTATCGACCGCGACCGCGTGTATGTAACCAGCCATGGTGGGCGCACCGCGGCGATTGATTTGCGCAGCGGCCAGCGTGTGTGGACGGCCGATGTCGGCTCCATCGAGACCCCGTGGGCGATGGGCGACTATGTTTTGATTATGTCGCTAGATGCTGAATTGGTAAGCCTGTCGCGCGATCAGGGTCGTGTGCGGTGGATTGCCAAATTGCCGGCCTATGAAAATGAAGAGAAACGCTCTGGGCGTATTCGTTGGGCGGGGCCGGTTTTGGCCAGTGGTAAAATTATTCTCGCGTCCTCCGATGGTCGCTTGGTCGAGGTCGACCCGACCAATGGCGAGCTTGGTGACTTTATCGCGATTGAAGAGCCTGTAAGCATGCCTCCGGTGATTGCCGATGGTATTTTGTATGTGTTGAGCGATGAGGGCACCCTCATTGCCCGTAAATAGGAGCGCGCTATGATCGCGCCATTTGTTCTCGCCATTGTGGGGCGACCCAATGTGG
The DNA here is from genome assembly GCA_018673175.1 of Rhodobiaceae bacterium. Classification (GTDB taxonomy): domain Bacteria; phylum Pseudomonadota; class Alphaproteobacteria; order RS24; family RS24; genus UBA8337. Next base: position 47,310 of record JABHDF010000037.1, on the reverse strand, counting down.
GTAAATCTACGCTATTCAACCGCCTTGTTGGGCGCAAACTGGCTTTGGTTGATGACCAGCCAGGGGTGACGCGCGACCGTCGTTTTGGCGATGCCCGCCTCGGCGATTTGCGCTTTCAGATTGTCGATACGGCCGGTTTCGAAGAGGGCAAATCAGGCTCGCTAGAAGCCCGTATGCGCGCCCAAACCGAGGCTGCCATCGGCGAGGCCGATATGGTGCTAATGCTCACCGATGCGCGTGTCGGGCTACTGCCAGAAGATGAATTATTTGCGCGCCTTTTGCGAAAAGCCAATGTACCGGTTATTTTGGCGGGCAATAAATCAGAAAGCAAAGCCTCGGAGACTGGGCTGAACGAGATGTATAGCCTGGGACTGGGTGAGCCGATTGCGCTTTCGGCGGAACACGGCCACGGCACGGATGACCTATATACCCAAGTGCGCGACGCCATGGACGCGCATGCCGAAGCCCATAAAGGCGACTTCACGGACATAGAAGAAGAAGACGAAGACGCGGATTTCGACCCCGACATGCCGTTTGAAGACGACCCCGATAAGCCGCTGCGCGTGGCTATTTTGGGGCGTCCGAATGCGGGCAAGTCGACGTTGATTAACTATATCCTCGGCCAAGATCGGCTTTTGACGGGGCCAGAGGCGGGCATTACGCGCGATAGTATTTCGGTCAATTGGACGTGGGAAAGCGTCCATGCGCCCAATGGCGCGCGCCCGATTACGCTATGGGATACGGCCGGTGTGCGGCGCAAATCTCGGGTTACTGAGAAGCTGGAAAAACTATCCGTGGCCGATGGCCTGCGCGCGGTAAAATTTGCCGAAGTGGTGGTTTTGCTGGTCGATGCGACAACGCCATTTGATAAGCAAGACATTCAATTGGCAGATTTGATTGAGCGCGAGGGCCGCGCGCTTGTGGTGGGCATCAACAAATGGGATTTGAAACTCGACCGCAAGGAAGTGCGCCAAACCATTAGTGATGCGCTGCTGCGCACCATGCCGCGCCTGCGCGGGGTGCCGGTGATTATGATGTCGGCGCATACGGGCAAAGGCGTCGAGCAGCTGATGCCGGCGGTGCAAAAGCAATATGAAATTTGGAATGCGCGCATTGGCACGGCCAAATTGAACAAATGGCTGGGCGATGTCATCGACCGCCATCCGCCCCCTGCCGACAAGGGTCGGCCTGTGCGTCTGCGCTATATCACACAAGCCAAAGCGCGCCCGCCAACCTTCGTCACCTTCTCCAGCCGCGGCCACGCCGTGCCTGAGAGCTATCAGCGCTATCTAGCAAACAGCCTGCGCGAAACCTTCTCCTTGGATGGCGTGCCGTTGCGTATTTTTGTCCGCAAAGGCAAAAACCCTTATGAGGATCGCTAGGGCTGGCGAAATAAGCCGCACGTTCCCACTATTGTTTTTCTTTCATCGCTTCTAAACGATGCTCCATCTGTATCCCGCCAGTTTCAAGTCTACTGTGAATGATGTCACAGTAATCCGCATTCATCTCGCAGGTTAGATATTTGCGTTTTAAATTTTTAGCAACCTCAATCTCTGACCCGCTACCACCAAATAAGACGAAAACAACGTCTCCTTCTTGGGTGCTCGATTGGATAAATAGCTCGCTTATGTCCTGCGGAATTTGGCAGGCATGAAAGGTTTTTTCTTTTGAGACATTCTTGACAAGATTGTAGTGAAGCCATGAATAAGGCATTCTCCCCAGGCTTCCGTTAGCTATACGCTCTTTTATACGTTTATCCTCTGGGTTTAAATAAGTTTGGGCGCATTGTTCTTTGTAGAATTTATTATTTCCCGACTTGGTAGCGTGCAGAATTGATCGGTGTGCGTTTGTGAGTCTGCGTTTTGAATGGCCTACATTCGTTGGATAAACCCACACATAGTCAAAAACGTCATGTGCAGCTTCGTCCAAATAGTGCACTCGCAAATGGGCATTCTGCTTGGGGTAATTCATCATGAACAAATTACCATTGGGTTTGAGAACCCGCATAGCTTCCCTTGTTAATTCAATATACCAATCAATATACTCTCCCCAACGGGTCATATATTTATTGCCATTATAGTTTATGCCGACGCCATAATCAGGGTCGCCCCAAACCATGTCAATGCAGCTGTCTGGCAGTGCCCGCAGCGTGTCCATAACATCGCCATTAACAATACGATTTGAAAGTGATTTCGGAAGGTGGGTCATCGCTTCACCAACCTGTATTGCGCATTCTTGAGGATTTTTAGCGAAGCAATATTTGTTGGGTCTGTGAAGGTATATAAGTGAAGGCGGATAACTGAATCGCCCCCCACTATGCCTCTTCTGAGGTAACAGCAATTTATTTCTTTGGCTACGATTTGTTTGTTGTCATGGAGTTTTTGGAAGTACAGGAAGGGATGGTAAATTTGATAAACAGAGAAATCCTTTGGAAATTTATTTTTTCCCTCAAATACTGTGATTGCCCCCAAATGCTCTGTCGTAAGATCAATTTCCATTTGTAATTTGGTGCACGTTAATGTTTCGTCGCCGCCACCGACACTATACGACCCAGTATATTTTGTGCGCCGTGCGCCATACATTTTTGGGCTGGCGACAATGTCCTCGTACAAAAAGTCATGAATAATACGTTGGTTGAAACCCACGGATAAAATGTTGCTCTCGCTAGTATCGGTTTCGTTCAAAACGCTTTTTCTGTAAGGCCAAACGATTTCTTCGGTTTCTATTTTTTCAAATTCATGAAACCAATGTTCCGCCGCTTTGATAAATTTGTGTTTTCCTTCTCCCAAATGCGCGACGCAGTAACCTTTCTTGCTTATTTCGTCAGGCAATATGGAACTATTGTCGATTTTTGTTACATCGTAGGCGTTGCCAAAGCCTTGGTTTGTCGCGATTTGTTGGACTAATGCGTTGTCAAAGGTGTAATTATTGGCATTTTCGCAATGTGCGAAAATTTCAACCAAAACCCTCTTTTTCTTAGATACAGGCTTGCGCTCTTTGGTCACTTCTAACGTGTCGGTCATGTTATCATTTTTCTTATGTGGCTACCGCGAACCATTATTATTGGCGGTAAGACCTCTTATTATTTTTTTTAACCTTAGCAGATTCGTAGGAATTGTGTAGCCCAGCAATTTCGACTCACGCATCTTTCCCACAATGCACGCAAGCGACAACCTCGTCGTAATATCGTGCGGCGCTTTTGAGTGCCGTGTCGGGGGTGAGGGGGCTGCCTAGGTCGATGCGGTCTGGGTCTTGTACCAGCAGGCCGCAACCCTCTTGATGCACTTCATAGGCGCCGCTTTCTAGCGGTTTTGGATTGATGTAATAAAAAGACACGGCATTTCCCTCGTTCTTATTTTGGGAAAGCTCGCCACTGTGGGCCCGCAAAGGCCAGTGGGTTATTTTTGAAATTCAATAATCTCGCCCGTGCGCGTTTCCTTGGGCGATAGCAGCTCCAAGAAAAGCGGCGCCACATCGGCAGGTGTGGGCAAGGTTTCTGGGTCTTCGCCAGGCATGGCTTGCGCGCGCATCGCGGTGCGAATAGGGCCGGGCGAGAGTAAATTGGCGCGCAAAGCATCGTTCTCATGCTCGTTCGCCCAGGTTTTTACCAAAGCATCCAGTGCCGCTTTGGTGGTCGCATAGGTGCCCCAAAACGGGCGGCATTTATGCGCCGCACCCGAGGTGGTAAACACCGCACGCGGCGCTTCGGCTTGTAGCAAAAGCGGCTCCATGGCGCGGATCAGGCGGGCATTGGCCGTGACGTTTACGGCCATGGCTTTGTCGAATTCTTTCGGGACAATGTGCGAGCTCGGCGTCATCGGCCCCAAGACACCTGCATTGCCGACCAGCATATCTAATTTGCCAAAGCGCTCGTTTAGGCTGGCGCCCAGACGGTCCAGCGCGTCGCCATCGGTCACATCCATCGGCACGCCCGTGGCTTCGCCGCCGGCGGCCGAGATGGTGTCGTATAATTCTTCTAAGGCGCCTTGCGTGCGCGATAGCAGCAAAACATGCGCGCCAGCGGCGGCTAAACTTTGGGCCACGGCCCAGCCAATGCCACGCCCTGCGCCCGTGATAAGGGCTAATTTGCCAGCGAAATCATGCCCATGGGAGGCGGCGGGGGCCACTGTTTCGGTCATGAATTAACCTTGTTCAGAAAGAAGAGAGAGCTGGTGCAAATGGTCGCCGCCGTTTTGGTCGGCAAGGCCTGTGGGGTATTCGCCGGTGAAGCAATGGTCGGTATATTGCGGGCGCTCGGCGTTGCGGCCATCGGGATAGCCCATGGCCTGATATAGGCCATCGACGCTTAGGAAGGCCAGGCTATCGGCGCCGATATATTTGCACATATCATCCAATGCGTGATTGGCGGCCAGCAAATGCTCTTGGCTCGGCGTATCAATGCCGTAAAAATCTGGGTGCGTAATCGGCGGCGAGGCGATGCGCATATGCACTTCGGTGGCGCCAGCTTCGCGCATCATTTGCACGATTTTTACCGAGGTCGTGCCGCGCACAATACTGTCGTCGATGAGGATGACGCGCTTGCCATCCACTTGGGCGCGATTGGCATTATGTTTCAGTTTCACCGAGAAGGCGCGAATGGACTGCGTCGGCTCAATGAAGGTGCGGCCAACGTAATGATTGCGGATGATGCCCAACTCAAACGGAATTTTCGAGGCCTCGCCATAGCCGATAGCCGATGGCACGCCGCTGTCTGGCACCGGAATAACCACATCGGCTTCGACGCCGCTTTCTTCCGCTAGCTTGCGCCCGAAAGCCTTGCGGCAATCGTAAACACTTTTGCCGTTAATCATGCTGTCGGGGCGCGAGAAATAAATATATTCGAAAATGCACGGGCGCGGCTCGATGGGCGGGAAAGGTTTGATGCTCTCAATGCCGCTATCGGTGATGACGACAATCTCGCCGTTCTCAACTTCGCGCACGAAGCTGGCGCCAATGATGTCGAGCGCACAGGTTTCGGAGGCCAAAATATAGGCGCCGTCTAGCTTGCCGATGACCAAGGGGCGAATGCCCAATGGGTCGCGCGCGCCAATGAGTTTTTTATTGGTTAGCACCACCAGCGCATAGGCGCCTTCAATTTGAAACAGCGCATCGGTAAAGCGCGATAAGGTGTTGATCCGTTTCGAGCGCGCCACCAATTGTAAAATGGTTTCTGTGTCTGACGTCGATTGGAAAATCGAGCCGTTTTTCACCAGCTCTTCGCGCAAAGTTAGCGCATTGGTGAGGTTGCCATTATGGGCAATCGCAAAGCCACCGCCCGTTAGGTCGGCGAATAGCGGCTGTACATTGCGTAAAATCGTCTCGCCCGTGGTCGAGTAGCGCACATGGCCCACAGCCGACGGGCCCAGAAGGTTGTCCAAAACGCGCGGTTTGGTGAAATGGTCAGAGACCAAACCCATGCGGCGTTCAGCGAAAAAGTTTTTGCCATCGAAGCTTACAATGCCCGCCGCCTCTTGGCCGCGATGTTGCAAAGCGTGTAATCCTAATGTGGTAAGAGCGGCCGCATCGGGGTGGCCAAAGATGCCGAACACGCCGCATTCGTCGCGTAATTTGTCGGTCTTTTCATCATAATGATAGGCGGGTAGGCGTGTCATTATTTGACCCCTTCGGTATTGCGGATCAGCCGCTCAATCGTCGATCTCTCGCCTTGTTTATAGCCCGTGTCTTTGAAGCTGTCTTGCGTTTCCTCAACAATTTTATCGACCTGTTCTTTTGCCGCATCTAGCAACACCTCTTGGCCGAATTCTTGCAAGGCCTCCACGCCATCCGCCGGAGAGGTACTGCCGATATTTATGAGATTCAGCGGCAAACGTTCCAGCGGTACGAGGGTTACAAAAGCCTTGCTGCCGGTTTGCAACAAGGGGCGCAATTTGGCTTGGGTGACGAAGTCTGGGTGTTCGTCTTCGGGAAACACCGCGCTGATGCCCAAATAGGCCATGCAGATGATAAAGCCGCCGCGTGTGGCGCCAAACAGCACGCCCATAGAGCGGTCTAAGGGCCCCAGCGCACTGCCTTTCATTTGTTTGGAAATAATCGAGCTGAGGAAAGAAAACACAATCAGCGTGGCCAGAAACGTAATCAGCATGGCGCCGCCGTTGACCACCCAATCGATTTTAATGTAATTGGCCAGAACTGGCTTTAGCGAAGGGCCAAAAAAGATGGCGGCATAGCCAGCCGCCGCCCAGCCTGCAATCGACAGAACTTCTTTGGTAAATCCGCGTATCAAAGACAGGGATGCCGAGATCATTAGCACGGCGATGATGACGTAATCTAGAGCCAGTAAATCCATGGTGAATTCCTAACATGAGTCGGGTTCGGGTGCCCGGATGACACCTATTCCTCGTTTGGGATAACGCCAAAGGCGGCGATGAGCGCGCCCAAGTCGTCGATTTGTTTTATTTTTACGCCCTTGGGTAACTCGGCATTTCCAGTCTTTGGCGCATAGGCCATTTTAAAGCCTAACTTCTCGGCTTCCTTCAACCGCACGCCGCTTTGCGATACCGGCCGCACCGCGCCCGATAAGCTAATTTCGCCAAACACAACACTGTCTTTGGCAATCGTCTTGCCACTCAGCGAAGAGATGAGCGCGGCGGCCACGGCCAAATCGGCGGCTGGCTCGTTAATCCGCATGCCGCCCGCAACATTTAAAAACACATCTCGTCCGGCAAAAGACATGCCGCAGCGCGCCTCCAATACGGCCAGAACCATCGACAAGCGATTGCTGTCCCAGCCTACGACCGCGCGGCGCGGTGTCGCCAAAGAAGACGGGGCGGCCAAGGCCTGAATTTCCACCAAAAGCGGCCGCGTGCCTTCGAGGCCCGCAAACACTGCCGCACCCGGCACATCCTCATCGCGGCCTTCCAAAAACAGCGCCGATGGATTTTGCACTTCCATGAGGCCCGCACCTTGCATTTCAAACACGCCCATCTCATGAGCCGGCCCAAAGCGGTTTTTAATGGAGCGTAAAATACGATATTGGTCGCCGCGATCGCCTTCGAAATAAACCACCGTATCGACCATATGTTCCAAAACGCGGGGCCCTGCAATTTGCCCATCTTTGGTGACATGGCCGACCAGAATAACCGGCGTGTCGGTACGCTTGGCAAAATGGATAAGTTCTTGGCCCGCGACGCGCACTTGGCTGACCGTGCCCGGTGCCGCTTCAATGGCAGGCGACCACATGGTTTGAATGGAATCGATGACGACAAGCGCCAATTGGCCTTCTTTTTCGAGCGTCTTGCAAATATCCGCCACATTGGTTTCGGAGGCTAACTCGACGGGGGCATCGGAAAGGCCCAATCGGCCAGCCCGCATGCGCAATTGCGCCAAGGCTTCCTCGCCCGAGATGTAAACCACTTTGGCGTCTTTTTTGGCGGCGTTTTTGCCGATGGCGGCGGCCGCTTGCAGCAATAAAGTTGATTTCCCAATACCTGGGTCGCCACCGATGAGCGTCGCCGAGCCTGGTACCAAACCGCCGCCCAAAACGCGGTCCAGCTCGGCAATACCAGAGGTGCTGCGTTCGGGTTGGTCTTCTTGTCCGGCCAAGGAGGACAGCGTGATGGATTGGCCTTTGGTTTTTTTGGCGCCGCGCCCAATGGGTGGCGCGCTGGAGCCAGAGCCTTCGACGATGCAATTCCACTCGCCGCAGGCCTCGCATTTGCCCGACCATTTGCTGGTGACATTGCGACATTTATTACAAACATATTCAGCGCTGGTACGAGCCATCTAGGTCTCCAACTCGGCCAGTGCGGCCTCAAGTTGTTGGCCTTCCACCTCAATCGGGCCATGCGCCAGGCCATGAATAAATTGGTGTAGAAAAGGGTCCCTCGAGGCGTCGAGCGCGGCTTGGTCGCCGTGCCAGATAATCTCGCCTTTATACAAAAGCGCGGTTTTATCTGCGATGGCACGCACGCTGGTCATGTCGTGGGTGATGGTTAAGGTGGTGGCGCCCAAATCTTGCACGCAGTCTTCGATGAGATGATTGATGACGTCGGTCATAATCGGGTCGAGCCCTGTGGTTGGCTCGTCAAAGAAAATAATCTCTGGGCTTGAGGCAATGGCGCGCGCGAGGCCCACACGCTTGTGCATGCCGCCCGATAGTGCGCCTGGAAATAGGTCGAGCAGCTCTTCGCCAAGCCCGACACGCAGCAAGGCCTGTTTGCCGATTTGGCGAGCTTCGTCCTCGCTCATGCCCTCGTTTTGAATGCCGCGAAAAGCGACGTTTTTCCAAACCGGAAGACTGTCAAACAAAGCCCCGTTTTGAAACAACATGCCAATTTGGGCGTCAATGGCGCTGCGTTTCTCGCGCGCCAGTCCAACGGTTTCTTGGCCATCAATGACAATCGAGCCGCTGTCGGGCGTCAAAAGCCCCAAAATAGATTTCAACACGACAGACTTGCCACTGCCCGAGCCGCCAATGACGACCATCGATTGCCCTTTTTCAATGTTGAGGGTCAGGCCACGCAGCACTTGTTTGCTGGCGAAAGATTTATGCACTTGGGCAAGCGATATTTTATCGGTCATGCGGAGAACAGGAGCGCTGTCATCAGATAGTTGGCGGCCAGAATAAGAATGCTGGCGCTCACCACCGCATTGGTGGTGGCGCGGCCCACGCCTTGCGCGCCGCCTTTCGAGTGATAGCCGTTATAACAGCCCATAATGGCGATGATGAAACCAAACACCGCCGCTTTGATAAGGCCTGAGGCGACATCGTCAAATTGCAAAAAGCTGAACGTGCGCTGCACATAAATCGCGGCGTTGAAATCAAAGCTTTGCGTACCAACCACGAAGCCACCAAAGATACCCAGAATATCAGCCACCAAAGCCAGCAGAGGCATGCAAAGCGTGGCGGCAATCACGCGCGGCGCGACGAGGTATTTATAGGGGTTGGTCGATAGGGTGGTCAGCGCATCAATTTGTTCGGTGACGCGCATGGTGCCAATCTCGGCGGCAATGGCGGCCGATACCCGACCCGCTACCATCAGGCCGCCCAACACGGGGCCCAGCTCGCGGGTAATGCCAAGGGCCACAATGCTGGAGACGATGGCCTCAGAGTTAAACTGATTGCCGCCGTAGTAAATTTGAATGGCTAAGGCGCCGCCGGTAAAAAACGAGGTGAGCGCAACCACAGGCAAAGAAAAATAGCCGATGCGCAGCATTTGCTGGCCAATCATCCGAAAGTAAAACGGCGGGCGGGTAAGCGCTGCCAGCGTATGCCCGATGAACATAGCGAGCTGTCCTGTTTGGGCAAAGAAGCCGAGGAAAAATCGTCCAATGGTTGCCAGTGCTGCCAAAATGCTCTCCCGTGAGTTCGCTAGTCGCTGTATATTCTTTTATAGCGATTTCCAAGCGCCGTAAGTAACTCATATGAAATGGTTTGCCCCTGCATGGCAAGCTGATCAATCGGATTATTGGGGCCAAAAACCTCTACCATGTCGCCAGCTTTGGCTTCGGCGCGCAAAGCGGCGGGCAAATTTGTTATGTCGATGGCTAGGCTGTCCATCGACACTCGCCCCACGAGGGGCGCAGGGTGACCCTTCAGCATCAGGTGCGCCGGGCTTGGTGCGCCGTTTTTGCCACTGAAATAACGACTGAGGCCATCGCCATAGCCAAGGCTCACAATGGCGATGGTCATCTCGCGCGAGGCGGTAAACGTGGCCCCATAGCCAATGCTGTCGCCTGCCGAAAGCTGGCGCAGTTGCAATACAGGCGCGCGCAAACAGGCCACGGGCGCCAAAGCATCTTCCACGCGACCGGTTGCGGCGCCGCCGTAAACCATCGTGCCCACACGCACCATATCGAAATGATAGGCGTCGCCCATCATCACACCGCCAGAGTTGGCCAAGGAGGCCGGCGCCTCAGGCAGCCGCGACAGGGCATAGCGGAAGGCTTCTAATTGCGCCGCGTTTTGGGGATGCTCAGGCGTATCGGCGCAAGCCAAATGGCTGGCGATAAGACATAACTCCCAACCTTCAAACGCTTCGGGCGTGTCGGCCAAATCGGCGACTTCGCTTTGGCTCAGGCCAAGGCGATGAAACCCTGTGTCGACAAATAGGCAGGCGGGGAGGGCGGCTTTGGCTTGGGTTTGGCAAAAGTCTTGCCACTGCGAAACTTGCGCGGGGCTGGTGAGACAGGGGCGTAACGTATACTCGGCGAAATCGGCGGCCGCGCCTTCGGGCAGCCCGTTTAACACATAAATTACGGCGTCTGGAAGAAGCGCTCTCAGCTCCACGCCTTCTTGCGCCAAAGCGACAAAATAATGCGTGCAGCCTGCTTTCGATAAAGCTTTGACCACAGGCTCGAGGCCCAAGCCATAGGCGTTGGCTTTTACGACAGCGGCGGTTTGGGCGCCTTTGGCGGCGGTTTGCATGGCGTGATAATTCTGCGTCAGCGCCGCCAAATCGATGGTTAAAACTGCCGTATCTGAATAAGTCATTTAGTCAAAACGCTCCGGTGCGCGCTCGTCTTCCATCAGGTCGGTGAAGCGGGTGAAGCGGTCTTCAAAGGCCATCCGCGCCGTGCCCACCGGGCCGTGACGGTTTTTACCGACAATCACTTCCGCCGTTCCATCCACCGCATTCATCCGTTCTTGCCATAGAACAAACTCTTCGGTTCCTTCCATGGGCTTTTCGCGCATCAAATAATAAGGCTCGCGATATACGAACATCACAATGTCGGCATCTTGCTCAATGGAACCAGATTCGCGCAAATCAGAAAGCTGCGGACGTTTGTCGTCGCGCGATTCCACTTGCCGCGAGAGCTGAGACAAAGCCAGCACGGGCACGTTTAATTCTTTCGCCAAGGCTTTCAGCCCTTGGGTAATTTCGCTGACCTCTTGTACGCGGCCATCGCGCTGATTGCCAGCGCGCACCAGCTGCAAGTAATCGATGACAATTAACCCGAGCCCATGTTGGCGCTTCAAGCGTCGCGCACGCGCCGCCAATGTGCCCATGGGAATGGCGCCTGTGTGGTCAATGAACAAAGGCGCGTCTTGCAGGTTGCGCGCCGAATTTACCAGCCGCGTATATTCGTCTTCATGGATATCGCCTTTGCGAATATTGGAAGACGAGACGCCGGCTTGTTCGGCCAACATACGAGTGGCGAGCTGTTCGGCGGCCATCTCGAGCGAGAAGAAGCCCACCACGCCGCCGTCGTTTACTTTCACCGAGCCATCGGATTGGGTTTCTACATTGCCGCTTTGTTTGGCCTTCATATAATTATGCGCGATGGTGAACGCGATATTGGTGGCCAGCGCGGTTTTTCCCATGGCTGGACGACCGGCCAAAATGAGCAAGTCACTATCTTGCAAACCCCCCAGCATATCGTCCAAGCCAGTAAAGCCTGTCGAGACGCCCGAAAGATTGCCCTCGCGCTGATAGGCTTTTTCGGCCATTTCAATGGCGCCAGTCAGGGAGTGATCAAAATTCATAAAGCCTGCGTTATGCGTGCCTTTTTCGGCAATCGAGTAGAGCGATTGTTCGGCTTTGTCGATTTGCATATTGGGGTTTTGGTCGATGTCGCCATCATAAGCATCGGCGACCATTTCTTGGCCGACCAAAATAAGTTGGCGGCGAATGGCCAGATCATAAATGGTTTGACCATATTGTTTGGCATTGGCAATGGTGGTGGCATTGGAAGCTAGACGCGCCAAATAGCCGACACCGCCGAGCGCCACCAAACCATCATCCATTTCGAGATAGGTTTTAAGCGTCACTGGAGAGGCTAGATTGCCATTGCCGATGAGCTTGGAGATGGCTTCATAAATGCGCTGATGCACGGGGTCGAAAAAATAATCAGGCTTGAGGAAGTTCGCAACTTGGTCGAGCGAGTCATTATTGATAAGCAGCGCGCCCAACAGACCTTGTTCGGCCTCAATGTTGTGCGGCATCGACTTAAAGGTCTCGTTTTCTGAGACGGCGGTTAAAACGGGCGCGGGATTTTCGAGAGAGTCTAAAGTTTCCATAGAGGTGACATTAGACAGACAGGTCAAAGCCGACCAGACAAAAAAAGGCCCGCCGAAAAAAAATTCCGGCGGGCCTGTTAATTACGGGGAAAACTCGAAGACTAGTCTTTCGAGGCTTCCTCTGTATCGGCTTCATCAACGTCACTATCATTGCCAGCTTCAACATCAGCTTCACCATCAGCTTCAATGGAAGCTTCTTGCGAAACGGCTTCTGCTTCTTCAGCAACTTCCTCAGACGCTTCCTCAGATTCATCGGCGCTTGCGCCTTCTTCGAATACGTCTTCCAAGTCCATAGCTTCGTCTTCAGGCTGCTGCTCGGTGGTCACATCTTCCCCAGCGGCTTGGCGCTCGGCTTCTTCTTCCGTGCGGGCCACATTGACGATAACACTGGAAGACACTTCCGGATGCAGATTAACCGCAACCGTGTGCAGACCCAGGTTTTTAATCGGCTGGCTCAAGACAACCTGATTGCGGGCGGTGTCAAAACCACCTGCGCTCAGCAAATCAGAAATGTCACGCGGGGAGACAGAACCGTAAAGCTGGCCGGTGTCGCCAGACGAGCGGATGACCACGAAAGTCTGTCCATCGAGCTTGGCGTTGACGGCTTCGGCATCTTGTTTGCGTTCCAAATTGCGGGCTTCTAATTGCGCGCGGTCTTCTTCGAAACGTTCGAGATTAGATTTATTGGCACGAAGGGCTTTGCCCTGCGGCAGTAGGAAATTGCGTGCATAGCCGTCTTTCACGGTTACGACATCGCCCATTTGACCCAGTTTTGCAATACGCTCTAGCAATACTACTTGCATGGTATTTACTCCTTGTCCCCAGTAGAATTAGACGGCTTGTCAGGGCGTTGGCGCAACTTCCGAAAATCGAAGCGTGCATCCAACAATCCCATTAGGCTAACGGGGATACTCACCCAGGCCATCACGAAAATTAGGAAATAAAGCGTCGTCAAAACTATTCCACGCCCGTTCCAGTTGCGGGAGATAGCATGAATAATAGCTAAACCCAATAGAAAATAAGCGCTCATCACCAAAGCTGCCAACGCGGCCGCCAAAGTGCCAACCCATCCGGGAAGGGCCAAGCCCAAAACAAAAAGCGCGCCAAACACCAGCGCCAACCAAGGCGGCAAGGTGAGGCTCAGATAATCATGGGCGGGGCGTAAGTTTTTGCCCAGTTTGACCAATAGGCCTTGCGCGGCTTGGGCGTTGCCCAGCACCAAAAGCGGCCAGCTCGCGAAACTGGCGATAACCATAAAATTGGCCAAGCGCAAATAATCTTCTGGTGAAGAAATTTGATAGACGCTGACCAGCGCGCTGCTAATGCCGGGCGACGCCATTAAGGCATCGGCCATGGCTTGCGGCAGCCCCACGTCTCCGCCAAGGCTCAAAAATCCGAGAAGCGTTCCCAAGCCCGTCATTGCCAGCGTCAGCAAAATAAGGTTTTGCAGCGGATAGAAAACAAATGTCGGCGCGGCCTCCGCTTTGGGGTCGCTGTCTTGGGCGCGCGACAACAGCGCTTGGCGCACCAAGACAAAGGTCGGCAGTAAAAACAAAAAGAAGAAAACAATCGCCAAAGACGGGCCCAAAATAACCCCCGAAATAATCACGGTGGCCACGGCCACCATAGCGGCTTGCGCGGCGCCATAGGCCAGCCCAATGTAGGCCATGGGCAGGGCGGCGAAAGGCAAAGTAAAAATGGCGGCGAACAGCACAAAAGAGCTGGTCGCCGCCAAAATTATTCTCAAGAGCAGGGCTTGCGTCATAAGATGGGCACGCTCCTGCCGAAAGGCCTACTGATCAACCGTATACGGCATCAACGACAGGAAGCGGGAGCGCTTGATAGCGCGGGCCAGCTCGCGTTGTTTCTTGGAAGAAACAGCCGTGATGCGACGAGGAACGATTTTACCGCGTTCGGAAACATAACGTTGCAGAAGGCGGGTATCTTTATAATCGATGACCGGTGCGTTGGGTCCTGAAAACGGGCAAGACTTCTTGCGGCGTCCAAATGGGCGGCGTCCTTGGCTCATGATGCCTCTCCTTCGCTTGGTTTACTTTCGCGGGGACGGTCGTCACGTGGACGATCATCGCGGCGGCGATCGCCACCATCTTCGCGACGCGAACCGCGACGTTCGTCACGGTTTTTGTTACGCATTTGAACCGAGTCATCGGCCTCATGCTCATCGACCCGCAGAGTCATGGAACGAATGATGTCATCGTTCAGGCTGATCCGACGTTCCAACTCAGCAACGGCTGCGTGGCTCGCGTCAATGTTCAGCAAGGAATAATGACCTTTGCGGTTTTTCTTCACGCGATATGCGAGTGATTTCAAACCCCAATATTCGATTTTGGTAATTTTGCCGTCATTTTCTTCCAGCACAGCCTGCATCATATCGATGAGACCTTCTACTTGCTGCGAAGAAATATCTTGGCGTGCAATAAACACGTGCTCATAAAGAGCCATAGCTTCTCTCCTTCATGGGTTCGGCGCCTAGCCCCTAGCGAGCCCTTATCTACCAATAACTGGGAGAAGCTCACAAGTTACGCAAGAGCGAAGACAGGGGATGTCGGACCATTCCTAAACCTCTGACCACCAGAGGTTTTCATCCTTTCAGCCTTCGACCGAAACTTAATAAAACGGGTAATACTATGTCGGGCAAGGCTTGGCAAGGATGATTTGAGGGGTAAAAATCTGTCCCCACAGCGCGCAAACACCTAGTATAAGAGGCCAAGGGCTTATTGCCTGAAGGCATAAGGGCGGATCGCCCGAAAAGATAACGCAAGATTAAAAGAGGGCAATTCGATGACACAAGCATTTGTATTTCCAGGTCAAGGCAGCCAAACCGTTGGCATGGGCCAAGTTCTGGCGCAAACCTATCCAGAAGCCAAAGCGGTCTTCGACGAAGTGGACGCCGCGCTCGGCCAAAACCTCTCGGACATCATGTGGAACGGCCAGCCAGAAACCCTGACCCTCACGGAAAACGCGCAGCCGGCGCTTATGGCGGTCTCCATGGCCGTGATGCGCGTATTGGAAGCGCGCGGCGTGAAATTGGCCGATGCCGCAGCCTATGTGGCGGGCCACAGTTTGGGCGAATATGCAGCGCTGACGGCAGCCGGGGCTTTGCAATTAGACGATGCCAGTCGGTTGTTGAAATTGCGCGGCCAAGCCATGCAGCGCGCCGTGCCAGTGGGTGTCGGCGCCATGGCAGCGCTTTTAGGGTTAGAATTTTCGGTGGTCGCTGAGATTGCGCAAGAAGCCGCCTCAAAAACACAAGTCTGTGCCGCCGCCAATGATAATGCCAATGGCCAAGTGGTCATCTCTGGCCACGCCGAAGCGGTGGCGCGCGCCATTGAGTTGGCCAAGGAACGCGGCGCCAAACGCGCCATGAACCTGCCTGTGAGTGCGCCATTTCATTGCTCGCTGATGCAACCCGCCGCCGATGAAATGGCTGCCGCTTTGGCCGAGACCAACATCCAAGCGCCAAGCGTGCCGCTAATTGCCAATGTCACCGCCGAGGCGACGCAAGACCCAGAGCTTATTCGCAACCTGCTGATCGAGCAGGTGACAGGTTCGGTGCGCTGGCGCGAGAGTATGATTTGGGCGGCCGATCAGGGGGTCACTGACTTGGTAGAGATTGGCACTGGAAAAGTATTAACCGGCATGGCGCGTCGCATCGACGACCGCTTGGCGGCGCGAGCCTTGAATGCGCCCGAAGATATTCAAGATTTTACAAATTAAGGGAGAAATAAATGTTTGATTTAAGCGGAAAAAACGCACTGGTAACCGGCGCCTCTGGCGGCATTGGCAATCAAATTGCGCGCACGCTGCACGCGGCCGGCGCCAATGTCGGGCTGGCTGGAACTCGCGAAAGCGTGCTGCAAGCTTTGGCCGATGAGCTGGGCGATGGCGCGCATGTTTTGGTTGCGGATCTGTCGACCGCCGAGGGCGCGGCCCATTTGGCGGCCAAAGCGGAAGAAGCCATGGGCGGTTTGGACATCTTGGTGAACAATGCGGGCATCACGCGCGATGGTTTGGCGATGCGTATGAAAGACGAAGATTGGGACGCGGTCTTAGAGGTTAATTTAACTTCGGGCTTCCGTCTTATTCGGGCGTCTTTGCGTGGCATGATGAAACGCCGCCAGGGTCGCATTATTGGCATTACTTCTGTGGTGGGGGTGACCGGAAATCCAGGCCAAGCCAATTACGCAGCGACCAAAGCGGGCATGATTGGTATGTCTAAATCTTTGGCGCAAGAAGTCGCCAGTCGCGGCATTACCGTCAATTGCGTGGCTCCTGGATTTATTGCCACGCCGATGACCGATGACTTGCCCGAGGCGCAAAAAGAAGCGCTGACCCAAGCCATCCCGGCAGGGCGTTTGGGCGAGGGAAATGATATCGCAGCGGCGTGTCTTTATTTGGCCAGCGATGAGGCAGCCTATGTCACCGGACAAACGCTGCATGTGAACGGCGGCATGGCTATGATTTAGCGCTTATTTCGAAGGCGCCGGACCATAGACACGGTGTGTAAAGGGTGTTAGAGAAAACTTCAGGTATGGGAGTCATGCCTATTTTTTGAGGAATTTGCTGCTTTTAGTATAAATATGCAGCCATTTTTAAGGAGCTTAAGATGAGCGATACTGTCGAACGCGTAAAAAACATCGTAGTCGAAAACCTTGGCGTAGAAGCCGATAAAGTTACCGAAGCCGTAAGCTTCATCGATGATTTGGGCGCCGATAGCCTAGACACCGTGGAGCTGGTGATGGCTTTTGAAGAAGAATTTGGTATCGAAATTCCGGATGACGCAGCTGAAACTATTTTGACAGTTGCCGATGCAGTGAAATTCATCGACCAGGCTTCGTAAAGAAGACTTATTAGAATGCGGCGCGTCGTTATTACCGGCATTGGGTCTGTAAACCCGCTTGGTGAGACCATTGAGAAGAGTTGGAAACGGCTCCTCGATGGTCACTCCGGTGCTGGCCCTATTGATTATTTCGACGCGTCGGATTTGCCTTGTCAGATTGCTTGCCAAATTGACAAGGGCGAGGGCGGCTTCAACCCCGACCTCTATATGGCGCCCAAAGACCAGCGCCGCGTCGATGATTTTATCATTTACGCCATGGCCGCCTCCGATATGGCGCTCGCCGACAGCGGCTATAAAGCAGAAACCGAGGAACAACAATTCCGCACTGGCGTCCTCATTGGCGCCGGCATTGGTGGCTTGCAAGGCATTGAAGCTGGCACCAATACATTGCGCGACAAGGGGCCTCGTAAAATAAGCCCATTCTTTATTCCTGGCTCGCTAATCAATTTAGCGGGCGGACAAGTTTCCATTAAACACGGCCTTAAAGGCCCCAATCACGCAGTGGTGACAGCGTGTTCTACCGGCGCGCACGCGATTGGCGATGCGGCGCGGTTGATTATGTTTGACGATGCCGACGTGATGGTCGCGGGCGGCACTGAAGGTGCCATCTCGCCTTTGGGCATGGCAGGCTTTGTGGCTTGCCGCGCCATGTCGACGAGTTTCAACGACGCTCCCGAAAAAGCCTCGCGCCCCTATGATAAAGACCGCGATGGTTTTGTCATGGGCGAAGGCTCCGGCATTGTGGTGCTCGAAGAATATGAACACGCCAAAGCGCGCGGCGCCAAAATCTATGCCGAAGTGGTGGGGTATGGATTATCGGGTGATGCCTATCATATTACCTCGCCTGCCGAAGATGGCTCGGGCGGATTTAGGGCTATGCAGGCGGCGTTGAAACGCTCTGGCTTGGCGCCCGAAGACATTCACTATATCAACGCCCATGGCACCTCCACACCGAGGGGCGATGAAATTGAATTGCGCGCGGTCGAACGCTTGTTCGGTGGCGCGGGCGATCATTTGGCGATGTCGTCGACCAAGTCCTCCATCGGCCATTTGCTAGGGGCTGCGGGTTCGGTAGAAGCGATTTTTTGTGTCTTGGCGATGCGCGATGGCATTGTGCCGCCGACCCTCAATTTGGAAACGCCATCTGCAGAAACCAAACTTAATTTGGTGCCTTTAAAGGCCCAGGAGAAAAAGGTTTCGGCCGTTCTCTCCAATAGCTTTGGCTTTGGTGGCACCAATGCCTCGCTGGTTTTTAAAGCGGTCGAGTAGACTGGCTTTGCAACCCATCGTGTTAATTTTAAATCGGTTTCGCGCGGTTTTCCTGCCAGCCGCCCTCCTGGCTATGATGGTTTTGATCGCCGTCCTTGGGCTGATTTTCATGTCTGGGCCTCAAACACAAGCCAAGCAAATCGAGCTGCTACGCGGCAGCACGCTGCGCGCGGTCACGGTAAAACTAGACGAGCAGGGCCTTTTGCGCAGCGCGTTTTTATTTCGCGTTTACGCCCGATTGCGCGGTCAAGCTACGGCTTTGAAAGCTGGCGAATTTAGCATACCGGCCGGCGCCAATATGCACGTCGTACTAAAAATATTGACCCGTGGCGAGGTGATGCTGCACGCCATCACTTTGGCCGAAGGGCTAACCAGTCAAAACATCGTCGCGCAATTGCGCGGGCTTGATTTGCTTAAAGGCGAGGTGGCCATTCCCCCCGAAGGCTCGCTATTGCCCGAAACCTATAAAGTGCCGCGCGGTATGTCACGCGCCAAGCTGCTTGAAAAAATGACGCGAGCGCAGACCTCTGTCATTGATGCGTTGTGGCCAAAACGCCAGTTGGGCCTGCCGATTAAGTCGAAGCAGGAAGCGATTATTCTGGCCTCGATTGTGGAGCGCGAAACGGCGGTGGCCAGTGAGCGCCCTCTGGTAGCGGCGGTGTTCGTCAATCGGTTGAAGAAAAATATGCGGTTGCAATCCGACCCGACGATTATTTACGGGCTGGTTGGCGGGCAAGGCAAATTGGGACGGCCCATTCGGCGCAGCGAAATTCGTCGCCACACGGCCTATAATACCTATCGCATTAAGGGCCTACCGCCGACGCCCATCGCCAATCCGGGGCGTGCAGCCCTTGCGGCGGTTTTAAATCCGGCCGCTAGCCAAGCCCTGTATTTCGTGGCCGATGGCACTGGCGGGCACGTGTTTAGCAAAACATTGGCCGAGCATAATCGCAATGTCCGACGCTGGCGCCAAATCGAAAAACAGAAAAAGCGATAATCCTTTATAGTGAGACTTTGGAAGTTGATTCGAGGAGCTGCTCATGTCTGATGCCATCCACCGTCGTGGCCTTATGTTGGTTTTATCGTCCCCATCGGGTGCGGGCAAAACCACTTTGGCGCGCAGCCTGTTGGCGGCAGATAGCCATATTTCCATGTCGGTATCGGTGACCACGCGCCAAGCGCGGCCCGGTGAAATAGATGGCCAAGACTATCATTTCGTGGATACGCAGGCCTTCGGTGAGATGCGCAATCGAGGCGAGCTTCTAGAGCATGCAAAAGTTTTCGACAATTATTACGGCACGCCGCGGGGTCCCGTAGAAGGCTCGTTGCTGCAAGGGCATGATGTTTTATTCGATATCGATTGGCAGGGCACACAACAATTACAGGAGGCGGCGGCCGATGATTTGGTGAAAGTGTTTATTCTGCCTCCGTCAGCTGCCGAGCTAGAAAAGCGCCTGAACACGCGCGCGCAAGATAGTGCCGAAGTGGTGGCCGCGCGCATGTCGAAAGCCTCGGATGAAATTAGCCATTATCCGGAATATGATTATGTCATCGTCAATGAAGATGCCGAGCGGGCGCGGGAACACCTGCAGGCTATTTTGATGGCCGAGCGCTTAAAGCGCGCCCGCCAAACAGATCTATCTGATTTTGTGAAAACGCTCCGAGACTCTTTGTAAAAAAAGCCTCGGAGATTTTTTCGTTAGCGGTTTTCCAGCACCACGCGACCGATGATATTGCCTTCGCGCAAATCGTCCAGCGTTTCGCTGGCCGCACTCATGTCGCGTGTTTCCACGGGAATGGGATTGATTTTGCCGGCTTTGACAATTTCCAACATCTCAATGGTATCGGCCAAAGAGCCAGTCATTGAGCCGCCCACCGACATGGCGCGGAATGGGAAATAAGGAATAGGTTGCGAGAAACCACCGCCAAACAGGCCGACGATTTTCACGCCGCCGCCGCGCCGAATGGCGCCTGTGGCAAATTTCAACGACCCCTCGGCGCCGACAAAGTCAGCCGCGCCCGCGACGCCGCCATTGGTGTCTGCGAGGAGTTGCTTTAGTGCTGCGGGATCTTTTGGATTGTAGGCAGCGCGCGCGCCAGCGCCCATAGCGGCCTGTAGTTTGTTCTCATCCAAATCGGCCACCAGAGGCGTTTCGTCGTACATCTCCAAGGCAAATTGCAAGGCCATCATGCCCACGCCGCCGAGGCCAACGATGAGCGCTGGCTCGCCTTTGTCGCCTGTGTCGAGATATTTCAGGGCCGAATAGGCGGTAATGCCTGAGCACATATAGGTGCTGGCGAGGCCTTCTGCGATGCCTTCGGCATCTAGGCAATAGCGCTCGTGGGGCACGAGACAATGGGTCGAAAAACCGCCGGGCAGGTTCACGCCAAGCGCGCGGCCATTGCACAAATGCTCGCGGTCATGGTCGCATTCATGGCATTCGCCACAGCCAATCCAAGGGTAAATTACTTTGCGGGTGCCGACTTTCACGTCTTTTACATCTGGGCCAATGGCGCTGACGACGCCTTCAATCTCATGGCCGAGCGTAAACGGGGTTTGGCGCGCGCCGCGCACGTCGAGTTTTTGTCCGTCGCCCAAATCAAAATGGCCGTCATGAAAATGCACGTCAGAGTGGCAAACGCCGCAATGGGTAATCTCGATCAGAACTTCTTGGCCGCTGGGGGTCGGTGTGTCGGCTTCGACTGGCGATAGGGCTGCACCGTATTCGGTAATGGCTTGGCTTTTCATGTGGGGTCTCCCGAGGGTTGGTTTGGTAAGGCTAGGCGCCTGGTTTCCATAGATTAGCGAGTGCGCAGAAGTGGTCAATCGTTAGCTGTTCTGCGCGCGTGGTTTCGGCGATACCCGCCGCTGCCAGAAGCGCTTGAGGGTCTGAGCTTATCTGTTTCAAACTGGCGCGCAACATTTTCCGGCGCTGGCCAAAGGCGGCCGCTGTCAGCTTGCTCAAGTTGTGCGGGTTGGCCTCCGCCAGCGGGGTTCCGCGTGGGCGCAAATCAACAATGGCAGAGGTGACTTTGGGCGGGGGCACAAATACTTGCCGGTCGACATCAAAAGCGATGCGCGCCTCGCTTAGCCAGCCGGCCAGCACGGCCAAGCGGCCATAATGTTTTTCCCCCGCCAAAGCCGTAATGCGCTGGGCCACTTCTTTTTGAAACATGAGGGTCATGGATAAAAACTTCGGCGCCCATTTGCCATCCTGCCAGCCCGCGTCGAGCCAGCCTGTCAGCAAGGGCGTGGCCACGTTATAGGGCAGGTTGGAGACAATGCGATAGGGCGCTTGGGTTAGGCTTTCGGGCGAGATTTTTAGCGCGTCGCCCAAATGAATGGAAACCCGATTTGGGTAGGCGGCCTTAATTTCTTCCAGCGCAGGCACAAAGCGGGCATCGGCCTCGATGACGTGCACATGCGCCGCGCCTTCCATTAAAAGCCCTCGCGTTAGCCCGCCGGGGCCGGGGCCCACTTCGATGACTTCGCATTGGGTCAAATCGCCCGCCTCGCGCGCAATGCGCCGCGTCAGGTTGAGGTCGAGGATAAAGTTTTGTCCGAATTTTTTATCGGCGCGAAGGCCATGCGCCTGAATTACCTCTCGCAAGGGCGGGAGCGGGTCAAAGGGATCTGTGGCTGTCATGCGAGGGGTGCGTCTCTAGCGATATTCGACAACGGCATCGCGGCGCAAGTCGCGCAAATGCCGCCGCGCCATCATGGATACGCGTTGGGAGAAAATATTTTCCGATATCTGGCTGCGCGAAATCTCAATGCCGAGGTCATCTTTGCGATCGCAAACGGCATAAAGCTCAATGCCATCTGGCGTGGTGATGGGGACAGACAGACGACCCGCCTCTAGATTGCCAACCGCATTGGCAATTTGGCGCGGCAATTGGCGCAATTCGCGCAAGCCCGTGCGCTTGGCCAAAGCTTTGGCTTTCTTGGCGCTTTGTTGGGCCCGACGGCAGGTTTTAAAATCGGCCGCGAACTTATCAATTTTGCTCGGCTTGCTGTCTTTGGGAAACGTTAGGCTCAAGACATCAAACTGGTTTTTGCTTGGGTCATTGCCACCGGCGCGCTTGTCGGCCAGCGCGATAATATATAGCCCCGCATTGGTGGGGATGGGCGCGGACACCTGGCCTGGCTTCATTTGACGCACGACGCTGGCAAGGCGTCTGTCTAATTGATCGGCGGTAATCCAGCCCAATTGCCCGCCGCGCGCGGCCGTGGGGGCGATGGAGAATTGGCGCGCCACAGCACCGAAATCGACGCCGGATTGCAGCTGTTTGACAATCTCTCCAGAGAGTTTCTCAACTTGTTGTTCGTTCGAGAAACTATCCAGATTGAGCAGAATTTCGCTGAGCAAAAACCGCGTCTGATTTACCGCGCGCACAGCCTTATTATATTGCTCGTCAATTTCTTGATCGCCAACTTTCACCCGACCGCTAAAACTACGGCGGACAAATTGGCTCCACGCCAGCTCGGCGCGCAATTGTTGCTCGAGCGATTCCGTTTCAATATTTTTCTCGGCGAGAAACTCTTTGATGCCCTTAAGCGTCATTTTGCCTTCGGTCGCCAGGGTCTTCATCCGGTCTTCGACTTCTTTGTCCTTAATCGCTATTTCCACCCGATTGGCTTCTTCGAGTTGCAGTTTTTCATCGACCAGGGAGCGCAGCACTTGGGCGCGCATGCGCTCGGTCATGTCGGGCGACTTGGCGATGCCCGAGGTGGCAAAAAACAAGTCGACGCGCTGGTCGACATCGAACAGCGAGATGACTTTATCATTGACGATGGCCGCAATGCCTTCGACGTCGCGTTGCTGGGCGGCTTGCGCATTTGGGACGCCAGAGCTGAACCCTAGAACCAGGGTCAGGCCAATAAGCATGGGTTTCGTCAAAAGGCTGGCAAAAGAATTCATTTTAGGACTCGTTTTCAGGCGATAGAACGCCATATTAAGGTACCATCAGTGTTAGCCTAAATGGCGCTGGACGACTAGTAATTTACGCCATAATGTTGGCATTCATAAACGAATTCAAGCCTGCTGTGTGGGCAAAGCATTGAACCGACCCTTAATTCCCTCTCGCTCATCTATTGGAGAAACCTATGCCTCTATCTATTTCTTTCGCAAAAGACACTCTGCCGACCAAAGGCTCGGTCATTGTTACGGCCACGCAAGGCGGCAAGCTGTCGAGCTTGGGCAAACAGTTGGACAAAAAAACCGACGGAGCGATTAGCCGGGCCATTAAAATCAAGAAATTCACCGGCAAAGCGGGCGCCATGTTTGCGCTGTTGGCGCCAGCCAAAACCACGCTCGACCGGATTGTCGTTTTGGGGCTGGGCGACGCGAAAAAACTAACCGCCGCTGACGCCGAAAAAATGGGCGGCACAGCGCTGGGTAGCGTCGAAAAAGCCGACGGCGTGATCACGCTTCTGCTAGAGCCAGCGGGCAATAAAGCGGTCAGCGATGGCGACCTCGCCGCGCGCGCCGCCACAGGCGCCATGCTGCGCGACTACAAATTCGAAAAATATAAAACCAAAGGCAAAACCAAAGGCGGCCCATCTAAATTTGTGGTGGCCACCAAAGCCATGACCGCCGCCAAAAAGAGTTTCGTGGAATTGAAAGCCGTGGCCGAAGGCACGATTGTGGCGCGCGATTTGGTCAATGAGCCGGCCAATATTCTTACCCCACCAGAATTTGCCAAACGCGCCAAAGCGCTGACCAAACTCGGGGTCAAAGTAGAGGTGTTGAGCGAAGCGCAAATGAAAAAACTTGGCATGGGCTCGCTTCTGGGCGTCGGTCAAGGCAGTCGCCAACCCAGCCAAATGGTGGTGATGCAATGGAATGGCGCAGCAAAAACGAAACAACCCGTTGCCTTTGTCGGCAAGGGCGTGTGTTTTGACACCGGCGGTATTTCCATCAAACCTGCGGGCGGCATGGAAGAAATGAAAGGCGACATGGGCGGCGCGGCAGCCGTGACTGGCCTGATGCACGCTTTGGCAGCCCGCAAAGCAAAAGTAAATGCGGTTGGCATTTTGGGTCTGGTAGAAAATATGCCAGACGGGGACGCACAACGCCCCGGCGATATTGTTACGTCTATGTCGGGCCAAACCATCGAAGTTTTGAACACGGATGCGGAAGGGCGTTTGGTCTTGGCCGATGCGCTTTGGTATACGCAAAAACGTTTCAAGCCAAAATTCATGATCGATTTGGCCACGCTGACAGGCGCCATCCTGGTGGCCTTGGGGCAAGATTATGCAGGGCTGTTTTCGAACGATGATACTTTGTCCGAGCAATTGACGGCCATTGGCAATCAAGAGGGCGAGAAAGTCTGGCGCATGCCAATGAACGATACGTTCGATAAAATGATCAATACGCCGAACGCCGATATGAAAAACATTGGCGGGCGTTATGCGGGCTCCTCTACGGCGGCGCAATTCTTGCAGCGGTTCACCAATGATGTGCCTTGGGTGCATTTGGATATTGCAGGCACGGCCATGGGCTCGCCTAAATCTTCAATCAGCCGCACCTGGGCGTCTGGTTATGGCGTGCGCTTGCTCGACCGTCTGGTGAAAGCACATTACGAATAATGAGTGAGTTGCTGTTCTATCATCTGGAGCGCCAGACCCTAGAACAGGTTTTGCCAGCTCTTTTGGAGAAAACACTTGAGCGCGGCTGGAAGGCCGTTGTTCAAGTGACCTCCGAGGCGCGGCTGGCAACGCTGGATGCGCATTTATGGACCTATCGCGATGAGGCATTTTTGCCCCATGCCGCCAAAGGGGATGCGCGTTTTGCCAATAATGCGGCCGAACAACCGATATGGCTGACCGATGAGGCGGAGACGCCCAATGCAGCCAATGTTTTGTTTCTGGTCGAGGGCGCGTCGCGCCCAGAGCTGGATAATTTCCAGCGCTGCGTGTTTTTATTCGATGGCCGCGACGAGGAAAGCCTCGCCCATGCCCGCCAGCAATGGGCGGGTTTGAAAGACAGCCCGCATGAGCTGACCTATTGGCAGCAGGGCGAAGACGGCAAGTGGGAACAAAAGGCTTAGGCGCTCTCTGTTCCATTGCTTGCTCTCTTTTCCATTGCTTGCGCGCTGTTCCATTGCTTGCGCTGGCTTCAAAGCTCGCCTATAAAGCGGTCAATTGAACTCATTTTTAATTCTGATTTAACCTATTTGGGGATTTACTCATGGCTCTTGAGCGTACTTTTTCGATTATCAAACCCGATGCCACCAAACGCAATCTGACTGGTAAAATTATTGACCGGTTCGAAAGCAATGGCCTGCGCATTGTTGCTTCCAAGCGTATTCACATGACCCGCGATCAAGCTGGCGAGTTTTACGGCGTCCACAAAGAACGCCCGTTTTACAATGACTTGGTAGACTTCATGATTTCCGGCCCTGTGGTCGTGCAAGTTCTGGAAGGCGAAAACGCCATCGCGAAAAATCGCGAAATTATGGGCGCCACCAATCCAGCCGAAGCCGATGCAGGCACCATCCGTAAAGATTTTGCGGAAAGCATTGATGCCAATTCCGTACACGGTTCGGACGCTCCCGAAACCGCAGCCGAAGAAATTAAATTCTTCTTTGCGGATCATGAGCTGGTTGGTTAATTCCAAATCCACTTGATTTCGAAAATGGCGAGACGGCTTAGGCTGGGCTCGCCATTTTTTTCAACACCGCATCCAAAGCCTCTGGATAGGCGATATGCTCTTGCTGCAAAACCCGCTCGGCCAATGTGTCTGGCGTGTCTTCGGGCATAATCGGCACTTGTTTTTGCACAATCACCGGCCCTTCATCCATTTCTGGGCGCATGTAATGGACGCTGCACCCATGCACGCTATCGCCAGCTTCTATGGCGCGCGCATGTGTGTGGAGGCCTTTATATTTGGGCAAAAGCGAGGGATGAATATTGATAATGCGATCGCGCCAGGCTTCCACAAAGCCTGCGCTTAACAGGCGCATAAACCCAGCGCAGCAAACCAGCTCAATTTTGGCGGCGCGCAAAGTGGCGTCCAGCTCGGCGTCGAAACTTTCCCGGCTCTCAAATAACTTATGGTCGATGGCTTGATGGGCGATGCCTTGGCGGGCGCAATAGTCTAGCCCGCCTGCCTTGGGGCGATTGCTCAACGCTAACGTCAGTTCGGCAGGCACATTGGCTTGCGCCATATGTTCAGCAAGGGTTTTTAAATTGCTGCCCCGACCGGAGAAAAGAACCGCGACTTTGGTCGGCTGTTGTTTCATGCAGACAGCGTTCCAGAGAATGTCACCGCATCGCCCTCGCGCGCGGTGATGGTGCCAATCGGCAAAACTGTCTCGCCTTGGGCGGCCAGCAAAGCCATCACATCGGCGGCCACGTCCATCGGCACGACCACGGCCATGCCGATGCCGCAGTTGAACGTGCGCAAAAGTTCGGCTTCTTCTATGGCGCCGGCTTTTTGCAGCCACTGGAAAACGCGCGGCAATTTCCATGCCGAGAGATCAATATGCGCCGCCAGATGGTCGTCGAGCACGCGCGGCAAGTTTTCTTGAAATCCGCCGCCGGTAATATGCACGAGGCCTTTTATCGGCGCATTGGCCTTTAACGCGGCCAGCACCGAACGCACATAAATCCGCGTTGGGGTCAGCAAATCTTCGGCCAAACTCTTGGTGTCATCGGCAGGCGAGGGGGCATCCCACGCAAGGCCTTCGGCTTCCACGAGGCGGCGTACCAAAGAAAATCCGTTAGAATGCAAGCCATTGGAGGCGAGGCCTAAAATCACATCGCCATGTGCAATGTCTTTCTTTGGCAAGACTTTCGTGCGCTCTACCGCGCCAACCGAGAAGCCTGCCAAGTCATAATCTCCGGCCGCATACATGCCTGGCATCTCGGCCGTTTCGCCGCCGATAAGCGCGCAATGGGCTTGGCGACAGCCTTCCGCGATGCCTGCAATCACATTTGTGGCGGCATCGACGTCTAATTTTCCAGAGGCGAAATAATCGAGAAAGAACAACGGTTCGGCGCCTTGAACAATGAGATCATTGACGCACATGGCGACCAAATCAATGCCCACGGTGTCGTGTTTGTCGGCTTCAATAGCGATTTTTAATTTCGTGCCGACGCCATCATTGGCGGCCACCAATACGGGGTCGTCGAATTTGCAGGCTGCCAAATCGAACAGACCGCCAAAACCGCCAAGGTCGACATCGGCGCCCGTGCGTGCGGTGGATTTGGCCAATGGCCCGATGCGTTTAACTAAATCGTTGCCCGCTTTAATATCCACGCCCGCTTGGGCATAAGTAAGGGGTGTTTTGCTAGGGCCGGACATAAATCACCTCAAGGCGCGTAACAACGCAGTGGAATCGAAAACTTGCCACAAAATAGCCTGCATCGTGGGTAATGTAACCCCGTAATTGAAACTTTAAGTGATTGCCGTGGAGGAAACTGCGCGGTACCTTGGCCGCTATGAAAAACCGTCTTTGTTCCAACCTGCTATTTGTGCTGTTCGCGCTCTCTTTTGCGAGCCTTTCGGCGCAAGCGGGAAACGTTTTTGAAGTGCAAAAAATTAAAGTCGATGCCAGCGCCGCCTCGACCAGTTTGGCGCGGGCGGCCGCCTTGCGCGATGGCCAAACCAAGGCGCTGTCGATGGCTATGCGCCGCCTGACCAAACAAGAGGAATGGGAAAAACTGCCCGATATCCAGGCCTTGGACTTTGAAAACCTGGTGGAGGGGTTGCGAATTTCAGACGAGAAAACTGGCCCCGGGCGCTATTTGGCGACTTTGTCGGTACAGTTTAAGCCAGGCCCTTTGCGCGAATTACTTCGCGGCGTGGGCGTGGCCATCACCGAAGTGCAAAGCCAGCCCGCGCTCTTATTGCCCGTGTTGGAAGACCTTGCGGGCCTGCAAAGCTGGGGCGAACATTGGTGGCGCCAAGAATGGGCGGCTCATGACATTGATAATAGTCTGGCGCCCATGTTGCTGCCGCTGGGCGATTTGGAAGACACAGAGATTGCCAATGCAGAAGATATTCTCATTGGGGACCCGGCAAAATTACAACGCCTGAACGAACGCTATGGCACGGACACCGTCGTGGTGGCCCACGCGCTGGCCGATGTGGACGGGCAATTGGGCGTCACCGCCTATATTTTTGGCGCCGAGGAAAGCGATGTGATTGTCAAAACCTATCGCACCGGAACGCCGCACGCGCAGATGGCGCGGCGCGCGATTGATGAAGTGATGGGCATATTGGCCGCGCGCTGGAAATCTGTCGCGGCCGTTGTGTCGGATGAAAAACAAGTTTTGCAAGTGCGCGCCAGCTATACGAGCCTGTCGGATTGGACGCGCTTGCTCGACCGTTTGAATGCGGTCGATTTGGTGCGCGAAGTGACCATTGTGGAGCTGACCAAAAACTATGCCTATGTCGATCTTGCCTATATTGGATCGGTGCCGCAATTGACCAATAATCTCGACCAGAATGAGTTGGTTTTGGGCGGCAGTTTAACCGCCCGCCAAGTGGCCAACGTGGAGACCGCGAAGGCTTTGGGCGTGGCGGTTTATGTCGCGCCAATTTTGCCAGATACCGGGCTGGCGACAGACCCCGAAGGGGCAGCACCTCTGGGCTCGCCCGTGCCGGGAGTGGCTCCAGTCGTTTCTCCAGTCATTACTCCAGCCGTTTCTCCGGTCGGGGCTCCGCCCGTGGTTCCGTCGCCACCCCCGAACCAGCCCCAAGCCATAAGAGAGATCCCTTAACATGCCGCTTCGCTTATCTCATCTGCTGCTGATTATGGCGCTTGGCCTGTCGATCTTTTTGCTATCGGCTTTATCGTCCATTTTATTGCCTTTTGTTTTGGGCTTTGCGCTGGCTTATTTTCTCGATCCTGTGGCTGACCGGTTAGAGGCTTTCGGTCTGCCTCGCAGCCTCGCCACGGCCACGATTACGCTGGCTGTGGGCCTGCTTGTCTTGGTCGCCCTAACGCTGGGGCTGCCCTTGATGGCAACCCAAATTAGCCTGTTGATTGGCGCTTTGCCGTCTTACATCGCCGATGTGCAAAATTGGATGATGGCTGAAAACCTAACCGATGGGCAGTCGCAGATTGTCAGTTCGCTGGGCGAAAGCCTGCGCGATGGTTTGCAAAACACGGCCTCCAGCCTGCTGTTCACCGGCCTGTCTTTGCTCAATGTGTTGAGCCTTCTCATCATCACCCCGATTGTGGCGGTCTATATGTTGAACGATTGGGACCGCATGACGGCGCGCATTGATGCGCTGCTGCCGGATGAGCATAGCGAAATCATTCGCGAGCTGGCTCGGCAAATTGATACAACTCTGGGCGGCTTTGCGCGCGGTCAGATTATGGTCTGTATGGCGCTGGGCGTGATTTATGCGGTCGGGCTTTCTGTTGTTGGCTTGCAGGGCGGAATTTTTGTGGGCCTCTTGGCCGGATTGGTAAGCTTCGTGCCTTATGTGGGCGCCGCCTTTGGGCTGCTTTTGGCGGGCGCTTTGGGGCTTGGTCAATTTGGGTTTGAGTGGGCCAGCCTTGGCCAAATTGGACTGGTGTTCCTGGTGGGGCAATTTATTGAAGGCAATGTTTTGACGCCGCGATGGGTTGGCGATCGGGTGCATTTGCATCCGGTTTGGATTATTTTCGCCTTACTGGCCATGGGCAGCCTATTTGGCTTTTTGGGACTGCTTTTGGCGGTGCCTATTGCAGCGATATTGGGTGTGCTAATCCGTTACGCCGTGACGCTTTATCAGCGCGATTATGTCTCCAGCGCTTCGGGTTCGGCTAGCGATGACTAAACAATTGGTTTTTGATCTACCCCAACGCACGGCCTTGGGGCGCGATGCGTTTCTGGTGACGCCCAGCAATGCAGAAGCGGTGGCGGTGATCGATGGCTTGTCAAACTGGACCTCGCCCGTGCAATGGCTATATGGGCCCAGCGGCTGCGGCAAAAGCCATTTGGCGAGCGTGCTGGCCAATCAGGTGGCGGTTCTGGCCTTTGACGCGAGCCAGTTGACGGAGGCGGCACTGGCTGATTTTCTGGGCGCGCCGAAAGGCTCGGTTCCAGACGTGGTGCTTATCGAGCGCTTAGAGGGTCTGCGCCAAGATGGCGAAGAGGCTCTGTTTCATCTGCTCAATCATGCCAAAAATAGCTCGACCCGTTTATTATTATTGTCGCAAATACCCGCCGCGCAAATGACCGGGCAATTACCAGATTTAAGCTCGCGATTGAAAGCCGTTCCGGCGGTGGCCATGCATCTGCCCGATGACGCGTTAATGCGTGGGCTCTTGGCCAAATTATTCGCCGATCGGCAAGTGCGGATAGACCCGCGCGTGGTCGACTATCTGCTGCCTCGCATCGAGCGTAATTTCATCGCCATGGGCGAAATTGTGGCGCATATCGACCAAGTGGCTTTATCGGAAAAACGCTCGATTACCGTACCGCTCGTAGCCCGCGAGTTGGATGTGATGGCGTTAGACAAGAATTTCGGGTAGACTGACATATGTCCAAAGAACTGAAAACATTGCCAGAATTAGGCGCCAAGCCAGGCGATCTTGCCGAGCAACTGATGGGCTTTGCGCGCAGCGAGCGATTTATCAACCGCGAGTTGTCTTGGTTGGCGTTCAACCAAAGAGTGTTAGAGGAAGCCAGTAATCCGCATCATCCGGTGATGGAACGGCTGAGGTTTTTGTCCATCTCGGCCAGTAATTTGGACGAGTTTTTCATGGTGCGCGTGGCCGGTCTGGTGGGGCAAACGCAAGCGGGGGTCGATGTCGCCAGTCAAGATGGCTTAACGCCGGGCCAACAATTGAAACAAGTGGCCACCCAAGCCAATGCGCTGATGGCGCGCCAACAAGACGTGTGGCGCACGCTGCTGGCTGAGATGCGCGACTTGCAGTTTTATGTGCGCGATACC
The DNA here is from genome assembly GCA_018673175.1 of Rhodobiaceae bacterium. Taxonomy (GTDB): domain Bacteria; phylum Pseudomonadota; class Alphaproteobacteria; order RS24; family RS24; genus UBA8337. Next base: position 16,301 of record JABHDF010000037.1, on the reverse strand, counting down.
GACGAATTATCTCCCGAGCAATTAGACTGGCTGCAGGCTTATTTCCTCGACCATGTTTTGCCGGTGCTGACACCTTTGGCGATCGATCCCGCGCATCCGTTTCCTTTCGTGCCGAACCTTGGCATGGCTTTGGCTTTGCAACTGGCGCGGCTAAGCGATGGCAACCGAATGAACGCTTTATTGCTCATCCCGCAACAGCTCGACCGGTTTATTCGTTTGCCGGCCAGCCCGGGCGCGGATGGCGAGATAAATTTCGTGCGCCTCGAAACCCTTATTTCGGCCTTTATTGAACGTACGTTCCCGGGCTATGAAGTTTTGGGGCAAGGCATGTTCCGCGTAATTCGCGATAGTGATATTGAGGTGGAAGAAGAAGCCGAAGATTTGGTGCAATTGTTTGAAAGTGCGCTCAAGCGGCGGCGACGCGGCTCGGTTATTCGCTTGAAGCTGGATAGCGAAATGCCAGACAGTTTGCAAAAACTCGTGCAAAAAGAATTGCAAGTAGATGCGCGCGGCATGGTGGTGGTCGATGGCCTTGTGGGGCTGGCCCAAACCGCAGAGCTATATGCGCATAGCGCGCCCAAAGATAAATTCGAACCTTTTGCCGCGCGCTTTCCCGAGCGCATTCGCGAGCATGGCGGCGATTGTTTTTCGGCCATTGGGCAAAAAGATATTCTGGTGCATCACCCTTATGAAAGTTTTGATGTGGTGGTGCAGTTTTTACGCCAAGCCGCGCTCGACCCCGATGTTGTGGCGATCAAACAAACGCTCTATCGCACCACGGAAAACAGCCCGATTGTGAAGGCGTTGATTGAAGCGGCGGAGGCGGGCAAGTCTGTCACCGCGCTGGTGGAGTTGAAAGCGCGCTTTGATGAGGCCGCGAACATTCGTTTGGCACGCGATATGGAACGCGCGGGCGTGCAAGTGGTTTACGGATTTTTGCAGCTGAAAACCCACGCCAAAGTGAGCCTTGTGATGCGCCGTGAGGCCGAGGTCATTCGGACTTATGTGCATTTGGGAACGGGTAATTATCATCCGCAAAACGCCAAAACCTATACCGATTTGTCTTTGTTTACCTGCGACCGCGAGATTGCAGCCGATGCCTCGCGAGTGTTCAACTTTTTTACCGGCTATGCCGAACCGACGGATTTGAAAAAACTGGCCATGTCGCCGCTGACTTTGCGCTCGACTTTGATGGCACATATTCAAGACGAAATAGATCATGCGGTGGCGGGGCGGCCGGCAACGATTTGGGCGAAGATGAATTCTTTGGTCGACCCTTTTGTCATCGATGCCTTGTATCAGGCCTCGCAAGCGGGGGTGCAAATCGAGCTTGTGGTGCGCGGCATTTGTTGTTTGCGCGCGGGCGTCGAGGGGCTGTCGGAGAACATTCGCGTGAAAAGCATCATCGGGCGGTTTTTGGAGCATTCGCGCATCGTTTGTTTTGGTGGCGGCGAAAGCCTGCCCTCGGCCAAGGCCAAAGTGTTCTTCTCGTCGGCGGATTGGATGCCGCGCAATTTTAATCGTCGGGTCGAAATTCTGACACCGATTTTAAACCCGACCGTTCATGAGCAAATTCTCGAGCAAATTATGGTCACCAATTTAGCCGATAATCAGCAAAGCTGGAGCCTGCGAAGCGATGGGCAGTATTATCGCCAAACGCCGGAAGACGGCGAGAGCCGGATGAATGCCCATGCTTATTTCATGACCAACCCAAGCCTATCTGGCCGCGGCAATTCCTTTGGGGAAGGCAGCGGGCAAAGTAGCGGGCAAAGTAGTGGGCAAAGTAGCGGGCAAGAGGATGGCAAAGCTTGAAGAATTTTGAACAAACAGGCAAGCTCGTCCAATGACTGGGAGCTATACCGATAAATACGCCAAGGCGTTATCGAAACTGGGCACGCTGCCCCCGGATGCCCCGCAAGGCGTGTTGGACATTGGCTCCAACTCGGTTCGGCTCGTGGGCTATAGCGGCTCGGCACGCACGCCTTTGCCGATTTATAATGAACGCGCCTTTTGTCGTTTGGGCGATGCGGTGGCCGCCAGCGGCTCCATCGATGGCCAGCCGCGCCAAAAAGCGCTGGATACCTTTCGTCGTTTCCGTGCCATTGCCGAACAATTGGGCATCGAAAACCTGGCCGCTTTTGCCACGGCTGCCGTGCGCGAAGCGCGCAATAGTGCCGAGTTTGTGGCCGAGGCGGAAGCCTGTCTTGGGCATAAAATTAGGGTTTTGAGCGGCGAAGAAGAAGCTTTTTTTTCCGCCGATGGCGTGATGTTGGGGATACCTGGCGCCGATGGCATTGTCGCTGATTTGGGCGGTGGCAGCTTAGAGCTAGCCCGCGTTCACGATGGTCAAGTAGAGGCTTGGGCCAGCCTGCCTTTGGGCGTCTTGGCTCTGGAGCGCGCCAGCGGGGATGATTTATCGGTTATGGCCGAACAGATTAAAACCGCCTTTTCGACGCTCACCGGTTTCGAAGACGGCCAGGGATTGCCGATTTATATTGTCGGGGGGACGTGGCGGACGATGGCGAAACTGCATATGCAGAGCCTCGATTATCCGCTGGAAGTACTGCACCAATATGAAATGAGCCAGCGCGACGGCATCGAGTTTTGCGCGCGTTTGGTGGCGCAAGAAGACGCCCTATTGGCCGGGGCGCCAAACAATCGGCGGAAAGATTTACCCGCCGCCGCGTTGGTTTTGCAAAACCTTATGACGCTCGTGCAGCCCGAACGGCTGATTGTCTCGACCCATGCGGTGCGCGAAGGGTTTTTGTTTTCTGAGCTGAAAGCCAAATACCGCAACCTCGATCCTTTGTTGATGGCTTGCGAAGAAATGGCCAGCCGATTGTGCAAAGCCGAAGCCTATGGCCATGAGCTGGCGGTTTGGACGGACGGTTTATATCGCCATGCCGCGCCCGAGGGTTTGTCTCTTGAGGAGATTAATCGATTGCGCGAGGCCTCGTGTTTAATCTCCGATTTAGCCTGGTCGAGCCATTCCTCGTTTCGCGCCAGCACCATTCGCCAAACTGTATTGACCGCGCCTTTTGCGGGCATCACGCATCCGGCCCGCGTGTTCATGGCGCATGGCTTGTCGTTTCGCCATGAGGTGCGCGATGCGGATATGAGTTTTGGAAGCCCCCAATTGGGCGCCAAAGACGCCAACTTGGCGCGCGCCTTGGGGCTTAGCTTGCGATTGGCGCATTCGCTATCGGCTTCTTTGCCGGGCGCTTTATCGCAGACGAAATTAACCGCTGAGCCAAATAAATTGACCCTGACTTTGTCGCCAGCGTTGAAAAATCTAAACGCGCCAATTATTCAGAAACGTCTCGCCGCGGTGGCGACCGTTTTAGGGCTAGAGGCGAGCTTGCAATTCGGCGATGTCGAGATCGATTAATTACGCGACACCAAAATAACCGCGTCATCTTTTGAGGCGAGGGCCAATTTGCCAGCCTTTAAATCTACGGCATATTGACCAAAAATTTCGTGCCGCCAGCCATGTAGTGCCGCTACATCTGGTTCGCTATCGCTGGCAATGCGCTCTAGGTCGGCCACATTGGCGATGAGCTTGGGTGCCACGCCGGTTTCTTCGCTGCGCTGTTTCAGCAGCACTTTTAGCAAATCCACCAGAGGGCCAATGCCTTGTCGGTTGACGCTTGGGGCCGGCACATCGGGCAGGTCTTCCGCTTGCCTTTTCTTGCCGCGCGCCACCGCTTCGAGAAGCGGCTCGGCATGGCGAGAGTTCTCGTAGCCGCGCTGCACGGCGCGCAAGCGGCCTAGCGCCTTTTTATCTTTCGGGCCTTGCAGGGCCAACTCGCGAATGGCGTCATCTTTTAAAATGCGATTGCGCGGCACATCGCGCGCCTGCGCTTCGGTTTCGCGCCACGCCGCCACTTCTACCAGAACGCCCAAAACATGCGGGCGACGATCTTGCATCTTCAGCCGCTTCCAGGCGTTCTCGGGGCGCTGGGTGTAAATTTCGGGGTCGGAGAGCAAATTGCTTTCTTCTTCTAACCAGCCACGACGACCATTTTCAGCCAATTGTGCCTCGAGAATTTCATAGGCATCGCGCAAATGCGTCACATCGGCCTGCGCATAGGTCAGCTGCGCGTCGCTCAACGGGCGTTGGCTCCAATCGGTAAAGCGGCTGCCTTTGTCGATTTTACCGCCCGACGTTCTCTTAATCAGCGTCTCATAGCCCACCGCATCGCCAAAGCCGCAAACCATGGCCGCGATTTGTGTATCGAAAAGCGGGGTAGGGATGATGTTGGCGCCTTTGTGAAAAATTTCCACGTCTTGGCGGCAGCCATGCATCACTTTTATCACGTCTGGATTAACCAAAAGGTCATAAAATGGTTGTAAATCAATGCCTTCAGCCAGTGGGTCAATCATGGCTTCCACGCCATCGCCAGCCGCTTGGATGAGGCAAAGTTTTGGCCAGAAGGTGGTTTCGCGCAAGAATTCCGTATCGACAGTGATATATCGTTGGGTGGAAAGCTTGGAACAGAGAGCCGCAAGGGCGTCATTTGTGGTAATTAAATTCATGCCCCGATTTATACGCCAGTTGGCTGGCTTTGTCGCCTAGGAAACGAAACCTCCTTGCACGGGGTCTGGCATCTTGACAAATCGTCTGAAGCGGTGTGTTTAAGCTCAGGAATGAGCTAATTAGGCTTTAAAAGACCGATGGGGTCTTTGCACAAAGGAAGACATAATGCACGAGTATCGTAGCCATAATTGCGGCGCCTTGCGCGCTGAGAACCTAGACCAAACCGTCCGCCTCTCGGGCTGGGTGCATCGCAAGCGCGACCATGGTGGTTTGTTGTTCATTGATTTGCGCGATCACTTTGGTCTGACGCAATTGGTTATCGAGCCGTCTAGCCCGTTTTTTGCCGTGGCCGAGGGCGCGCGCGCCGAGAGCGTGTTGCGCGCTGAAGGCAAAGTGGTGGCCCGCGATGCGGACGCCAAAAACCCAAATCTGCCAACTGGCGAAGTCGAGATTTATGTCTCAGAGTTGGAAGTCCTCTCCGAGGCTGGCGATTTGCCCTTGCCTGTGTTTGGCGAACCGGATTACCCCGAAGATATTCGGCTACGCTACCGCTTCCTAGATTTGCGCCGCGATACGCTGCATAGCAACATCGTGCTGCGCTCGGATATCATCGCTTGGTTGCGTCGTCGCATGACCGACGATGGGTTTCGCGAATATCAAACCCCCATTCTGACCGCGTCTAGCCCAGAGGGTGCGCGCGATTTTCTGGTGCCATCGCGCACTCATCCGGGGCGTTTTTATGCCCTCCCACAAGCCCCGCAACAGTTTAAGCAAATGCTGATGGTGGCGGGCTTTGATCGCTATTTCCAAATTGCGCCATGCTTCCGAGATGAAGATGCGCGCGCTGACCGTTCGCCAGGCGAGTTCTACCAACTCGACCTAGAGATGAGCTTTGTGACGCAAGAAGATGTGTTCCAAGCGGTGGAGCCTGTGTTGCACGATGTGTTTGTCGAATTTGGCAAAGGCAAGCGCGTGACAAAAACCTTCCCGCGCATTCCCTATGCCGAAGCGATGCAAAAATATGGCTCGGATAAGCCAGACTTGCGAATTCCCATTGAAATGGAAGACGTGACGGCCAGTTTTGCCGGCTCTGACTTCAAGATTTTTGCGGGCATGATTGAGAAAAACGACAAGGTTCGCATTTGGGCCATTCCAGCCAAAACCGGCGGTAGTCGTGCGTTTTGTGACCGGATGAACTCTTGGGCGCAAGGCGAAGGCCAGCCCGGTCTTGGCTATATTTTCTTCCGCGATTGCGAGGGGGCCGGCCCCTTGGCGAAAAACATTGGTGCCGAGCGCACCGAGCAAATTCGCACGCAATTGGGCCTCGAAGATGGCGATGCCGTGTTCTTCTGTGCCGGCGTGCCACGCGAATTTGCCGAATTTGCCGGTCGTGCGCGCAATCGCGTCGGCACTGAATTAGACATCATCGACCGCGATCAATTTGCTTTCTGCTGGATTGTCGATTTCCCGATGTATGAAATCGACGAGACAACGGGCAAGCTGGACTTCTCGCACAATCCGTTTTCCATGCCGCAAGGGGGTATGGAAGCCTTGGAGACCATGGATCCCCTCGATATCAAGGGCTATCAATATGACATCGTTTGCAATGGCATCGAGCTATCCTCGGGCGCCATTCGGAACCATAAGCCAGAGATTATGCTGAAAGCTTTTGAGCTAGCTGGTTATGACGATGCCGTGGTGGAAAAAGAATTTGGCGGCATGTTGAATGCTTTCCGCTTTGGGGCGCCGCCCCATGGTGGCATTGCGCCAGGCGTCGACCGCATTGTGATGATGCTGGCCGAGCAAGAGAACTTGCGCGAAGTGGTGGCTTTCCCGATGAACCAGCAAGCCGAAGATTTGCTGATGCAAGCGCCAAGCCCTGTGTCCAACGCGCAACTGCGTGAGCTGCATATTCGTTTGAACCTGCCGGCACCAACGGCGGAGAGCGAAGCGGCCCCACAAGATAGCGAATAGGGCAGAGCACGAGCGGGTTTTTTTGCTCGTGTTTTTTAGGGCGGCTTGGTTTATGCTATGTCCAAATGGAGTAAAACTTAATGTTGGTTTTTCTAAAAACGATTTTTACTTGGTGGCATCACCAAACCTTTGGCACTTTGCTGAATACTTGGCGTCGCGGCGAACTCGTGGGCGTGGATGAGCAAGGCAATTGCTATTACATCGATAAAAAAGGTGACTCGATTAACGGCAAAACGCGCCGTTGGGTGATTTACAATGGCGACATTGAAACCTCGCGCGTGCCAGCCGAATGGCATGGTTGGTTGCACTATACGGTGGATGAAACCCCCGATGAGGCCAAAATGACCAAACGCGATTGGATGCAGCCACATCAGATGAATATGACCGGCACCAAAGAGGCTCATAAGCCAGCAGGGCCCGCCGATGCGGCGTCTTATGCTGAAGGTTATAATGCTTGGAAACCTGAATAAAAACCCGGTAATGGGACGCTCGAAAAGGGAAACGCCATGAAAGATAATCTCGTTGAAACACTGGTCGGAGCCGCCGTTTTGGTTATCGCCACTTTGTTCATCCTCTATGGCTATTCCGTTACCGAAGCCGATAGCGGCGAAGGCTACGGTTTAAACGCTCAGTTCGACCGCGTCGATGGGCTGACTGTGGGGAGTGATGTGCGTATGTCGGGCATTAAAGTTGGCACCGTCACGCAGCTGACGCTCGACCCGCAAAGCTATTACGCCTTGGCCGAATTTAGCATTTCTGGCGACGTAGAGCTGCCCGAAGACACCAGCGCCAAAATCACCAGCGAAGGCCTTTTGGGCGGCAATTATGTGTCGTTGTCTCCAGGCGGCAGCGAAGACATGTTGGCTGCCGGCGACGAGATTTTATACACCCAAGGCTCTGTCGATTTGATTGCTCTGGTCAGCCAGGCTTTGTTCAGTGCAGGCGAGGAAGAAAGTGCCGAGGGCACGTCTAAATAGAGTGCTCTATGCCGCGCCACATCGTTTTGCTTTGAAGCTTGTCGGCGTTGCGCTTTTGGCGATGGCTTGTGCGTCTAGCCCCGTGCGAGCCGAAATCTTTGATGATAAAATGATGCCGCCAATCCTATTGGTGCCACCTCCGCCAAGTGAGGAAGAGCTGTCGTCGGATGCGGCAGAGGATGATTTTTTCGCCGACGATGGCACCAATAGCGATCCGAGCTTGTCGGTTTTCATTGTGCCTACTCTGGATATTCCAAGCCAAGGGGAGGGCGTGCGTAAAGAGCGGCCGATGCGCATTGGCACGTTTTCTTTGTTGCATAAAGTTACCGCCAAAGTGCGCGACATAAGTCTGCGCGCGGGCGAAGAAGTGACCATTGGGGCGCTGACCCTAACCATGCAAGATTGCATTTCGACGCCGCCTGAAGAACCGCCGGAAACCAAGTCGTTTTTGCAAGTTTCTGAGTTTAAAAATGGGGCCGACCGCAGCCTCTTTAGCGGCTGGATGTTTGCGTCCAGCCCCGGCATTCACGCGCTGGAACATGCGGTTTATGACCTATGGCCTTTGTCGTGCGAAACCGAAGACGGGATGATTTTCACCGGCGAAATTCTGCCGCCGACGCGAACGAATTAATCGGCTTCTTTCATACCCAAAAACACTTCCAGCCAATGAATGTCGTAGTCGGCTTTGCGGAACGCTTCGTTCGGCAGCAGTTTTTCAAATAGCGGAATCGTTGTCTCCACACCATCAATGGCAAACTCACCCAAGGCACGCTCGAGGCGCATTAAACACGCCTCGCGGGTTTCCGCATGGACGATCAATTTGCCAATCAGGCTGTCGTAATAGGGCGGTATCGAATAGCCAGAATAAATCGCGCTATCCATCCGCACGCCCAAACCACCGGGTGCATGATAGGTTTGAATTGTGCCGGGGGACGGGGTGAAGGTTTCGGCGTTCTCGGCATTGATGCGGCACTCAATGGCATGGCCAGAGAATTTCACATCCTCTTGGGTAAAGCTCAGCTTCTCGCCTTGCGCGACGCGAATTTGCTCGCGCACCAAATCAATGCCCGTAATGGCTTCGGTAACCGGATGCTCGACTTGCAAGCGCGTGTTCATCTCGATGAAATAAAACTCATCGTTCTCGAACAAAAACTCGACCGTGCCGACACCGCGATAGCTCATACCGACCATCGCGTCGGTTACGATTTTACCAATTTTAGCGCGAGCCGTGTCGTCCAAAACGGTGGAAGGGGCTTCTTCTAATACTTTTTGGTGACGGCGTTGCAGCGAGCAATCGCGCTCGCCCAAATGCACCGCATTGCCATGCGTATCGCAGGCAACTTGAATTTCAATATGGCGCGGCTTGCCAAGATATTTCTCGATATAAACCGCATCATCGCCAAACGCCGCTTTGGCTTCCGAGCGGGCGGTGGTGAAGGCTTCTTCGATATCGTCTTCGGTGAGGGCAATCTTCATGCCACGTCCGCCGCCGCCCGAGGCCGCTTTGACCAAGACCGGAAAGCCCATCTCATGGCCAACCGCGCGCGCTTCTGCGGCTGTTTTCACTTCGCCGTCCGAGCCCGGCACCACGGGAATGCCCAGCTCAATGGCTTTGGCTTTGGCGGCAATTTTGTCGCCCATCAAATTGATATGCTCCGCCGTTGGGCCGATGAAGGTGATGTTATGTTCTTCTAGAATTTGCGCAAATTTGGCGTTTTCGGACAAGAAGCCATAGCCAGGATGAACGGCATCGGCGCCCGTGATTTCGCATGCGGCAATAATCGCTGGAATACTTAAGTAACTATTCGCGGCAGAGGGTGGGCCAATGCAGACGCTTTCATCGGCCAGGCGCACGTGCATGGCGTTGTCATCGGCGGTGGAGTGGACGGCCACGGAGGCGATGCCCATTTCGCGACAGGCACGGATGACCCGCAAAGCAATTTCGCCGCGATTGGCAATCAGGATTTTGCTGACCATGGATTACTCGATAACCATCAGCACTTCGTCGAATTCGACGGGCTGTTCATTGCCAACAATAATTTGCGTCACTTTGCCGGATTTGGTTGCGGCAATCGGGTTCATGGTTTTCATCGCCTCGACGATGAGCAGCGTTTGGCCTTCGCTGACACTATCGCCGACTTTGACGAAATTAGCCGCACCAGGTTCCGGCGATAGATAGGCGGTGCCGACCATCGGAGATTTTAACGCGCCAGCCAGCTCGGCCGCCGCAGGGGCCGGCGCTTCGGGCGCGGCCACGGAAGGGGCAGGGGCTGCAACCACGGGTGCTGGCACAACCGCGTTCACCGCGACGCCTTGGCGGGCCACACGAATGCGCACTTCGCCGGTTTCAACTTCAATCTCACTTAGGCCCGTATCGGCCAGCAAATCAGCAAGTTCTTTAATTGTCTTTTTATCTGGTAATTTGGCCATGGGATCCTCTTATGGCTAGATTTACAGCGAGTTTAAACGAGTTGCCAGCGCATCAATGGCCATTTCATAGCCTTGCGCGCCGAGCCCACAAATAACCCCTGCCGCCACGCCCGAAACATAGGAGTGATGGCGAAATTCTTCGCGGGCGAAAATATTAGACAAATGTACTTCCATAATTGGCGCTGCCACCGATTGCAAAGCATCGAGAATGGCTACGGAAGTGTGGGAATATGCGCCGGCATTGATAATCACGCCAGCCGCGCTCTCGCGCGCTTGTTGAATGAGATTGACCAGCTCGCCTTCATCATTGCTTTGAAAGCACTGAGCGCTCAGGCCATGGGTTTTGGCACGCGCCACGCACATGGCTTCAATATCCGCCAAAGTGGTGGTGCCATAAATTTCCGGCTCGCGCGTGCCGAGCAAGTTTAAATTCGGGCCATTGATAATCGTGATTGCCTGAGCCATCGACGTTGGTTTCCTTCAAACGAGGTTTTCCTCTGTTTTGGGTAGCTGAGATTTCAAAAAAGTGCAAGTTTTTCAACAGGCTTAATTCGCTTCAAACGAGCAGGGGGCTTGCGCTTTGCATGTCAGGTTTGCATTATCGGGGCAGCTTTGGAGTGCCCCGATGGAAATTTTTGTAAATGGCGAAGCGCAAGCCTTTGACGCGCCCTTAAGCGTGGCAGATTTGCTCAATCGCTTGGGCCTGCCACGGACGAAAATTGCCGTCGAGCATAATCTAGAAATTGTCGCGAAATCAGCTTATGACACTCATGAGCTTGGCGAAGGCGACCGAGTGGAAATAGTCCATTTTATTGGCGGAGGGTGAGATGAGCGCAAGCAAAACAGACAAACCAGGGGATGGCTTGGTCATTGCGGGGCGCCATTTTTCCTCGCGCCTCATCGTCGGCACTGGAAAATATAAAGACTATGCCGAAAACGCCGCCGCCGCCGAGGCCGCAGGCGCCGAAATTGTGACCGTGGCCGTGCGCCGCGTAAACTTGACCGACACCCAAGCGCCGATGTTGGTCGATTATATCGATCCGAAGAAATTCACTTATTTGCCCAATACCGCAGGCTGTTTTACGGGCGAAGATGCCGTGCGCACTTTGCGACTGGCGCGCGAAGCGGGCGATTGGAGTTTGGTGAAACTGGAAGTCTTGGGCGACAAGAAAACCCTCTATCCCAACATGATAGAGACGCTTCGTTCGGCCGAGCTGCTTATCAAAGAGGGCTTCGAGGTGATGGTCTATTGCAGCGATGACCCGATTATGGCCAAAGAGCTAGAAGACATGGGCTGTTGCGCCATCATGCCCTTGGCCGCGCCGATTGGCTCTGGTCTGGGCATTCAAAATCCGGTCAACATTCGGTTGATTATCGAGCAGGCCAAAGTGCCTGTGCTGGTCGATGCGGGCGTGGGCACAGCGTCCGACGCTGCGATTGCGATGGAGCTGGGCTGTGATGGCGTGTTGATGAACACGGCGATTGCCGAAGCGAAAAACCCGCTATTGATGGCAGAGGCGATGAAAAACGCCGTTATCGCTGGGCGCCAAGCCTATTTGGCGGGGCGGATGGGCAAGCGCCTATATGCCGATCCAAGTTCGCCTTTGGCGGGGCTTATATAGACTAATTGGTCAGTTTTTTGCGCGCCTCGACGATTGCCGCCGTCAGATCCGCGGCCTCTAGGGCGCCTGGAAAAATTTCGCCATTGATAACAAACGCCGGCGTGCCATTGATGCCAAGGCGTGTCGCCAATTGGCTGGTGTTTTCAATCGCTTTAGCAATGTCGGCCGATTGCGCTTTCTTGGCGATGGCTTTGGGCGAAAGCTTGAGTTCTTTCAGGGTTTTATCAATCACCGTTTGATTGACCGAGCCCTTATGGGTCATCAGTTTCGTGTGATAGCTTAAGAAAGTCAGCGGGTCGTCGATGGCGAGGGCTGTCGTGGCAGCCACCCGCGAGCTATCGCTTAAAATGGGCAGCTCTTTGAACACTAAGCGCACGTCGTCGTTTTCATCGAGGGTTTGCATCAAAGGCGCTAGGGCGCGTTTGCAATAGCCGCAATTATAATCAAAAAACTCGACAATGGTGATCGGCGCATCGGCGCGGCCGAGCGTGAAATCGCTGGCCGTGCGATAGAGGGCATCGGCGCTGTCTTCTATGGTTTGGGCGAGGCGTAATTTTTCTAGCTCTTGATAATGGGCCTGCATGTTATCTAGCGCGCCGCCAAGTTTTTCTGGGTTGGCGATGAAATAATCGGCAATCATTTTCTCAATGGCTTTTTCTTGCGCAGCCGAGAATGGAGCGGCCTGAGCGGGCGCCAGCATCAGCAGGCCAGCCACGAGTAAAATCACATTTCCAAATCGCATTTTAATTTCCTTTGAGTAAGGCCAAGCCGCTATCGCGAGCTCGGCTTGTCGGGGCCGCTAATAATATCAATCGTTCGAATATACTCGACTGAGCCTTTTTTCAACCCCTTTGCCGCTCGCTTGGCGTGATATTTCGCTTCGCGGCTGCCAAGGGCCGCATGATATTCGGCCAAAGCATATTGTGCCAAAGCGGTGTCGCCCAATTGCCCGTAGCCTTTTGACATTTGCAAATAGGCGGTTGGATTGCTGGGGTCGAGGCGCAGGGCCTTTTTTAAATTACGCACCGCTTGTCGATTGATATCGCGATGCGCCGCGCCGCCCAACTGCCCAACTCCCAATTGGCAAGACGCCAGACCAATTAGCAATAAAGGTTCATCGGGTTGCAGTTCAACTGATTTTTCATACGGGGCAATGCCGCTGGCGGCTTGTCCGGTTTCATAATAAATTTGCCCTTTAAGCTCATACAGCCATGGGTTATCGGGCATATCGCTCAGCAAACCATCGACCGATTGCACGGCTTCTTCGCGCCGACCTTGGCGATATAAAGCGATGGCGCGGGCATAGCGGGCGGGCGCGCTCGTGTCATTGCGATAGCGGCGCAGCGTCACATTGGGGCTGTCGAGAAAGCCATAGATTTTGCCTTGTGCCATTTTATGACGAAACACCAGCGCATCACTGTCGCGCGCATCTTGATAGGGCGAGCCCATCGCGCCGGCGCGATAGGCATTGACGCGGTCTCGCGACATGGGGTGAGAGCGCGCATAGGGGTCTTGATAGGCTTCAGACAGAATTTCCTGATTGGCCAATGTGTCCATCATGCCAATAATGCCTTCGGTCGATTGGCCTGTGGCGTCGAGCAATTCGAGGGCTGTGTTGTCGGCCGCAGCTTCTTGGCCACGGTTATAGGTGAGGTAATTACGCAGCGCGATTTGCTGGCTGCCGGTAATCAAAGCAATGCCAATATCGCCAGCCCCTGCCAAAATAGACCCAAGGCCCAAAATAGTGCCAATGATCGCCGGGCCTTGCGAATTGGCGCGGGCTTCGCTGCCGCGCGCCAAATGCCCACCGGTGATATGGCCAATTTCATGCGCCAGCACGCCAATGACCATATTCGGCTCTTCCGCCTCCAGAATAAGGCCGGTATGGATGTACATATTTTGACCATTGGTTACAAAAGCGTTCAACCGACGGTCATTGATAACCGCAATGCCAATGCGTTGCGGCACCAGACCCGCCGCTTGCAAAAGCGGTTTGCTGTAGTCGCGCAATAGTCTTTCTATCTCACCATCGCGCACCACGCCTTGGGCTTGGGCCGCGCCAAAGGGCAGGCAGAGCGTGCAAAGCAAAGCTATGCCTGCAAGTCGCAACTTGCGGGCCAGGAGGGGAAGAGAAAACCAGTGTTTCATGTCACAACACTGCGTCGCGAATGCGGCCTTAATGCGGCCGCTTAACGTCGCCACCAGCCTTTGCGTTTGTCGGCGCCATCGGTTTCCGGTGTTTCTGCGCTGGAGTCAGATGCCGCTTCTGCAGCCGCTTCTTCTACTGGCGCTTCGGGAGCGGCTTCTTCTGCCGCAGCTGGCTTGGCTTTCTTCGGTGCTTTCGCAGCCGGTTTTTTGCGGGGTTTCGCCGCGGCTTTTTTGCGCGGCTTCGCAGGGGCTTTTTCGGCCACTACTTCCTCAGCCACGACTTCTTCAGCTTTTGGCTCTTCAGCTTTTGGCTCTTCAGCTTTTGGCTCTTCAGCTTTTGGCTCTTCGGCAACAACTTCAGGTGTTGCTTCTGCCGCTACCGGTTCTGCGGGTGCCGCGTCGTCTGAAGCGGAGACTTCGAGAACGATTTTTTGTGGCTCTTCTCCACTACTTTCAGAAGGCGCAGTTTCAGAAGGCGCATTTTCGGAAGTTGTGCCCTCGGAGGGTGGGCTATCGCTGGTCTCGGTTGCAGAATTGTTTTCTCCGTCTTCTGGACGGCGGCGATTACGTCCACCGCGACGACCCCGACGACGGCGCCGCTTTGGCTTATCGTCATCGTCTTCGCCACTGGTCTCTCCGCTGGTTTCCCCACGAGGGCTTTGCGGTTCTACCTTACTGTCTTCGTCATCAGAAGCGCTCGGTTTGGCTTCTTGGGGCTCGCGCGATCCCGCATTCGAGGTTTCACCTTCGTTGGTTTCCCCCTCATCGGTATCGGAACGGCGACGATTACGTCCGCCGCGACGACGACGGCGCTTTTTATTGCCATCGCCTTCTTCGAGGCCTGCCGTTGGGTCGCCTTCCATGCGCGAGGCGCCGGAGCTTTCCGATTGGTCTGGCAGCGTGATGGCCATTTCCATCGAGGTCAGCTCGGCATCAATGTTGATGGCCACGGTGACGCCTGTGCGGGTTTCAATATCGCTGAGCTGCGCGCGTTTCTGGTTAAGCAGATAAATCGCCACGTCTTGCGGCAGATGCGCCACCAGTTCGCCATGGCTAAATTTCGCGGCACTTTCGTCGATTTGGCGCAACACATGCAAGGCACGGCTCTCTACCGAACGCACCATGCCGGAGCCATTACAATGCACACACGTTTCGCTACTGCCTTCGAGAACGCCAGCGCGCATGCGTTGGCGCGACATTTCCATCAGGCCAAACGAGCTAATACGACCCACTTGAATGCGCGCCCGATCGCTTTTCAGCGCTTCTTTCATTTTGCGCTCGACCGCCCGATTGTTACGATTTTCATCCATGTCGATGAAATCGATAACCAGCAAGCCAGCCAAATCACGCAACCGCGCTTGGCGGGCCACTTCCACAGCCGCCTCGAGGTTGGTGTTCAAGGCGGTTTTCTCAATCGATTGCTCGCGGGTAGATTTGCCCGAGTTCACATCAATAGAGACCAGCGCTTCGGTTGGATTGATAACCAGATAGCCGCCCGATGGCAAAACCACGGTTGGGTTAAACATCGCGGCCAATTTATCTTCGACGCCATGCTGTTTGAACAGCGGCGTGTTTTCGACATGTTGTTTTACTTTGCGTGCATGGCTCGGCATCAAAAGCTTCATATAGCCTTTGGCTTCTTTATAGGCATCGGCGCCAGCAATCGACACTTCGTCAAATTCTTTCGAGTATAAATCTCGAATGCAGCGGCGAATGAGATTGCCTTCTTCGTAAACCAAAGCGGGGGCAGTGGACTCGACGGTTTTGTCGCGCACTTCCTGCCACATGGTCGACATATATTGCCAGTCACGGCGAATTTCGGCGAGCGTGCGCTCGGCGCCTGCCGTGCGAACAATCAGCCCCATGCCGCTTGGCACGTCCAGCTTGCCGACGATGGTTTTCAGCTTTTTACGATCGGCGCTATTGCTAATTTTGCGCGAAATGCCACCGCCACGCGCGGTGTTTGGCATCAGCACGCAATAGCGACCGGCCAAGGATAAATAAGTGCTCAGCGCCGCGCCTTTATTGCCGCGCTCTTCTTTCATCACTTGCACCAAAATAACTTGGCGACGTTTGATCACTTCCTGAATTTTATAGCGACGGTGTGAGGCGCGCGATTTATGGCTCGGCGCGGCTTCTTCGTGAGCATCGCCGCCCACACTGGAAACGCTGTCGCCGGAACCTTCTTCGGTGCCATCTTCGGAGGCTGCGCTTGTGTCTTTTTGCGCATCATCGTCTTCGCTTGCCGCGTGTTCGCGGTCTTCGGCGGCTTGCGCCTCTAGCAATTCTTCGCGGTCGCTGACCGGGATTTGATAATAATCTGGGTGGATCTCGTTAAACGCTAAGAACCCATGGCGATTGCCGCCATATTCGACGAAAGCCGCCTGAAGCGAGGGCTCAACGCGCGTTACTTTTGCGAGATAGATGTTGCCGCGGAGCGGTGATTTGGTGCCCGACTCGAAGTCGAACTCCTGGATTTGATTGTGTTCAGTTACAACAACCCGTGTTTCTTCCGGGTGGATGGCATCGATAAGCATATTCTTGGTCATGAAAGTCTCCCGCCAAGCGCGGTGTGAGGGCAAAGCCCGTCTCCGTCAGCCTGCGTAAATGTTT
>JABHDF010000036.1 GCA_018673175.1 Rhodobiaceae bacterium | reverse complement strand
TATTTCGTGGGATGGCACGCCAGCGCAGTCGATCGCGTTTGACGAAGAGGCCTATGACCTGAGCTTTGGTTCGATGGCAGAGTATGACACGCCAATTTTGCGCCTCACCTATGCCTCCATGACCAGCCCCAGCCGCATCTATGATTATGACATGAGCACCGGCGCGCGGGTTTTGCGAAAAACCCAAACCGTGCCCTCGGGCCATGCCGCGAGCGATTATGTGACGCGACGCATTTTTGCGACGGGCCACGATGGCGTGCAAATTCCAGTTTCCGTGCTGCACCACAAAGACACGCCACTAGATGGCACCGCGCCGGTATTGCTTTACGGCTATGGCTCTTATGGCATCACCATTCCAGCTGGTTTTTCGGTCACCCGCCTCAGCCTCGTGGACCGAGGCTTCATTTATGCCATCGCCCATATTCGTGGCGGCAAGGCGTGCGGGCACGACTGGTTTACCCAAGGGCGCGGGTTCCAAAAAACCAATACGTTTGAAGATTTCGCTTCCGCCGCGCGTGACCTCATTTCTCGCGGCTGGACAAAACCAGGTCAAATCACCATTCACGGCGGCAGCGCGGGCGGGCTTTTGGTCGGCGCAACGCTGAACCTAGCGCCCGAGTTATTTTGCGGCGGCGTGGCCGAAGTGCCATTTGTCGATGTATTGACCACCATGTTGGATGCCACCCTGCCCCTTACCCCACCCGAATGGCCCGAATGGGGCAACCCGATAGAAAGCCCAGAGGCTTACGAGCTAATCGCAGGCTATGCGCCTTACGAAAACATTGCCGCCAAAGCCTACCCGCATGTCTTGGCGACGGGCGGGTTGACGGACCCTCGCGTGACCTATTGGGAGCCAGCCAAATGGATTGCGCGCCTGCGCGATATCCGAACCGATGATGGGCTGTCGCTGCTGCGCACCGAAATGACCGCAGGCCATGGCGGCAAAGCGGGGCGTTTTAACCAATTGCATGAAGTGGCCTTCGTCTATGCTTTTGTTCTGCTCATCCATAATAAATTGGAGAGCCCGAACCTGAGTTAAGCGCCAAATCCGGCGCCATTTTTCTTATCGAAAACCTTAATCTGTGATAGGTTTTCGACCAATCAGTGGGAGACACTTTATGTCTAATTATGTTTTTGAAGATAGTGAGAAGCTCGGGTTTCACAAAGACCGTCTGGATGCGATACCTGCGTTTTTTGATAGCTATTTGGACAAAAAGAAATTTGCAGGCTTAAGCCTTTTGGTCGCCCGCCAGGGCAAGGTCGCCCTGCTTTCGCATAAAGGCCAAACCGCCTTCGAAGGTGGCGTCGACGTTGATGACAGCGCGATTTATCGGATTTATTCCATGACCAAACCGATTACCTCGGTGGCCCTTATGCAGCTGGTCGAGCAAGGCAAAGTGATGCTCACCGATCCGATTACGAAATATATTCCCGCGTTTAAAGATGTCATGGTTTTCGAAAGCGGCACGCCGAGCGATTACACCACGCGCGCGCCGGACCGGATGATTAGCGTGCATGACCTGCTCACCCATCAGTCGGGCATGACCTATGACTTTATGGCCGAACATGCCGTCGATGCGATTTATCGCAAAAGCGGCATTAATGGCGCCCGCACCGAAAACCTAGATGCAGCTGGCCTGTGCGCCAAATTAGCGGAAATGCCTTTGCTGTTTTCGCCGGGTCAACATTGGAATTACTCGGTCGCCACCGATGTCGTGGGCCATATTGTCGAGCTGGTTTCGGGCCTTTCGTTGGATGTTTACTTCAAGCAGCACATCCTCGACCCGCTGGGCATGGAAGATACTTTTTTCCATATTCCAGATGACAAGCGTCATCGCTTGATGAGCAATTACGCCTATGACCCGATTAGCCGCGAAACCAAGCTGGTCGACGGGCCGGAGAGAACGATTTATCGGCCCGGACGCGAATTTCTATCCGGCGGCGGCGGCCTTTTGTCGACCATTTCGGATTATTATAAATTCGCGGATATGATCCATCACGGCGGCACAGGTGCCAATGGCGCGCTTATTCTGGGTCGTAAAACAGTAGAGAAAATGGCCAGCAATCAGCTGCCGAACGATTGCACATTGGAAGACCATGGTTTCGGAGAATTTACCGAAGTGGCCTATCCAGGCACAGGCTTTGGCCTCGGCATGTCGGTCGTCACCAACCCAAACGTCACCATTGCCACCACCTCGAAAGGCAATAACAGCTGGGGCGGTTTGGCCAGCACGATTTACTGGAACGACCCCGTCGAAGACATGACCGTGGTGTTTATGACCCAATTAATGCCAGCCAACACCTACCCGCTGCGCACGCAGTTACAACAATTAATCTATAGCGCCTTGGTTTAATGCCTCGCGTCCTTGCTTTTGGGGCGCAACAACACAATATCTTAGTAACCTTATCACCCTCATGGAGAATATGAATGGCCCTGCCTGAAGTTTTACAAAATAATTTGCGTATCCCAGTTATCGGATCCCCCCTCTTTCTCGTATCTGGCCCAGAGCTGGTAATCGCGCAGTGTAAAGCTGGTATCGTTGGATCGTTTCCAGCGCTCAACGCTCGCCCTGCCGCCGTGCTAGACGAATGGCTGACCCGCATCACCACCGAGCTAAATGAATATAAATTGGCCAACCCAGATAAATATGTGGCGCCTTTTGCGGTCAACCAAATCTGCCACGCCTCCAACGACCGTCTGATGGATGACATGGCCATGTGCGTGAAGCACAAAGTGCCGATCATCATCACCAGCCTGCGCCCACCGGCGGAAGTCGTGGAAGCCGCACACAGCTACGGCGGCCTGGTTTTCCATGATGTCATCAACGTGAAACATGCCAAAAAAGCCGCCGAACAAGGCGTCGATGGTCTTATTTTGGTCTGCGCCGGCGCTGGCGGTCACGCCGGTGCCCTGAGCCCATTTGCTTTGGTTCGAGAAGTGAAAGAATGGTTTGACGGCACGATTTTGTTATCTGGCTCGATTGGCGATGGCTATTGCGTCGCCTCGGCTTTGGCTATGGGCGCAGATTTGGCCTACATCGGCTCGCGTTTCATCGCGACCGAAGAAGCCAATGCGGACCAAGGGTACAAAGATATGCTGGTCGAATCGGTTGCGGATGACATTGTGTATTCCTCGTTGTTTACAGGCGTCGATGGCAATTACCTGAAACCTTCCATTGCCAAAGCCGGCATGGACCCAGACAATCTGCCAGATGCCGATAAATCCTCGATGAACTTTGGTTCGGGCGGCAATACGAAATCGAAAGCCTGGAAAGACATTTGGGGCTCCGGCCAAGGCATTGGCGGCATCAAGGATGTTCAATCCGTCGAAAATGTTGTGGCCGAAATGGAACGCGACTATCGCGCCTCCATTGACAGCCTCGTGGCCCGCGCTTCGTGAGCCTATGCTAGACTCCAGCATGCGAAAATGGATTGACCCGCCGTTAAATTCGGCAGCCAAGCTATTTCCGTCTAAAGTATCCGCTAATAGTATTACTATTGTAGGGTTTTTAATTGGAGTTCTAAGTTTTATATCGATTATGAAGGGTCAGTTCACGCTGGCCCTTCTTTTTTTGGTGCTAAACCGCTTTGCCGATGGATTGGATGGCGCGGTTGCACGGCGTCACGGCGCCACCGACCTGGGGGGATATCTAGATATCACCGCAGATTTCTTACTTTGGGCGCTGTTACCGCTTGGCTTTATGCTGCACGCCCCCGAAGCGGCTTTTGCCGCCGCGATTTTGCTATCCAGCTTTGCCATGTCGATGTCGGTTTTCTTAGCCTTTGCCGTCATGGCTGAAAAACGCGGCGCCAGCTCCACGGCACAGGGTCAAAAAAGTTTGTTTTATTTGGCTGGCCTCGCAGAGGGCACGGAGACCATCGGTTTCTTTGCTTTTGTGATGGTGTGCCCGCAGTTTTTCATCCCGGCGGCTCTGGTTTTTTCTGCCATCGTCTATATTTCCGTGCTTGGCCGTCTTATGGTTAGCATCCAACAATTGAAGGAACCGACAAATGGATAAATTAGAGCTTCACGAGAGCGTCTGGGTGCATGATACAGCGCTTCTTTATGGCCATGTGCGTATGGGTGCCGAAAGCTCCGTATGGCCGAATGTGGTGATGCGCAGCGAGCTCTATCACATTGAGATTGGCGAGCGCACCAATATCCAAGATTTTGTCATGGTGCATGTGGGCGGCACCACGCCGACCATCGTCGGCGACGACTGTTCCATCACCCATCACGCCACGCTGCACGGCTGCACGATTGGCGACAAATGCCTGATCGGCATTAATGCGACGATTATGGATGGCGCGAAAATCGGCAATAATTGCATCGTCGCGGGCCATAGCATTGTCACCGAAGGTAGCGAGTTCCCAGATAATTCCATCATCGCAGGCTCGCCCGCCAAAGTCGTTAAACAGCGCGACAATAGCGACGCCAATGCCATGAACGCGCAATTTTATGTCCGAAACGCGAAAAACTACGCCAAAGGCCAGCATCGCTTCAGCGACGACGACTTGCGTAGCTTTGGATTCTTACCCCAAAAATAAAAAGAAAACTGGCTGGGGTGGCAGGATTCGAACCTGCGCATGCCGATACCAAAAACCGGTGCCTTACCACTTGGCTACACCCCAACTGAGCGCGAAAATATATAAAACCGAGGCTGCGGTCTAGCCCTTAAATAAACTTTATGGT
>JABHDF010000035.1 GCA_018673175.1 Rhodobiaceae bacterium | reverse complement strand
TGGCGTTGGAAGAGCTGAATTTCTATTGTTCTAAAATGGATATTTTGGGCGTCTATAAAGCCGCGCCAGAACGCGCCGCCTTAAAAGACGCTTAAAAACCACTCAGCGCTTTCCGGCTTTATTTTGCGCCTTCGGCTTTATTCTGCGCCTTCCGCGAAGGCCTTCATCAATTGATAGGCAATGGCCATTTCGGGCGGCACGCCCAAAGGCCCTTTGCCGGCCATGGAGGAAATAATATCGCTACGCGAAACCCAACGCGCTTCTTCGAGCTCCACTTCATCGACTTGAATATCGCGATGGCTCGCCTTGGCCATACAGCCGATCATCAAAGAGCCAGGAAATGGCCAAGGTTGCGAGCCTAAATAGCTGACACTCGAGACTTCAATGCCGGCCTCTTCCATCAACTCGCGCGCGACCGCTTCTTCTAGGGTTTCGCCTGGTTCCATAAAGCCTGCCAAAGCGCTCAACATGCCCTCGGGCCAGCCGCGTTGGCGACCCATCAGGCAATCTTCGCCATGGGTGGCCAGCATAATCACTACGGGGTCGGTGCGCGGAAAATGTTCGGTGCCGCAAGTATCGCATCTTCGTTTGTAGCCGCCCTCGGCGCTTTGGCTGGCGTGGCCGCATTGCGCGCAAAACGGCGTGCGCAGGTTCCAGTCCAACATGCCTTTGGCTTGCGCCAGAATAGCCAGCTCGGTACGCGACATATCGCCAGCTGCGGCGAGGCCGCGTAAATCTTCAAATTGCCCCATGCCCTTAAAAGGCCCCATGTCTTCGGGCGCGCTCATATGGCTAATGTCGGCGGCGAATAGGGGCTTTTGGCGCCGGTTGAGGCCGAGGAAAACCACCTGCATGGTGTCGCTCCACGCTTCGCCGAAAGCGGCCTTGGGCAAATAGCCGACATCGCGCCCATCGCCGGGTTGCAACTCTGGCAAGACCAGCGGGTTCAATTGCCAAAGGGGAACAATCAACGCGACCTCAGAGGCCAGCTGTGCGGCTACCCAGTCTGGGTTGGGGCGCAAATGGCCCGCCCGGTCGAGCGGATTATTGGCGAACATAATGGGGTTATCGGGCAGGGCCATGGGGGTCTCCGGAAAACGACTTAAAACAATGGCGCCAGATTGGCATGGCTTTTCCTAAGGAGCAAGCCTTGCAGATCTTGCGCGTCTTCTGGCGCCTTTGCCCAGATTTTTATCTCCCCCAGCCAGCTTAAGGGTGGTTTCGGCTCTCGCCTCTGCTATAAAGGAGGGGAGAGATTGGCGGCGGACGCACCCCTCGCCAACCGGGTCAGATCCGAAAGGAAGCAGCCCTAACGAGTTTGTTGCGGGTTGCCTGTCCAGTCTCTCACCTAATTTTTGCCACTCAAAGCGTTCACGATAGCAGGTAGTTCAAACGGCATGACATCGGATGAGATTGAAAATCAGTTGGACGCAAATGGCGCGCCTTTAGACGAAGAGCCAAGCGCGCCCGAGTTTTCTGGCGAAGCCCCCGGCTTTGATATGTTGGCAGATGCCGATAGCGATAATGATGTTATGCCAACCGGGTCGGGCGACAGCTATAAAGTGCTGGCGCGCAAATATCGGCCGCGCAATTTTGAAGATCTCATTGGCCAAGAAGCCATGGTGCAAACCCTTACCAATGCGTTTGAGACGGGTCGCATTGCCCATGCCTTTATGCTGACGGGCGTGCGCGGCGTTGGGAAAACCACCACGGCGCGTATTTTAGCCCGCGCCCTTAATTATCATTCCGACGACGTGCAGGCCCCCAGCGTGGCTTTGGCCGAAGCTGGCGCGCATTGCAGCGCCATTATGGATGGCACCCATGTCGATGTCATTGAGATGGATGCGGCTTCGCGCACTGGCATTGGCGACATTCGCGAAATTATCGAGAATGTGCGCTATATGCCCGCTTCGGCGCGTTATAAAGTCTACATTATCGATGAGGTGCATATGCTCTCCAAAGCAGCTTTTAATGGGCTGCTGAAAACGTTGGAAGAGCCGCCCGAACATGTAAAATTCATTTTTGCCACGACCGAAATTCGCCAAGTTCCCGTCACCGTCTTGTCTCGGTGCCAGCGCTTTGATTTGCGCCGCTTGAGTTTGGACGATACGCAAAAATTACTCACCAAAGTCTGCGCCGCCGAGACGGTGGATTTGCCCGATGAAGGCTTGAAGCTAATCTCGCGCGCCGCCGATGGCTCGGCTCGCGATGCGCTATCGCTGCTCGACCGAGCCTTGGCTCATATGGATGCCGATACCCAGCTCAGTGAAGAAACCATGCGCGCGCTTTTGGGCCTTGCCGACCGCGGTCGCGTGTTCGACCTATTCGATATGTTGATGCAAGGCAAAGTTCCAGAGGCACTGGAAGAATTTGAAGCGCAATATGCGATGGGCGCAGACCCGGTGGTGATTTTGGCCGATTTGGCTGAGTTAACTCATTGGCTCACGCGTCTGAAATTTGTCCCTGCCGCCCTTGAGGATGTGGCCTTTTCGGCCGAACTGCGAGCTCGCGGAAAGGCCGCCTCGCAACAATTGTCGACGCCGGCTTTGTCTCGTGTTTGGCAGGTTTTATTGGCCGGGCATGAAGATGTGCCCCGCGCCATGAACGCCAAGGCCGCTTGCGAAATGGTGCTTATTCGTCTGGCGCATTTGGCCAATACGCCAACGCCGGAAGAGCTGATTAAACAATTTGAAAGCGCGCCCACGGGAACGCCAAATCCGCCAGTTCAAAGTTCCTCTGCTCCAATGGGGGCGCCAAAGGAAGCTTCAATGGGGAGAGACGCCGGCCCTTCTGGCCCGCAAGCCAATTTATCTTCGCCGCCGCCACAAAGTCCTTCGCCTTCGCGTGGCCCCACCATGAGCGCCGGCTCGCCGCAGGCTGCGCCTGTTGTGCAATTCACGGCGCCGGTTCTGCAAGACTTTCAGGCGGTCATCGATTTGGCGGCCGACCAGCGCGACATTGCTTTGAAATTTGCGCTCGAAAACGGTGTGCATTTGGTGTCCTTTGAGGCCGCCGCGGGCGAACGCGCGGGCCGGCTTGAGTTGCGCCTCGCCGAAGGCCAAGACAATATTGCTCAAGACCTGACGAAAAAATTGCGCGAATGGACCGGCCAAGCCTGGGTGGTCTCGTTATCCAAAGAACAAGGCGCGGCCACTTTGGGCACCGTCAAGCGCACGGCGGCCGAACAGCGCGAAGACAATGCCCGCGAGGACCCTTATGTAAAAGCTGCCTTGGGCGCGTTTCCCGGAGCGGAAATTCTATCGGTTAGCGAGTTTCTCGAGACCGCCAGCATCGAGGCTTTGCCCGCCGCGCCAGACGAAATAGACGAAGATAGCGATGGCAATGTCGCCGATGAGACGAGCGAGACTTAATGGCCGGCCCCGAGATTGAAGCGCTGGTTAAATATCTAGCCCGACTGCCCGGTCTTGGCCCCCGCTCGGCGCGCCGTGTTGTCTTACAACTGATGCGGCGGCGCGAGAGCTTGCTCATTCCCCTGTCGGAGGCTTTGGGTGTGGCACGAGATAAAATCGTGACCTGCACAACGTGCGGCAATATCGATACCTCAAACCCTTGCACCATTTGCGCCGATGCGCGCCGCGATGAAACGATTTTATGTGTCGTCGAAGATGTGGGTGATTTATGGGCTTTGGAGCGCGCGCAAGCTTTGCGCGGGCGCTATCATATTTTGGGCGGCACTTTGTCGGCGCTGGATGGCATTGGTCCCGAGGAGTTAAACCTTGAGAGCCTGCGTACGCGCTGCGCGGCACCTGAAGTCACCGAGATTATTCTGGCCACCAGTGCCACAGTCGAAGGCCAAACCACGGCGCATTTCATCACCGATATGTTGACCGATTTAGACGTGCGCGTGACGCGCCTAGCGCACGGTGTACCGGTGGGCGGCGAGTTGGATTACCTGGATGATGGAACGCTATTGGCGGCAATGAAATCGCGCCGTTAGTGGGGGGGTAATAGGGGCTAAACATCCGTCATATCGGGTAGAGATTTATTGGTCTTGGCGCCCAGCTCACGTAATTTTTCGGCCTGTCGCATCACATTGCCATTTCCCTCTGACAGTTTTTTAACTGCCTCGCGGTGCGTGTCTTGCGCTTTCGTGAGAGATTTTCCAACCGATTGCATATCGCCCAAAAAGCCGCTGACTTTGTCGTAAACCGAGCCACCTAGGCGAGCGATTTCTTCGGCATTGTCATTTTGTTTCTGCAAGCGCCACAAATAACCGATGGTTTTTAAGTTCGGAAATAAATTGGATGGCGAAACAATGGAGATGCCTTTTTCCCAGGCTTGGCGCAAAACATCTTCGCGCGCCGAGAGCAATAAAA
The DNA here is from genome assembly GCA_018673175.1 of Rhodobiaceae bacterium. GTDB lineage: Bacteria > Pseudomonadota > Alphaproteobacteria > RS24 > RS24 > UBA8337. Next base: position 16,878 of record JABHDF010000035.1, on the reverse strand, counting down.
AATACGCCGCCTCAATCGGCATGAACATCATGACAAAATCGAGCGATTGTAACCCATAGGCGTTTTGGTAATTCTTGCCCGCCAAGTCCTTAATGTGTTTCTCGGTGGAGGCGATGAACGCTTTGGCGGCCGAGGCACGCTCGTCTTCGGACGCCGCGTTTTGATACTCACGAAAGCTGGTCAGCGAGACTTTGCTGTCGATGACAATATGTTTGGCTTCGGGAAGATTGATAATCACATCTGGCATTTGGCGCGCGCCATCGGCCGATTTCAACCCTAGCCCTTCGCCTTGCAGCGTGTACTCGCGACCCTTTTCAAGACCTGATTCTTCTAAAATCCGCTCCAAAACCATCTCGCCCCAATTGCCTTGCACTTTCACATTGGAGGTCAGGGCGTTGGTCAGGCTCTCCGTCTCTGAGGTCATTTTTTCGTTGATGGCTTTAAAGCCCGTAATCTCGGTTTTAAACTCGACCAATTGCTTGTCGAGCGGGGTGAGAAGAACCTCCAAGCTTTGCTTCGACTGCTCTTTAAACTCGGCGCTATTTTGTTTCAAAATCTCACCGGCGAGATTTTTAAATTCTTCGCGCGCGGCCTTTTGGGCTTCATCAAAAGCGCTAATTTTTTCGTCGGCCCGCGCCAACCGCTCGCCCGCCGCTTGCAAGTTTTGGCGCAATTCCGCCTCGCTGGTTTTGGTTTCGCTTAACTGCGCCGTGAGGTTTTTATGGCTGGTTTGCAAAGCAATAATCTCGCCTTGCAGCTCGCGCGTGCGCTCGCCGTTTTCCCCCGCAGGCGGGCTCGGGCGTAGCCATCGGGTTAGGCCAGTACCTAAGCCTAGCCCAAGGCTGAGAGTGATAAAGCTCACAAGAAGGGTCGAAACAAAGCTCATGAGCCCAATCTATCCGATTCGGGCATCCGATTTGGGCTGTCTCTTGACGCTGTCCCGCACAAGGCGTATTTCATAAGCCATGGCGATACGCAAAATCATCGAAGTGCCGGATAAGCGGCTCAAAACCATATCTCAGCCCGTGGCCGAGGTAACCGATGCCACGCGGGCCCTGATGGATGACATGTTAGACAGCATGTATGCCGCTGTCGGCATCGGTCTGGCAGCCATTCAAATTGGCGTGGCCGAGCGCGTGGTGGTGATGGATTTGAAAGGCAAATCTGAGGCCAATGCGGATGAGGCGCTAGCCGATGAGGAAGACGAGGCGCCAGCCGATGACGAAGATGAGGACCCCCTCGCCAAGGAAGGCCCGCGCTATTTCGTCAATCCAGAAGTGGTTTGGACGTCGAAAGAAACCAATAATTATCAAGAAGGCTGCCTGTCGGTTCCCAGTTTTTACGACGATGTAGAGCGCCCCGCCCAATGCCGCATCACGTTTTTAGACTATGACGGCAAGCCGCAAGAAATGGAATGCGATGGGCTGCTGGCCACGTGCATTCAACATGAAATTGACCATTTAAACGGCATTGTTTTTCTCGATCATCTGTCGCGCTTGAAGCGCCAAATGGTGCTGAAAAAAATGCTCAAAGCCGAACGCGAAAAACAGGCCGACGCCGCGTCTGGCGCGTTTTAGGATCGCCCGATGGGCTTGCGTCTTATTTTTATGGGAACTCCCGATTTTGCGGTTTCGGCTTTCGCCGCCGTGCAAGCTTTTGCGAGCGCCAATGGCCATGAAATTGTCGCGGTTTATGCGCGCCCTCCGGCCAAACAGGGGCGCGGGTTAAAGCTGGTTCAAGCGCCCGTGCATCAAGCTGGCGAGGCCGCTGGCATTGCGGTGTTTACGCCCTCGAGTTTGCGCGACGAGGCAGCGCTAGAGGTTTTTCAAAAGCACGAGGCCGACCTCGCTATTGTGGTGGCCTATGGCATGATTTTGCCGCAAGTCTGGCTCGATACACCGCGTCTCGGGTGTTGGAATATTCACGCCTCGCTGTTGCCAAGGTGGCGTGGGGCGGCGCCCATTCAACGTGCGATTATGGCAGGCGATACGCATACGGGCGTGGCGATTATGCAAATGGAAGCGGGCCTCGATACGGGCCCCGTTTTGCTATCGCGCGAGCTGGCCATCGGCCCACAAGACACCGCAGCCAGCCTGCAAAATCGCCTCGCCGACTTGGGTGGACAGGCCGTCACCCAAGCCCTGATGGAGCAAGCCTCTTTGATAGCGCAACCGCAAGCCGTGGACGGCATTTGCTATGCGGAAAAAATTGATAAAGCCGAAGCGCGACTAGATTTTACGCGCTCGGCGAGCGAGCTAGATTTTCACATTCGCGGCCTCTCGCCTTTTCCGGGCGCTTGGTTTGAGGCGGATGGCGAGCGCGTAAAAGTATTGCAGGCGCAAGCCTTACCCCAAGACGGCGTGGCGGGCGAGGTGGCTAAAACCGGCGCGATTATTTATTGCGGGCAGGGCGCGCTCGAGCTTTTGCGAGTTCAAAAAGCTGGCAAGGGCGCGATGAGCGGCGAAGATTTTATGCGCGGGCGCGGGCTTCGCGCCGGACAAAAGGTCTAGAGTATGCGCTGGCGTCTCACCATAGAATATGACGGCTCGCCCTATTTGGGCTGGCAAAGCCAACGCGGCGGCGGTGGCGTGCAGGATGCCCTGTCCGATGCGGTCGAAAAACTTTGCGGCGAAAGGCTGAATGTTTTTGGCGCGGGACGCACCGATAGAGGCGTGCACGCGCGCGGCCAAGTCGGCCACCTTGATTTAGAAGACCCCAATTGGACCGCTGAAAAAGTGATGGCAGGCCTCAATTTTCATTTAAAACCCGCCCCCGTGGCGGTTCTGGCGGTGGCGCCCGCGCGCGAGGATTTCGATGCGCGGTTTTCGGCCCTGGCGCGCCATTATGAGTATAAAATTATCTCTCGCCGCGCGCCTTTGACGGTCGATTTAGGTCACGCTTGGTTTGTGCCTTATCCGCTGGAGCTTGCGCCCATGCAGGAAGCGGCAAAAATTTTCGTTGGCCATCATGATTTTACGACGTTTCGCTCGTCGCAATGCCAAGCGGCTTCGGCGGTGAAAACCCTATCGCAGCTAGAGGTCTCGCAAGCAGGGGAAGTGTTTACCATTACCGCTTCGGCGCCGAGTTTTTTACATCATCAGGTGCGCTCGCTGGCGGGCGTTTTAAAAGTGGTTGGCGATGGTAAGTTTTCGCTCGAGCAAGCGCGCACGGTATTAGAGGCGTGCGACCGAACCCAATGTCCGCAAGTGGCTCCCGCCGAAGGCCTGACGTTCATGCACGTCGACTACCCAGCCGAGCTGCTAGATGCACCGGCCGAGGTTAGACTTTAAAATAGCTCGACAGCAGCGTTTCATAAATTGCCGATAATTTACGAATATCTTCCACCGGCACGCGCTCATCGACTTTATGCATGGTCTCGCCTACCAGGCCAAATTCGACCACGCGGGTGACATCTTTAATGAAGCGCGCATCCGAGGTGCCGCCCGAGGTGGAAAGCTCTGGCTCGCGCCCCGTCACCGCATGCACCGCGCCGCTCAATTGTTCAACAAACGAATTTGGCTCGGTCAAAAAGCAATCGCCCGTATGCGATAGCTCCAACTCATAGCCAGCCGAGCCTTGCGCACCATCCAACTGGGTTTTAATCCAGTCGCTAATGCTGTCGGCCTGCCAAGTATCATTATAACGAATGTTAAACCGCGCGTTGGCCTCCGCCGGAATGACATTGGTGGTCGGATTGCCGACATCAAAATTGGTCACTTCAAGATTAGAGGGTTGAAAATGCTGCGTGCCATCATCGAGCGGTGCGTCGCAAAGCGCCACCATAAGGGCGGCCAATTGCGGCACCGGATTATTGGCCAAATGCGGATAGGCGACATGGCCTTGCGTGCCGACGACGCGCACCACGCCATTGACCGAGCCGCGGCGTCCGATTTTTATCATATCGCCCAAAGCTTTCGGATTGGTCGGCTCGCCCACCAGACAGTCGTCGATATGCTCGCCTTGTTGCTCCAGCCAGCCCAGCATTTTGCGCGTGCCATTGATGCTCGGGCCTTCCTCATCGCCAGTAATTAGCAAAGAAATAGAGCCAGCCGGATTTCCATTGGCGTGCAAATGCGCAGACGTTGCGGCCACAAAAGCGGCTATGGCGCCTTTCATATCGGCGGCGCCGCGACCCCAAAGCTGCTCGTCGCGAATTTCGCCCGCAAACGGGTCGACTTTCCACTCGGCTTCGGCTCCCACAGGCACCACATCTGTGTGGCCGGCGAAACAAATATGGGGTGCGCCCGTGCCAAGGCGGGCATAGAGATTATCCACCGGATCGGTTCCCGCTTCTTCAAACGGCAGGCGCGTGCAAGTAAACCCCAGCTCGCTCAGCGCGTTTTGCAGCACATCGAGGGCGCCCGCATCTTCCGGGGTAACAGAAGGGCAGCGAATAAGATCAACTGCAAATTGAACCGGATCCAAGCTCATTTTAATCTCGCAATAATTCGTTAACCGAGGTTTTGGAGCGGGTTTGCGCGTCGACGGTTTTCACAATCACCGCGCACGCCAAATTCACATCGCCCGTCTCGGAAGGCAGGGTGCCAGGCACCACTACGGAATAGGCTGGCACTTCGCCGCGATAAATTTTGCCCGTGGCTCGGTCGACGATTTTGGTCGATCCAGAAATAAATACGCCCATGGAAAGCACGGCGCCTTCGCGCACGATAACCCCTTCGGCGACTTCAGAGCGCGCGCCGATAAAGCAATTATCTTCAATAATGACAGGGCCCGCTTGCAAAGGTTCCAACACGCCGCCAATGCCCGCGCCGCCTGAAATATGCACATTCTTGCCAATTTGCGCGCAAGAGCCAACGGTCGCCCATGTGTCGACCATGGTGCCGCTATCGACATAAGCGCCTAAGTTCACAAAACTTGGCATCAAAACAACGCCTGGCGCGATATAGGCCGAGCGACGCACGATGCAGTTTGGCACGGCGCGAAAGCCCGCCTCTTGAAAGGCGCTTTCGTCCCAGCCATCAAATTTCGAAGGCACTTTATCCCACCAGCTAGAGCCTTGTGGGCCGCCAGATTGCATCGACATATCGTTCAAACGAAACGATAAAAGCACGGCCTTTTTGAGCCATTGATTGACCTGCCAATTGCCATCTGCGGTTTTTTCGGCCACGCGCATAGTGCCGCTATCCAACGCCAATAGGGCGGCGGAAACGGCATCGCGCACGTCGCCTTGGGTGTCGGTCGAAACCGCCGCGATATCGTCGAAAGCGGCATTGATAAGTGTTTCAGCGTTGTGCATGTCCATTGGGTATTCCTCGAAAACAAATTGGCTAGGCGGTGTTGGGATTGGCGTCAAATTAGCAAGCTGCCGAGTGAAGTCAATCAGACAATTAGCCCGTGGTTAACGCGGTTAAAAAGCTCGCAAGATCTGCGGTCGTATGGTCGATATGGGCTTCGTCATGGGTGCGGTATTTTTCTGGCATATTCATTTTTTTCGCCCCGTCTTGGCCCTCTTCATGCACCAGAACCGTGGCCATGCCCAGCTTGTGGGCGGGGGTTAAATTGCGGGCCATATCCTCAAAAAACGCCGATGTTTCGGGCGCAATGCCAAAGCTCTCCAGCATCACTGGATAAATATCTGGATTGGGTTTTGGCACATAATTGGCCGAGACAATGTCAAACACGTCGTCAAATAGCTCGGTGAGACCCAAGCGCTCGCACACGCGCGCGGCATGGCCTTTTGTGCCATTGGTAAAAATATATTTTGGCCCCGGCAAAGCGGCAATAGCTTGTTTCAGGCTCGGGTCGGGCGTCAGAATAGAGACATCTAAATCATGCACAAAATCTAAAAACGGGCCTGGCTCCAGCCCATGCACATTCATCAGGCCGGAAAGCGTGGTGCCATATTCGCCCAAAAAATCTTTCTGGACGCGAAAGGCTTCGTCTTTGGTGACGTTTAGGGCATCTTGAATAAAGGCGGTCATCCGCACATCAATCTCGGCGAATAGATTTTGACTGGCGGGGTAAAGCGTATTGTCGAGGTCAAAAACCCACGCTTCTATATCGTTAAAACGCTGCATATTACTCTAGGTTAACTTTCCATCGTCGCGCGGTGCCGGTGTCGATTTGGACGAAGCTATGGCGGTCGAAACCGCGCTGGTTACAGTTTTCGTCGCCGCGAATAACAAAGCGCGTCGGCTTGGTGCATAAGTTTTGGTCGCCGCCCCAGGTTTTGCGCCGACCCGCCTCGACAATGGATTTGCCTTTTTCGTCCATCGCTTCGGCGTAATAAAAATAATATCTATCGTCCAAAGTTTGATTGAAAACTTGCACGCAGCTAGTGCCGGGCACGCGAGTCCAGCCGCGGCTTTCAAACACATCCGCGCGCAACATACCCGTGGCCGCCCAAACCAAATGGCTCGTTTTATTGCACAACGTCAGGCCTCTTTGGCTGGCTTCATCGCGCACGGTTTTAATGAGTTTGGCCAATAAGGCCTTCCCCTTAGGGTCGTTTTGTATGCCGTAGCGTAATTTATAGGCGGCAGCTGCATCGCGCGTGCGTGCGCCACCAAAGCCGTCGACGGCGCCAATGTCATATTGCAAATCCGACAATAGACGCTGGATGCCCGCCATCAAAGCGCGGCGACGACCAAAGTCGCTTTTTTCCGTAAAGGTCACGGTCTGGCGATTGGAGCTGGAAGCCAAGGGGGTAAAGTCAGCCTCCACATAGCCGCGCCGGCGACAATCGCGGCGCCCCTCGACGGTAAATCCGGCTCGATCATCTGGGCGGTCGGCACCCACGCAAAAGCGCTCGCTACCGTCAAACACCAGCCCTTCTCCGGCATGGGCCGCATCGGATTTGGCATAGGTGAACACTTGCGCATTGTCGGGCAAATCAGCCAACCCATTTTGGCATTCTCCGGGCAAGACGCTAATCCAGCCCTCGGTTTTGCTGGCCACGCCTTGTTGATAGGCGGCGGCGACTTGCAACACATGCGAGGTTTCATTGCATAAGCGCACTTTGGCTTGCGCCGTGCCGAAGCCGAAAAGGCAGACCAGGCCCACCAGGCCAGACAATAAAATCAGTCGCTTGGGAAAAAACCAGCTCATGCTACTCAACCAGCGTGCCGGCGCCTAAGGCCGTAAACAGCTCCAGTAAAATCGCGTGCGGCACCCGTCCATCCAAAATGGCCGTGGCGCCGACGCCATCTTTTACCGCTTTCATCGCTGTTTCGAGCTTGGGTATCATGCCGCCTTGGGCGGTTCCGTTTTTAATCAATTGTGCGGCTTGGCGCACACTTAAGCGCTCCAGCAGCTCGCCTTTTTTATCCAGCACGCCCGTCACATCGGTCAGCATCAGCAAGCGCTCGGCGTTCAAGGCGCTAGCCAAAGCGCCCGCAGCCGTATCGGCATTGACATTGAGGGTCTGGCCCTTCGCGGAAGTGGCAATCGGGGCGATGACCGGAATAATATTTGAGGCCAACATCGTGTCGAGCACTTGTGTGTTAACCTTGGTCGGCGTGCCAACAAAGCCTAAGTTCACGGCCTTTTCGACGCTAGATTTCGGTGTCTTTTGCTTAATCTTGGTTTTTGTGGCGACCAGTAAATTACCGTCTTTGCCCGAAAGCCCAACAGCCGTGCCGCCCGCATTATTAAGCGCGGTGACGATTTGTTTGTTGATGGCGCCAGCCAAAACCATTTCGACCACTTCAATGGTTTGCGCATCGGTGACCCGCAAACCATTTTTAAACGTCGATTTAATGCCCAGGCGTTCCAGCATGGCCGCAATTTGCGGCCCGCCGCCATGCACCACCACGGGGTTGATGCCAGCTTGTTTGAGCAACACGACATCATTGGCAAATTTTGCCGCCAGATGCTCGTCGCCCATGGCGTGGCCGCCGTATTTAATGACGACGGTTTTTTTGTCATATAGCTGCATGAAAGGCAGCGCTTGGGTCAGCACATGCGCCTGCTTTAGCCAACTCTGCGAAGAGGTCACTTTTGGGCTCGTTTTCGAGCTTGCTTTCGAGGTCGGTTTCTTGGCCATAAGGCAACTCCAGCTAATCAGTGAGCTTTATATCCCAATTCGGACAAATCAACCAGACTTGCTATGGCCGCGCGCACGTCATCGACGCCCAGGCCTTTTTCGCTGGAGGTAGCAATAATCTCGGGGAAGGCGGCGGGGCGTTTGGTCAGGGCTTCTTGGGTTTGAGCCACCACTTTTTCCAATTGGCCTTTTTTCAATTTATCGGCTTTGGTCAAAATAATCTGATACGACACGGCCGCAACATCGAGGTCGTCCATCATCGCCAAATCGTTTTTCTTCAAGCCATGGCGGCTATCGACCATTACAAAGACGCGGCGCAAATTGGCCCGTCCGCGCAAATATTCATTCAGCAAAATATTCCATGCCGCGATTTTGGTTTTGCTTTCGCGCGCATAGCCATAGCCCGGCAAATCGACCAACCAAGCGGCGCCGCCATTGCGTTCGGGCGCCAGCATGAAAAAATTCAGCTCTTGGGTGCGCCCAGGCGTATTGGAGGTACGCGCCAATCTTTTGGTGCCCGTCACGGCATTGATCAGCGACGATTTACCGACGTTGGAACGACCGGCAAAAGCAATCTCAATGCGGTCAGCGGGTGGCAAATGCTCGAGCGCCACAACCCCGCGCCGAAACTCCGTGCCCTGGGCCAGCAGCCATCGGCCAGCTTTTAAAAGCTTGTCGTGCTCCGATTTTTCCATAACCCAAAAGGCTCTCTCTATTTAGACTTTTTACCAAGTCCGATATTATTGAACAATTCAATTTCTACCCCATTGCGGCGCATAATATAGCCCTGCTGCAACAGCGATAGGAAGTTGTTCCAGGCCCAATAAATCACCAGACCGGCTGGGAAGCCTGCCAAAATAAAGGTGAAGAAAATCGGCAAAATTTGGAACATGCGCGCCTGAATAGGATCGGGCGGGGGTGGGTTCATTTGCATTTGTACAAACATGGTAATGCCCATAATCAACGGCCAAACCCCGATGAGCAAGAAACCCGGCACATCAAAGGGCAGCAAGCCAAAGAGGTTAAACACCGATGTGGGGTCGGGCGCCGACAGATCTTGAATCCAGCCAAAGAACGGCTGATGGCGCATATCAATGGTCACGAACAATACTTTATACAGCGCGAAGAACACTGGAATTTGAACCAATATCGGCAAGCAACCAGCCAGCGGATTGAGTTTTTCCTCGCGGTAAACCTTCATCAGTTCTTGCTGTTGCGCTTGTTTGTCTTCTTTGTGCTTCTCGCGAATTTCTACCATACGCGGTTGCAGTTTCTTCATTTTCGCCATGGTCTCATACGAGCGACTGGCGAGCGGGAAGAAGGCGATTTTAATCATCACCGTGACCAATAAAATGGCCAGACCGTAATTGCCAATCAGCGCATAGAGGAAATGCAAAGCGGTAAACATCGGCTTGGTGAGGAAGTAAAACCAACCCCAGTCGATCAGCAGGTCAAACCGTGTTACGCCCGCTTCCGCATAGCCGTCGATGGCATCGACGGTTTTGGCGCCGGCAAAAAACTGGCTGGTCGATTGCATCGATTGGCCGGGTGCGAGGCTTTGTCCGGCCAGCAAAAAGTCTGCCCGATAGACCGGCAATTGGCCCTCGGCTGTGGCCATAAAGCGGCCGGTGAATTTGCCATCTTGGGGGGGCACGAGAGCGGCAGCCCAATATTTATCGGTAAAGCCGATCCAGCCTTCTTCGGCGGAATGTTTGACCGGTCCATCTTCAAATAAGTCGTCATAATCCGCTTCTACCAGGCCTTCACCTTCCGTGCCGAAAAAGCCCAGCGGCCCTTCGTGCAGGATAAAGAGATCGGTTGTTTCAGGCCGACCCGAGCGGGTGATTTGGCCGAACGGATAGAGCGTCACGGGCTGGCTCGATTTGTTTTGAGCGCCTTGGGTGATGGTAAACATATAGCTGTCATCGACACTAATGCGCTGGGTTAGGCGCACGCCTTCTGGCGTGGTATGCGCCAAAACAACGGGCGTGCTTGGGGTCAGCGTATTGCCTTGGACAATTTGCCAAATGGTCTTCTCGTCGGGCAGGGTAATATTGCTGCCGCCGCTTACGAAGCCATGATGGGCTTGCCAATGTCCGGTCTCGCCTTGGCGTTGTAAGAGGCGTTGGCGCGGCGCATCTTCTGCGGCCGTGGCGCCATAGGCTGGCAATATTAAATCATCAAAGCGGGCGCCCATGAGGGAAATGGAGCCGACTAAATTAGGTGTCTCAATGGCGAGGCGCGGCGCGGTGGTAAAACCAGAGGCGAGCGCTTGGACGGCTTGAGGCGAGACGACGCCAAGAGACTGGCCATTAGGTTGCACACTGGGCGCGCTAAGGGTCGAGGGGGACGCGTTTGGGCCCGTTTCGAGCGGGTCAGCAGCGGCGGCGGTTTGGGCCAATTCAGCTTGGCGCGCGGCGCGTTCTTCGGCCATGCGCGGCTCGGTCACAAAAAATTGCCAGCCCAGCAAAACGCCGAGGCTCAATAGCACTGCTACGAGGAAATTATTTTGATCTTTCACCGTGTTTCTCCTAGTTGCCCGACGAAACCAATAGGCTTGGCTCGTCGTGCTTTCCTGATGTTAGGTTGCTGTTTCATTTTGATGGATGGCTTTTAGCGCCGAGCGTAAATCTTTGTGCAAATCAGCCCAAGCGCGCGGGGCGGTATGCACACGCCCGATCATAACATAGTCAAAACCAGCCGTGCCATAGTGCGGCAAAACTTCTTTGGCCAAAGCGCGCAAACGACGACGGATGCGATTGCGCATCACCGCGTTGCCGGTTTTTTTACTGGCCGTTAGGCCAAAACGAATAGGGGTGTGGGTGGGCTCGTCTGCCTGGCGCTCGCGCGCTTGTAGAACAAAACCTTGGCGCACTTGTTTGCCTGCTTTTGCCGCAGCCAAATAGTCCCGCCGGACGCGCAAAGAAGATAGCGCCGTGCCAGCTTGGGTCATCTTACGAGCTTAAGCAGATAGCCGCTTGCGGCCACGGGCACGCCGACGAGCTAAGACAAGACGTCCGCCCTTGGTGGCCATGCGCGAACGGAAACCATGGCGGCGTGCGCGCACCAGATTGCTAGGTTGAAAAGTTCTTTTCACGTCGTCCACTCCTTCAAGAGACCAGAGTAAGCTTGAGGCTATAAAGCGCCTGGTTTCTGGTCTGTCATCATATTCATGCCAAGAGCCAAAGAATATCTTTATCTAGGCCCTTGTGTATCTTGGGCGGATGTAGCTAATAATGAGCACAAAGTCAACTTTGAAAGAGATGGAAACGAAGAGATTATGCCAGAAAAACAAAAACAGCCCACTCGCCAGCCCAAAACAGAGCCTAAAACAGAGCCTAAAACAGAGCTTAAAACAGAGCCTGGTCTCAAGACGAAATCCTCGCTATCGAGGGTCCTCGCACTCGGCGCCTTTGCCGCTCTTATTGCCCTTTTCTTTGCCTATGACCTCGATACCTTGATTAGTTATCAGGGTTTGGCAGAAAACGAAGCCGCGTTAAAGCGCGCGGTCAGCAACAATCCGGTTTTGACGGGATTGGCCTATATGATGATTTATGTGGTGTCGGTGACGTTTTCTTTGCCGGGCGCGGTTTGGCTGAGTTTGGCCGGTGGCTTGATGTTTGGCACATGGACAGGCGGTTTGCTAATTGTCATGGGCGCGACTTTGGGCGCCAGCGGTTTGTTTGTCGCGGCACGCTTTATTATGGGCGATGCTTTGCGCGCGCGCGCTGGGCCCGCTTTGCAAAAATTTGAAGCCTCTTTCAATCGCGATGCGCTGTCTTATTTATTCATCTTGCGGCTTTTGCCCGTGTTCCCGTTTTTCATTGTCAATTTGGGCGCGGCTCTGGTGGGGGTTCGCTATCCGGTATTTTTATTCACCACATTTTTCGGCATTATGCCCGGCACGTTCGTTTTTGCCTCGATCGGCAATGGCATCTCGGTGGTTTTGCAATCTGGCAAACAACCCGATTTAAGTGTTATGACGAGCCCAGAAATTTTATTGCCGCTGGTCGGTTTGGCCGTCTTGTCTTTGGCCCCCATGGTTTGGCGACGCTTCAAAGGCTAATTTGACCGCTACCCCCCCTAAGAATAGAGAAAACGCGAAGGAAAAAAGAATGACGCACCATATAGAGACAGATATTTGTGTAATCGGCGGTGGATCTGGTGGCTTGTCTGTGGCCGCAGGAGCCGCGCAAATGGGCGCTCAAGTGGTTTTGGTCGAAGGCCATAAAATGGGCGGCGATTGTTTGAACTATGGGTGCGTGCCGTCCAAGGCTCTGTTGGCCGCCGCACATCGCGCGCAAGCCAGCCGAAATAATGCAGCCTTTGGCCTCTCCGAAGAAAAAGCGAAAGTCGACTTTGCCAAAGTTATGGCGCATGTCCAAGAGGTCATCCAAAGCATTGAGCCGATGGATAGTGTGGAACGATTTTGTGACCTTGGCGTGCAGGTTATTGAGGCCAAAGGCAAGTTTCTGGACGCGAAAACACTCAAAGCTGGAAACACCACTATCCGCGCCAAACGCTTTGTCATCGCCACGGGTTCGGCGGCGGCCATTCCGGCTATTAAGGGTTTGAAATCAGTTCCCTATCTCACCAATGAGACGGTTTTTGAGCTGCGCCGTCAGCCCAAGCATCTGATGATTATTGGCGGCGGGCCGATTGGTGCAGAAATGGCGCAAGCGTTTCAGCGGTTGGGGTCGAAAGTCACCCTCGTTGAAGGGCTGCACTTATTGGGCCGCGAAGACGCGGAATTAACCGCGCCTGTGCGCCAGCAATTGCTCGACGATGGCGTGACCTTGCTGGAAGGCGCCAATGTGCAAGCCGCAAGCTGTGAAGGCAAGGGTGCGAGCCAAAAAATTACGCTGCACGTAAAGCAAGGCGAAACGGAACAAAAAATTTCCGGCGACGCCCTATTGGTGGCGGCTGGCCGTACGGCCAATGTGGATGGGCTCGACGTGGAAAAAGCAGGCGTACGGATAAGGGATACCGGTGCGCCACATATTTTGGTGGATGCACGGATGCGCACCCGAAATAAAAAAATCTTCGCCATTGGCGATGTCTCTGGTGGCCCGCAATTTACCCATGCGGCGGGCTATCATGCAGGGTTGGTCATTCGCAACATCCTGTTTTTCTTGCCAGCCAAGGCCAGCTACACAGCCCTTCCGCGGGTGACCTTTACCAATCCAGAGCTGGCGTCTGTGGGGCTTAGCGAGGCCCAAGCGCGCGCGGCACATAGTGAGATTAAAGTTCTACGCTGGCCGTTTGAAGAAAACGACCGCGCCCGCGCCGAACGCGATATGCGCGGCATGGTAAAAGTGGTGACAACGCGAAAAGGTAAAATTTTGGGCGCATCGATTGTTGGCCAAGGGGCGGGCGACTTGCTGGGGGTGTGGACCATGGCGCTTACCCAAGGTTTGTCAATTTCGACGATGGCTGGCGTGGTGGCGCCTTACCCAACGCGCGGCGAGGCGTCCAAACGTGCGGCGGGCGACTATTACACCCCTAGTTTGTTCAGTCCGCGGATGCGTAAAATCATTCGCGTGTTATCTTGGTTTCGCCGTTAAAGGTTTGTTAACCCCGACCCGATAGGCTCACTCCAAGTTTTGTAGAGTTGAGTTGAGGTTAGGGGTTCAAGCGATGGCTAGTGGGTTTTCAGGTAAGTCACACGCAGTTAATTTACCAAGTTTGCCGCGACGCGCGACGTTACTCACTATCTCTATTCTGGTTGTCACAGCCCTCACCGTCGTTCCCTTTGTGGTTAGCGAATTACTGTATCGTAAATTGCATGACACAGCGGAACAGGCGGTGGTTCTGTCTCAGGTGGTTAGCTTGCAGGCGCCAGACAGCCGTTTGTCTTCCATGGAATCGCAAGCCTTGCCGCTTGCGGGCATTGAAATAAAAACCGCAGAAGCCGACCGTTCGACTTATATCTGGTTGGTTTCAAACCCGCCATTTGGCGAGGTGGTGGAGACCTTTGAGTTACAAAACGTCTCGCCTCTCGATGGGCTGTTTATGATCAGCCGAATTTTTGCCTGCCCGCCAGATAAATTATTCGACATTTATGATACGTCGTTGCCCGGCGGTGAGAATATTCGCGCGATTGCCAGCTATGGGGTTTTCCAAGATGCCATCGAGAAGCGTTTGACGATGGTGCTCACGCCGATTCTATTTATCAGCATTATGATAGCCTTGGTGTTTCCCTATGCTTTGAAGAGCATGGTCGTTTCCACTTTGGATGATCTTTTTATCCGCCTCTATGGCAGCGCCGCCATGGGTCGTTTGGATGAGGACGTAGATAAAGACAATATTTTGGCGTCTCTGGATAATTTTCAAAACCGCATGGAAGGCCATGTAGAAGAGCAAGCACGCCTCGCGTCGCTGGGGGCAGGGGCTAGTTTTCTCGCGCATGATATGCGCAATCTTTTGGCCAGCTTGCAATTAAACGCCGATCAATTGAAGCAAGGGGCCAGCGAAAAAGAGCGCCGCATTGGCGGGCGCCTAACCGCCGCGATTGAAAAAGCGCTCTCTTTGGCCGAATGGGCGACACTTTATACCAGCCAAAAGCGCCAGAACATTAATGTCCAAAATCAAAGCCTGCAGCCGATTGTAGCGGACGCGTTAAATTTCGTGCGCTTACACGACCCGCGCCGAGAAGTGGAACTGATCAATGGCTGCGCCGACGACGTGACTGTGGTGGCGGAAGAAACCTTAATGTTCCGCATTATTTATAATCTGGCGCTCAATGCCGTGCAGTCGATGAAGGGCTCCGATGGCGTCAGCGTGTTGCGCGTAGAGGCCGAAAGCGATGCACAAGGGTACGTTATTTCCATTTCCGATAATGGCACCGGCCTGCCCAATACCCCGGCAAAAGGGGTCTTGTTAATGCCGCATATGAGCGGCTTTGGACGCCCGGATGGCATGGGTCTTGGACTTAAAATCGTGACTGATTTGGTGAGCTGGCACGGCGGGCGAATTGATATTGTGAAGTCAGATAAAAATGGCACGGAATTCAAAATCTCTTTACCCCATGCCACCCCTGGCGCACCGCGCGATGCGGCCGACCCGGTTCTGCCAGAAGATATCTATGCCCAAGAAACAGATGACACGGCGCCCCTCGTAAGTCCTAGTTAGGCCTCGCCGCCGCACGCAAGCTGGTGGAGCGGGGGCGTTGTGTGGTATGTAGAACGCTATGACGGCAGAAAACGACACTCTTATTTCTCAAAACCCGCGGCCCGGCCCGCGCAATTTAATCACTGATATTGCGGGCTTGCGCGTTGGCCATGCGGCGCACGAAGCGGCGCGCACAGGGGTCAGCGTCATTGTACCAGACATCCCCGCCGTGGTTAGCGTCTCGGTGCCTGGGGGAGGCCCTGGTACCCGCGAGACCGATGCTTTGCAGCCCGGAACTTTGGTCGATAAGGCCGATGCCATCGTGTTGTCGGGTGGCTCGGTTTATGGACTGGATGCGGCTTCGGGGGTGACGGCGGCCATGGGTGCGCAAGGGCGCGGCTTTCCCACGGGCGCGCCTGTCCCCTCGCCGATTGTGCCGGCCGCTATTTTATTTGATGTCGCCAATGGCGGCGACAAAAACTGGGGCGAGACGCCGCCCTATGCCGCTTTGGGGCGCGAAGCCTATCAACAGGCAAGCGAAGATTTCGCGCTCGGCAATATCGGCGCCGGCTATGGCGCTCAGGCTGGCCAGCTAAAAGGCGGGCTCGGCAGTGCTTCCACGCAAATCGGCGATCGCGTAAAAGTGGGCGCGCTGATTGGCGCCAATCCGCTCGGCAGTCTGGTCGATGCGGCGGGCCGGTTTTGGGCCCAGCCGCAGGCTCTGGTTTATCAAGACCAATTGGAATTCGGCTTACCAGAGTTGGCAAACCAGCCCTGTGATGCGACGGCGCATCCTTTTTTGGGCTCGAAGATAGCTGGCGCTTTGGGCAATACCAGCATCGGTGTGGTGGCGGTGGCAGCCGATTTAAGCGTGGCCGAAGCCAAACGTGTGGCGATTATGGCGCAAGATGGTCTGGCCCGTGCGGTGCGCCCGATACACACGCCTTTCGATGGTGATTGTCTTTTTGTTTTGGCGACGGGAGCTGAAAAACTCAGCGACGACCCGAACCAGCGCCCGTTAGCCTTGGCCGAGCTTGGCGCTTTGGCGGCCGATTGTGTGGCCCGTGCCAGCGCGCGCGCCATTTGGCATGCGTCCCAAATCGGCGATTGTCTGGCCTATCACGACCGCTTTGGCCGCTAGATTGATTTACACTTGCAATCGCTTCAAGCACAGACTACAAACCTGAAACCAAGGCACCGGTAGCTCAGCTGGATAGAGCACCAGACTACGAATCTGGGGGTCGGGAGTTCGAATCTTCCCCGGTGCACCATTCCCCTTAAAATTATATCGAGACCCGGCAGCTCTCTCTATGAGGGCACCGCTTGTGAGCGCGCTTCCCTCATAGAGAGAGCTGGCGGGTATAACTAAGGTTGAAATCCGAGCGCTCGGCCATTCGAGTTTTAGGCACCCGCTGCCCCAATTTCTGGCTAAAGCCGGTTAAGACATCTGAATCGAAACCCTTTAAGCATCAAACGCTTACACTTAACGCCAAAAACAACTGCCTCAGGCTTAAACAAAAATTATTGTTAAAAGCCCATTGGAACTCTAACTTTTTCACCCTTTTCAGAGTTCGATGTCAAACTTTGCAAAGTAATTTGACCTAATTGGCTAGTCTTGACCTAGTCTGAAGGCTTGGGAGCGCTGAGAAGGAACCGGTTATGGTGCGCACGCCCGCATTGTTTTGCTTGTCACACCGAGCCTTGTGAGCTTGTTGTTATGCAGGGGCGGGGGATCGGTTCTTTAAGCAGGCGCGGTGCCAGCG
>JABHDF010000009.1 GCA_018673175.1 Rhodobiaceae bacterium | reverse complement strand
GATGTATCCGTCGCTCGGCATGGTACCATCGTTATCGGGCCATTTTAGTAGTTGCAAATGACAACTATGCGGAAGTAGCCGTCGCTGCGTAAGCAGTCACGACCTTCACATTAAGTCCAATTCCTTCGCAGGTTTTGGCGGGGTTCGGAAGGCACCTGGCAACAGAAGCCTTCCACTTTTTTGAGACAAACCCTTTACTGGAAACCCCTCTATGTCAGACGATAATACGACAAGTTTGCCGCCTTCTGGCAGCCCCCAAGACTTTTATCAATATGCCGAAAGAGCGCAATCCGCTCTGCTGGATATGGTGAAAAATGTGCTGCGCGAAGTGGCCAAAGACGGGCTGCATGGCGAGCATCATTTTTATCTGACCTATTTTACTCAAAGCGATGGCGTGGTTATTTCGGATAAATTACGCGAAGCCCATCCGGAAGAAATCACCATTGTTTTGCAAAACCAGTTTGAAGACCTGCAAGTCGATGACGATGGTTTTTCCGTCACCTTGAGCTTCGACAATCAGCCAGAACGCCTTGTGGTGCCGTTTCAAACGCTGTCGAAATTCTACGACCCTTCCGTCGCTTTCGGGTTGATGTTTGATGTGGAGCCACCGCTTGCCCAAGCGGCCAGCGACGCGCCAGACATAACGCCTGATATAGCCACAGATATGGGCCTTGCCGACAATCAACAAAAAGCGGCGCCAAAGCCAGATGGCGCCACTGGCGACGTGGTAAGCCTCGATAGTTTTCGCGATAAGTAAGAGACAAAAGCGGCATAGCTATGCTAGACCGCTTGAGCAAAACCGACGATTAGGGAGACACGGTCATGACCGATACACGCACCCATATACGCAAAGAAACCGATAGCTTTGGCCCGCTGGAAGTGCCAGCGGATAAGTATTGGGGCGCGCAGACGCAGCGTTCTTTGGGCAATTTTAAAATCGGCACCGAAAAAATGCCACTGCCGCTCGTTCGGGCGCTCGGCATTGTTAAAATGTCTGCCGCGCAAGCCAATATGGCGCTCGATAATCTACCAAGCGACATTGGCGAAGCCATTGTCAACGCCGCCGCAGAAGTGGCCGAAGGCAAATTAAACGACCATTTCCCGCTGGTGATTTGGCAAACCGGCTCTGGCACGCAGTCGAATATGAACGCCAATGAAGTGAT
The DNA here is from genome assembly GCA_018673175.1 of Rhodobiaceae bacterium. Taxonomy (GTDB): domain Bacteria; phylum Pseudomonadota; class Alphaproteobacteria; order RS24; family RS24; genus UBA8337. The sequence continues at coordinate 1,422 of JABHDF010000009.1, read as the reverse complement.
TTCCAATCGCGCGATTGAAGCCATGGGCGGCACCATGGGCTCGAAAGACCCGGTGCATCCAAACGACCATTGCAACCGCAGCCAATCGTCGAATGATACTTTTCCCACCGCCATGCATATTGCGGCGGCGGAAGAAATTGTTCATCTGCTGGTGCCGAGCCTGAACAAATTGGCCAATGCGCTCAACGATAAAAAACAGGCTTTCAAAGAGATTATTAAAATTGGGCGCACGCACACCCAAGACGCGACGCCGCTGACTTTAGGGCAAGAGTTTTCTGGCTATGTCGCCATGGTGGAAAACGGCATTGGCCGCGTGCAAGCCGTGTTGCCAAAGCTTTATGAATTAGCCCAAGGCGGCACCGCCGTTGGCACCGGCATTAACGCCAAAATCGGTTTCGCCGAAGGGTTTGCCGAACATGTGGCCGCCTATACAAAATTACCTTTCGTGACCGCGCCGAATAAATTCGAAGCCCTTGCCACCCATGATGCCATGGTGGAAGCGCATGGCAGTTTGAACGAAGTGGCGGTCTCTTTATTTAAAATCGCCAATGACATTCGCTTGCTGGGCTCGGGCCCGCGCTCGGGACTTGGCGAATTAAGCCTGCCCGAAAATGAGCCCGGCTCCTCCATCATGCCCGGCAAAGTGAACCCCACCCAATGCGAGGCTCTGACCATGGTTTGCGCGCAAGTGATGGGCAATAATACCGCCGTCACTTTTGCTGGCTCGCAAGGCCATTTCGAGCTCAATGTTTATAAGCCGGTGATTGCCGCCAATGTGCTGCAATCCATTCGCCTGCTGGCCGATGCCGCCGTTAGCTTTACCGATAATTGCGTCGTTGGCATTCAGGCCAATGAAGATAATATCGCCGCGCTCATGGCGCGCTCTTTGATGTTGGTAACCGCTTTGGCGCCGAGCATTGGCTATGACAATGCCACCAAAGTGGCCAAAACCGCGCATAAAAACGGCACGACCTTGCGCGAAGAAGCGGTCGGCATGGGATTTGTCACCGAAGCGGAATTTGACGCTGTCGTGCGCCCCGAGGATATGATTGCTCCAAAATAGAGGTCTGCATGAAGCCGGAGAAACGCTCTATTTCGATAGCCGGACACGCCACCAGCGTGTCTTTGGAGCCGGTGTTTTGGGACGCGTTAAAAGATATGGCCGCCGCGCAGGGCTGCTCGCTGCCAGACCTCATTCGCCAGCTCGATGCCGGATCGCGAGAGGCCAGCCTGTCCAGCACTTTGCGAGTAGCTATTCTGAACTGGGCGCGGGCGGACTAGAAACACCACTTAGGCGGGCAGCCCCCAACGTCACTTTCGGCTTGGCGACATCGCCCGTGATATCCCAAATGATGGCTCTATCAGGGCCGATGATTGGCACTTGCAAGCGCCCCAGCACTTCGCGAGTCAGCAAATCGACTT
>JABHDF010000010.1 GCA_018673175.1 Rhodobiaceae bacterium | reverse complement strand
TCAACGCTGCGCGTCTACCAATTCCGCCACGGCCGCACGCCTCAGCAGGCTTGTTTGCTAACAAATATTGCGCCCGATAACAAGCCGCATATCGCGCTAAATACCATCGCCATCAATATTCAGGTGAATGCCGCACTCATCCTTGTCGCTATCGGCCCAGCGCCCCGAGCGATAATCATCGCCCTCTTTGACTTTATTGGTGCATGGCGTGCAGCCAATCGACAAATAACCGTCTTTCACCAACGGGTGACGCGGCAAGTCATGCTGCTCGATATAGGCCTTCAGCTCGTCCAATTGCCAATTGGCCAATGGGTTCAGCTTAAAGCGGCCATCGGTATCGCGCTCGATAATATCCATCGTGGCGCGGGTGCCCGTTTGAAACCGTTTGCGACCCGTAATCAAAGCATCGAAAGGGGCTACGGCGCGCGCTTGAGGGCGCACTTTGCGCAAATCACAACACGCATCCGTGTCGCGCTGCCATAGGCCGCCCTTGGGGTCTTCGGCTAGCAAATCATCGGGGTGCGGGAAATTGGTGCGCACATCGGTTAGCTTCAGCTTGTCTTGCAACCGATCGCGATAGCGCAAAGTCTCGCCAAACAGCTTGCCCGTGTTCAACATAATCACTGGCAGGCTCGGCTCGATTTGCGAAATCATATGCAGCAAAATCACCGACTCGGCGCCAAACGAAGACACAATGGTGATGCGATCCACAAATTGCTCGTGGATGGCGTGGCGCAAAATCTCTTGCGCGCTCATCGTCTCATACCGCGCGTTCAAAGGGGCTAAATCGAGGCCTGCCACTTGTGGGCTCGGCGCTTGTGTTTGGGCGACTTGGGTCATGCCAGCCAACCTTTCTCATCAATCACATCATTGGTGCGCTCAATTAGGGCCTTAAAATCAGCCCCTTGCGCGCGCCATTCTTCTCTGCGGGTCGACAGCTCGGTGAGCCGTGTTTCCCATTCTGCGGGATAATGCCCCTCCAGCGAGCTTTTCAAGCGGCGCGCGAGGCCCGGCGACTTCCCGCCTGTCGACGCGGTGAGCAACATATCGCCACGGCGCACAATGGCGGGCACATGGAAATCGCAAAGCGGTTTCACATCCTCGACATTGACCAGCGTTTTATGCGTGCGGCCTTGGGCGGTGAATTGCTCGGCCAAAGCGTCTTCTACGTTGGCGACGTAAATCACATGGCAGGCGGCAATGTCGGCTTCGCTCGGCCAGGCCTGCGTTAGACGGTCGCCGGCTAGGGCTTGCATCTCTTCGCCTGCATCTTGCGCAAACACGCGCACAAATTGCGCGCCTGCCGCATCGACCATTTCGAGCCGACGGCGCGCCTGTGGGCCTGCGCCAACAATCGCTAAGGTAAGTTCTGCAACATCTAGAATGACCGGTAACATAACGTCTCCTATTTATCCCTATATGAGGCATTTAAGGGCGCATTTCAATATTTATCAGTAAACTTTTGTGAATTAAATAATTCCACAAAAATATTTGTTTATTAATGCGCAAGCCATAATGCTAAGAGACCTTATGGCTATAAAGGATATTCCCGAGATACGCTTTAGCGATGCGCCCGTTGCCTACCCCGAAGCCGTGGCCTTTATGGAGGCGCGCGTGCAAGACATTATCGACGGTCGGGCGCGCGAATGCATCTGGTTTCTCGAGCATCCTCCCCTTTATACGGCTGGCACTAGCGCCAAACCGGCCGACTTAGTTCAGCCCGAGCGTTTTCCCGTCTTCGCGAGCCAGCGCGGCGGAGAGTATACCTATCATGGGCCCGGCCAACGCGTGGTCTATCTGATGCTGGACCTGCGAACCCGCGGGCGCGATGTGCGCTGCTTTGTTCGCCAAGCCGAACAATGGGTCATTCAAACGCTGGAAGATTTTAACATTCAAGCGCATATCACCCCCGGTCGTGTCGGGGTTTGGGTACCGCGCCCAGACCATGCCTCTGGGGCGCGCGCGAGGGAAGATAAAATCGCCGCCGTCGGCATGCGCATCCGTCGCTGGGTGAGCTTTCACGGCATCTCGATAAATGTCGAGCCTGAGCTATCCCATTTTGACGGCATTATTCCATGCGGCATCCGCGACCAAGGGGTCACCAGCTTGGTGGAGCTGGGCCACCCCGTTACCATGGCCGAGGTAGACCAAGCACTCTTAGATAATTTTGAAACCGCCTTCGCGCGTCCCGAAAAAGCTTAAAAACAGCCTATTCGAACTCAATCATCACGTCATCGACGGCCAGCTTATCGCCCGCCGCACATAAGACTTTGGTCACGGTCGTGTCTTTTTCAGCGCGCAAAATGTTTTCCATTTTCATCGCCTCGACCACCGCCAGAGGCTGACCCGCTTTGACCGCCTGACCCTCTTCTACCGCGATGGAGACGACAACGCCTGGCATTGGACAAACCAGTTCTTTGTCGGATGTGCCATCGGTTTTCTCTGGCATGTAGACCATCAGGGCTTGCGCGGCCATGCGGCGCACGAAAACATCTGTGGCGGCACCGCGACCCGTTAGGGTGAAGCCTTCTGAATGACGCTCGACAGCGACGCTCACGGCCTCGCCATTGACGGTGCCGTGGAAGAATAGATCCCCGGGCAACCAATCGCTCTCAAGCGAGATGTCGACGCCATTGAGCGTGACACCCATCTCGGTTTTTATCGCAGAGAAAACCGTCTCGCCGATTTGCACAGCTTGTTCGGCTTCCGGCGTAAACTGATGGCCGGGCAGGACTTGTGAGCCTTCGGTGGCGCGCATTTGGGATAGTTGCGACATGGCAAACCCAATCACCGCCAAGGCTTCGATGCGGGCGCTATCTTGCGGCGCACCTTCAAAACCATCGGGGTATTCTTCATCGATAAACGCCGTGGTAATCGTGCCCGCACGGAAGCGGTCATGATGCATAATGGCGGCGCAGAAATCGATATTATGGCGGATGCCATCGATACGGAAATTATCCAAAGCCACCCCCATCGCATCGATCGCTTGCAAACGATCGGGCCCATGGGTCACCAGCTTGGCAATCATCGGATCATAGAACAGCGAGATCTCGCCGCCCTCATAAACGCCCGTATCATTGCGAACGGTGATGCCGTCTTGGGTGCCTTGCACGGGAGGACGATAGCGCGATAGACGCCCCGTAGAGGGCAAGAAGCCGCGATATGGATCTTCGGCATACACCCGACTTTCCATCGCCCAGCCGTTAAGCTGCACGTCTTCTTGTTTCATATCCAGCTTTTCGCCAGCCGCGACTTTAATCATTTGCTCGACCAAATCGACACCGGTAATCAGCTCCGTGACGGGATGCTCTACTTGCAGGCGCGTGTTCATTTCGAGGAAATAGAAATTCTTGTCGCCATCGACGATGAATTCCACCGTGCCTGCCGAGCAATAGTCTACCGCTTTCGACAAAGCGACCGATTGTTCGCCCATGGCTTTGCGCGTGGCTTCGTCGAGGAATGGACTTGGCGCTTCTTCGATGACTTTTTGATTGCGGCGCTGAATGGAACATTCGCGCTCCCCCAGATAAATCACATTGCCGTGCTTATCGCCGAGGATCTGAATTTCAATATGGCGCGGTTGCGTCACGAATTTCTCGATGAAAATACGGTCATCGCCAAAGCTAGAGGCGGCTTCGTTTTTCGACGACTGAAAGCCTTCGCGCGCTTCCTCGTCGTTCCACGCAATCCGCATGCCTTTGCCGCCGCCGCCAGCCGAGGCTTTGATCATCACCGGATAGGTAACCTCATTGGCAATTCTCACCGCCTCATCGGCATCGGCAATCAAGCCCATATGGCCCGGCACGGTGGAGACCCCTGCCTCCGATGCGAGTTTTTTCGAGGTGATTTTATCGCCCATTTTTTCAATGGCATTGGCAGGCGGGCCGATAAAAGCCACACCGGCTTTTTCGAGAGCTTCGGCGAAAGTTTTGTTTTCGCTCAAAAACCCGTAGCCCGGATGTACTGCTTCGGCGCCGCTTTGTTGGATGGCGTCGAGAATTTTATCGATGACCAAATAGCTTTCGCTAGCGGGCGCGCCACCAATGTAAATCGCCTCATCGGCTTCGCGCACATGCAAGGCTTGGGCGTCGGCGTCGGAGTAGACGGCCACGGTTTGGATGCCCATAGCGCGGGCTGTCCGGATGACACGGCAAGCAATCTCACCACGGTTTGCAATTAGAATTTTCTTAAACATATCAGATACCTAAAGCGGAATATTATCGTGTTTTTTCCAAGGATTCTCGAGCTTCTTAGACGACAAAAGTGCCAAAGCCCGCGAAATGCGACGGCGCGTATTATGCGGCTGAATGACCTCGTCAATATAGCCACGCTCCGCCGCCACGAATGGGTTTAGGAAGCGTTCTTCATAATTCTCCACATGCTCGGCAATCTCTTTGTCATTGCCGATGGAAGAGCGGAAAATAATTTCTACCGCGCCTTTGGCCCCCATCACCGCAATCTCGGCGGTCGGCCAGGCGTAGTTGAAATCGCCGCGCAAATGTTTCGAGGCCATCACGTCATAAGCCCCGCCATAGGCTTTGCGCGTAATCAAAGTGATTTTCGGCACCGTGGCTTCCGCATAGGCAAATAGCAATTTCGCGCCGTGTTTAATCAGCCCCCCGTATTCTTGCGAGGTTCCCGGCAGGAAGCCTGGCACATCGACAAGGGTGACAATCGGCACATCAAACGCATCGCAAAAGCGCACGAAACGAGCTGCCTTGCGGCTTGCATCACTATCCAACACGCCAGCTAGCGTCATCGGCTGGTTGGCGACAAAACCAACAGTCTTGCCTTCCATACGGCCAAAACCAGTGATGATGTTCTTGGCGAAATCTTTTTGAATTTCAAAAAAATCCCCCTCATCAATCACCTTCTCCACCAGCTCCATCATGTCATAGGGCATGTTGGGGTTGTCGGGGATGAGCGTATCGAGGCTCGGCTCTACACGGTCGCGCACGTCAAAGGTGGGGCGCTCGGGTGCGCCTGTGCGGTTCGATAGAGGCAAGAAGTCGATGAGACGGCGCAGCTCGGTCAGCGCCTCTACATCGTTATCATAGGCGCCATCGGCGACCGAAGACTTGCTGGTGTGGACTTTCGCGCCACCCAATTCTTCGGCGGTTACTTCTTCATTGGTCACGGTTTTCACCACATCGGGGCCCGTCACAAACATGTAAGACGTGTTGCGCACCATAAAGATGAAATCAGTCAGCGCCGGGGAATACACATCGCCGCCCGCGCAAGGGCCCATAATCATGGTGATTTGGGGAATAACGCCCGAGGCCAGCGTGTTGCGTTGGAACACTTCGGCATAGCCGCCCAGCGCATCGACGCCTTCTTGAATGCGCGCACCGCCCGCATCTAGAATGCCGATAATCGGCACGCCATTGCGCAGCGCCATGTCTTGCACTTTGTTGATTTTCTTTGAATGCGCGCGAGACAGCGACCCACCAAACACGGTGAAGTCTTTCGCGAACAGATAGATCGGGCGGCCGTTTACCGTGCCCCAACCGGTTACCACGCCATCGCCAGGAATTTTCTTATCCTGCATGCCAAACTCTTGGCAGTCATGCTCTACGAACATGTCGATTTCTTCGAAACTATCCGGATCGAGGAGCAGCTCAATACGCTCGCGCGCCGTTAGCTTGCCGCGTGCGTGTTGCGCTTCAATGCGCTTCTCGCCGCCACCCAGACGGGCGACGCTACGCCGCTCTTCTAATTCTTTAACAATATCACGCATAATCTCCCCCGCGTCACTGCTGTAGAGCTGATGAATACCGCGCTATGGCTTTGATTTCCAGTGCTATATTGTCTAATCGCACTTGCGCCTCATCATCGCGGCCCCATGTCTCAATTTGGAACAAATCATCCAGAAAAGCGAGCTCATACGCCTGTTCTGGAGATATCTCCCCCTGGTCTAAGGCCAAAGCCAAAATGGCCGAGCCAAGAAGCGCTGCCGTATGCGCAAGCCCGGTTAACCGAAACGCATCCTCGCCCGCCAATTGCTTCAATTTCGCTTCCGCTTCGCCGGCTTGCGCAATGGGCAATACGGAATGCGTAACTTTTAAAACCACCCCCAATTGGCTCTCGGCCCAAGCCAAAATAGGGTCCCAGCCTTGCGCTTGTTTCGCGATGAGCGGGTCTGGGTTTTCGGCGCGGTAGCAAAGCAAATCAGACATGCCATAGGCCGCAAAAGCTGTGCGCGTTTGCGCCATCACCCCGGCCACACGGTCCAGCGCGGTAGAGACAAGGCGCATATGCAGCATCGACAAAGTGTCAATCTCGTCGCCTTGCGCCTGCCATTCGTCGGCAACCAATTGGGCCAGCGCTTGCGTCGGCAACACCAAGGGGCTTTTGGCTGGCGTTTTTAAAATATGCGCATCCAGCTTGACGATAAATCCATCGTCTTGCTCGGCGATGGTTACCGCTTCATAAAATCGTTTGGCCATGTTTACTCGCGGTTGCTCAAGGTTATTGGGGCTGAAATTGGGAAATCAAAAGGCGCAAATCTTCTGGCGTTTGCGCAATGTCATCGGCGCCAGACGCTTCCAGCTCGTCCACCGTCTGATAGCCCCACCCCACGCCAATTGCCCGCGCGCCTGCCGCTTTGGCCATCATAATATCAAAGCTCGTGTCGCCAATCATCAGGGTTTGCGCCGCTGTTACGCCTGTTTCGCGCATCGCGTCGAACATTAAATCGGGGGCGGGTTTGCCGGGCCCATCGTCGGCGCTTTTCAGCACTTTAAAAAATGGGCGGATATCATAGGCATCGACGACGCGGTTTAAGCCACGGCGCGACTTCATCGTAATAATGCCCAGCAGCGTATCCTCTACCTTACCGAGCTCGAGAATTTGCGCGTGCATCCCATCAAACATCACCTGACCACGGTCGTCTTGCAGGACCAAGTCTTGATAGGTCTCCCGATAGACATCCAGCATGTTAACAATCTGGTCGTCGCTGGCTTCGGGTACATGGCCGCGCAACGCAACATCAATGGGAAGCCCCACGGCATAAAGGATATCGCGGCGCGACGGGCAAGCGAAATCATGCGCCGCCAAAGCCGTTTGGGTGGCGGTAATGATGGTCTGCTGGCTATCTACCAACGTGCCGTCGCAATCAAAAACGATCAGCCGCATTATTTTCCCTCATCAAACGGGGTTTCCCCGTCTTTCAAGTCAAAGCTTAACATATCCCATGTTTCTGCCATATGGTCGCGCAAGGGCGCTTTGCATCGCAAAACACCGCCGCGTGGATGAGGCATCATAATCGAGCGGGCGTGCAAGTGAAGTCTTTTTGGCAAGATACCGCCATATTCTTCGTTTTCATTCTCGACGCGATATTTCGTATCCCCCACCAGCGAATGGCCAATGGCTGCCGCATGGGCGCGAATTTGGTGCGTCCGTCCTGTGAGCGGGCGAAACGCCAACCAGCAGAAGCGCTGCCCTACCCGCGCAATTTCCATGAAATCCGTATGCGCTTTCATGGCATCGCTATCCTCGGGGTCAACGGGGCGCACGCGCTCGCCGCCATCTGCGGCGGCCCGCTTGGCCAAGGGTACGCGAATAGAGCCCTGAGACGGGCGCGGCACGCCGTACACCAAAGCCCAATAAATCTTCTCGGCCTCGCGACTGGCAAATTGACGGGTCAGAAATTGCGCCGCTTTGCGATTGCGCGCCAAGACCAAAACACCAGACGTATCGCGGTCGAGACGATGCACAAGGCGGGGCGCTTCGGCTTCCTCAAATTGCAACGCCGGCAAAGCCGCATCAATATGCATGGTGGTTTTGCTGCCGCCCTGCACGGCCAAACCAGAGGGCTTGTTAAGGACCATCACATCTTTATCGCGGTGAATAATCGCCGATTGCAGCTCGGCTACCAAAGCATCCGGCACAGAGACGGGGCGCACGGTGCGCTTCGCACCCTGCTCGGGAACTTCGGGGGGCACGCGAATAATCTGGCCTTTTTGAACCCGCTCCGCCGCCTTGGCGCGCTTGCCCTCCACCCGCACAAGACCTTGGCGCAGGAGCTTTTCCAAACGACCTTGGGTCAGCGCGGTGAAATATTTGCGAAACCATCTATCGAGGCGCAGACCGTCGTCTTCGCCTTTGACCTTAATTTGCCGAACGCCCGCCATTTTATAGCCCCTTCAAGAGCAGATAGCCTGCTCCAAACACAAGTACACCGCCAACCAGCGAGCCACCTAAATAGCCGCTCATGGCCAATAGCTCGCGCTTTTCTAACATTTGAAACAGTTCCATGGAAAAAGCCGAAAACGTGGTGAAACCACCCAGCAGGCCGACGCCGATAAACAAGCGGAGCCCCTCGTGGCCTCCGTTTTGTTTCGATAGCCAGCCAACCAGCAGTCCCATCAAAAACGAGCCCAGCAAATTGACGCCAAGCGTCGCCCAAGGAAACCCAACCGGGGCTTTAACTAACCCACTGATGCCAAAGCGAGCCACAGCGCCTAACGCGCCGCCGCAAGCGACCCAGATAAAACAGTGTAGTGGCATGGTGGCCTCCCGATTCGGCGTTCAAAATAGCACAGAACCTTGCCGCCATAAAAAAAGACACGAAAACCGAACGGCTTTCGTGTCTTTTATAAGTTGGCGGACGAAATTATGCGGTCGCTGCTGCCAGCTCCTCGCCTTCGTCATTGATCATCACGGGGCCCGAATCTTGGCCTTTCGCGGTTACATCGCGATCGACAAATTCGATAACGGCCATTGGCGCGTTGTCACCATAGCGGAAGCCCGCTTTGAGAACGCGGATGTAGCCACCCGGGCGTTCGGCATAGCGAGCGGCGAGCGTATCAAACAATTTAGCGCCCCACTGTTGGTCTGGAAGCTGAGCATAGGCGCGACGACGAGCCGCCAAATCACCTTTTTTGCCCAAAGTCACAAGTTTCTCAACAAAGGGACGAAGCTCTTTGGCTTTTGGCAAAGTCGTTACAATTTGCTCATGCTTAATAAGCGCAACGGCCATATTGCCAAGCATTGCCTTACGGTGGCTGCTTGTCCGATTTAGTTTACGTCCTGCTTTTGCGTGGCGCATAACGTCACTCCTCTACGCTCATACGAGCCTTATTGCTGCTCTAGTGAGCCTTAGTAATTATCTTCAAACTTTTTAGCAAGCTCTTCGATGTTCTCTGGTGGCCAATTCGGCACATCCATTCCAAGGTGCAGACCCATTTCGGCCAAAACCTCTTTAATTTCGTTCAGGGACTTACGACCAAAGTTCGGTGTCCGCAGCATTTCGCCTTCGGATTTTTGAATGAGGTCGCCAATGTAAACGATATTGTCGTTTTTCAGGCAATTCGCCGAGCGAACTGAAAGTTCCAACTCGTCGACTTTCTTCAGCAGAGCTGCCGAGAAGCCTGTTTCTTCGATAGCCGAATATTCTTCAACTTGAACCTCTGGCTCTTCGAAATTGATGAAGCTTTGTAGCTGGTCTTGCAAAATACGCGCCGACAAAGCCAATGCGTCTTCTGGGGTAACCGTCCCATTGGTTTCAATTTCCATGGTCAGTTTATCATAATCCAGCACTTGGCCTTCGCGGGTGTTTTCTACGTTGTAAGAAACCCGGCGCACAGGGCTGTAAAGACTGTCGACAGGAATAAGCCCGATAGGCGCATCTTCTGGACGGTTCTTTTCAGCAGGTACATAGCCGCTGCCTGTTTTGATAATGAATTCGAAACGAACTTCCGCGCCTTCATCCAAGGTGCAGATAACCAAATCTGGGTTTTGAATGGTGACGGCGGCATTTTCTTCAATGTCGCCTGCGGTCACAACGCCGGGGCCTTTTTTCGACAGCGTCAGGCGCTTGGTGCCTTCTGCGTCCATAGCCAAAGCCATTTTCTTGATGTTTAGAACAACATCGGTCACATCTTCGCGGACACCGGGAATAGATGAAAATTCGTGCAGCACACCGTCAATTTGAACCGCGGTTACCGCCGCCCCTTGAATGGACGAGAGCAATACGCGACGCAGAGCATTGCCAAGCGTCAGGCCGAAACCCCGCTCTAGAGGCTCCGCGACAACGCGCGCTTCACGGCTTTCATCATGGCCAGGAATAATATCCAGTTTGGTAGGCTTAATCAGCTCTTGCCAGTTTTTTTGGATCATGATGGTACCTCTTAAATTTATATGCAGATGGGGAGAACGGCGGCCAAATTAAACGCGACGGCGTTTTGGCGGGCGGCACCCATTATGTGGAATTGGCGTTACATCTTTAATCGATGTAATGGTAAAGCCCGCAGCTTGCAAAGCCCGCAACGCACTCTCACGACCCGAACCGGGACCGCGAACATTCACTTCCAAAGTCTTCACACCATGTTCCATCGCCTTGCGGCCGGCATCTTCAGCTGCAACTTGGGCTGCATACGGGGTCGATTTACGCGATCCCTTAAAGCCCATTGTGCCTGCGGAAGACCAGCTAATCGCATTGCCTTGCGCATCCGAGATGGTGATCAAAGTATTGTTGAAGGTCGAGTTAACGTGCGCAACACCAGATGTGATGTTCTTACGCTCGCGACGCCGTACACGTGATTTTTCTGTAGCCATGATAAAACCCTACCTATTTTTTCTTGCCAGCAATGGCACGAGCCGGACCTTTGCGGGTGCGCGCATTGGTATGCGTACGCTGACCGCGAACCGGCAAATTACGACGGTGACGAAGACCACGATAAATCCCCATATCAAGCAAGCGCTTGATATTCATAGACACTTCGCGGCGCAAATCGCCTTCCACAACATAATCAGCATCAATGCTTTCGCGAATTTGGATAACATCCGCATCCGACAATTCATTGACACGACGCTCAGCCGGAATACCGACTTTGTCGCAAATTTCTTTCGCCTTTGCGTCGCCGATCCCATGAATATAGGTCAGGGCGATTACTACGCGCTTGGCAGTTGGAATGTTAACACCAGCTATACGAGCCACTTGCTTCTCCTTTTCACCGTTTCCGGTGGGCGCCGTTCCTACCCAAATGGCAGAAAACCGACAATATTTCAAGTTTCATACTGAGGAAAACAGGTTGACCTTAGTAAAGCGCGGATTATAGGAAATTCGCCCCGCCAGTCAACCGCTAACCCTTTAAAAAACCCAGTTAAATCTCCTTCAACACAGCATGTATATGCTGTGTCACTTCATCCATGTCTTGCATACCGTCCAAAGTCTTTAAAATACCCTTCGAAGCATAAAATTCTGCGACCGGTGCCGTTTGCTCTTCATAGACGCGCAAACGGTGTTGCAAGGCTTCTTCCGTATCATCCTCGCGCGGGCCGCTTTCGCTTTCCGCAGCTCGTTTCAAAATGCGCCCGATAAGAACCTGAGCGTCTACCGCAAGCTCAATCACGCCATCTAAAACGATATTCTTCGTTACCAACATCTCATCCAAGGCTTCGGCCTGCGCAACATTGCGCGGAAAACCATCAAGAATAAAACCATTGGCACAATCTGCCTCATTGATGCGGTCGGAGATAATACCCACCACAACGGCATCTGGCACTAAATCGCCTCGGGCCATAATGTCTTTGGCTTGTTTGCCAATTTCGGTCTCCGCCGCTACCGCAGCACGCAACATATCGCCTGTGGAAAGCTGACGAATGTCGAAAGCCTCTTCAATGCGTTGCGCTTGGGTGCCTTTGCCAGCACCTGGAGGCCCGAGGAAAATTACCTTCAACGCCGTTTGCCCCCGACTTTGGATTTTTTAATCAAACCTTCATATTGATGCGCGAACAAATGGCCCTGCACCTGCCCTACTGTGTCCATGGTCACATTGACCACGATCAGCAGCGACGTACCGCCAAAGTAAAATGGCACGTTATAGGCATTGATGAGAAACTCTGGAAGCAAGCAAACGAGCGTCAGATAAAGAGCGCCTACGGCCGTCAAACGGGTCAACACGCGGTCAATGTACTCAGCGGTGCGTTGCCCTGGACGAATACCCGGAATAAAGCCGCCATAACGCTTCAGATTATCCGCCGTATCGTTCGGATTGAACACAATCGACGTATAGAAGAAGCAGAAGAAAATAATACCCGCCGCATAGGTCGCCATGTAAAGAGGCTGGCCACGACCCAGAAGGGCTGCAACCGTTCCCAAAGCGCCGCCTGTGGCGTCGGTCGAGAAATTAGCCAGCGTAATCGGCATCAACAGCAAAGAAGACGCGAAAATCGGTGGGATAACGCCAGCTGTGTTGAGTTTCAACGGAAGATGCGAGCTTTCGCCCTGCGCCATACCACTCGCCGTTTGGCGTTTTGGATATTGCACCAAGAGACGACGTTGCGCGCGTTCCATGAACACAATGAAAGCAATCACGGCAATCACCATAATGATGAGCGCCAGAATGATAAACGTAGAGATGGCGCCTTGGCGGCCCAACTCTAGCGTGCCAGCCAAGGCTGACGGGAGTTCGGCCACAATGCCCGCAAAGATAATCAGCGATATACCATTGCCCACGCCGCGCGCGGTAACTTGCTCGCCCAACCACATCAAGAAGACCGTGCCACCCACCAGCGTAATCACGGCGCTGGCGCGGAAATAGAACCCTGGGTCGACGACAACGCCTTGCGCGCCTTCAAGCCCCACGGCAATGCCGTAGCCTTGAACGGTCGCCAAAAGCACGGTGCCGTAACGTGTATATTGGTTAATCTGCTTCCGACCCGTTTCGCCGTCTTTCTTGAGTTGCTCAAGATGCGGCACAACCGAGGTAAGCAGCTGAATAACAATCGAGGCCGTAATATACGGCATGATGTTCAAAGCAAAAATAGCCATCCGGCCAACAGCGCCACCAGCAAACATGTTGAACATGCCAATAATGCCAGACTGCTGTTGCGAGAAGACCGACTGCAAAGCCTGCGGATCAATACCCGGCAACGGAATATACGTGCCAAGGCGATAGACCAAAAGCGCACCTAGTGTGAACCAGATACGCTTTTTAAGCTCATCGGCGGTACGAAACGCCGAGAAGCTCATATTCGCAGCAAGCTGTTCTGCAGCTGAAGCCATGCAATTTCTCTCCCTAGGACCTAGGCTTCTTGCGAAGCTTCAGGGGCCGCTGGTGTTTCAGACTTTGCTAGCAGCGTAACTTTGCCACCTAGCTTTTCAATCGCAGCTTGTGCCGCTTTCGAAATGCCCACGACTTCAAAGTCGAGCTTCTCTTTCAGCTCACCTTTGGCCAGAATACGCACGCCATCCAACTCGCGGCGCAACACGCCGGCTTCAACCAGGCTCGCTGCCGAAACAGTTGCGCCTTTGGCCAATTTACCCGCTTCAATAGCTGTCTGTAAGCGACCCAAGTTTACCGCATTTAGTTTCTTTGGGTTCGGCACGTTAAAGCCGCGCTTTGGCAGACGCTTGAACAAAGGCATTTGACCGCCTTCAAAACCTTTAATAGCAACACCCGAGCGTGAAGATTGACCCTTCATACCACGGCCAGCGGTTTTACCTTTGCCTGAAGATGTACCCCGGCCCACGCGCATGCGTGACTTACGGGCACCTTCGTTATCGCTAATTTCATTCAGTTTCATAACTCTTCTCCAAAACGCCGGCGTTCAACCCCATGCGTCTTTTAATGCTTAGGCCTCGATTACGCGAACCAGATGCGCAACTTTTTCAATCATACCGCGAACGGCAGGCGTGTCTTCAAGCTCGCGACGACGACCGCATTTGTTCAACCCAAGACCTACCAACGTGGCACGTTGATCTTGTGGGCGACCAATAGGGCTGCCTGTCTGCTCGACAATAACGGTTTTTGCTTTTGCCATGATCGCGTCTCCTAATTAGCCGCTTCGGCTTCGGAATCGTCGTTCGCGTCATCGCGGCGACGGGTGATCAAATCACTCACTTTTTTGCCGCGACGAGCCGCAACCGCACGAGGGCTGCCTTGCTTCTTCAGGGCGTCAAAAGTTGCATGGATCATATTGTATGGGTTCGAAGACCCGATCGACTTGGCGACCACATCTTGCATACCCAAAACTTCAAACACAGCACGCATCGGACCACCGGCAATAATACCAGTTCCGGGAGGTGCCGCGCGCAAAGCCACTTTACCGGCGCCATGGCGGCCAGCAATATCATGGTGCAATGTCCGGCCCTCACGCAGAGGCACACGGATCATGTGACGCTTTGCAGCTTCGGTTGCTTTGCGAATGGCTTCTGGCACTTCGCGGGCTTTACCCTTGCCAAAACCTACGCGTCCGCGCTGATCCCCAATGACCACCAAAGCGGCAAAACCGAAGCGACGGCCACCTTTGACCACTTTCGCAACCCGGTTAATATGAACTAGACGGTCGACGAATTCATTGTCTTCGTCTCGGTTATCCCGTTTATCGTTTCTTGCCACGCTTTTTCTCCTCTTATCCGGTTTAGAAGCTCAAACCGGCTTCGCGAGCTGCTTCGGCTAATGCCTTAACGCGCCCATGATAGATATAGCCACCGCGATCAAAGATAACGGTTTCAACACCCGCCTTCTTCGCGCGCTCAGCGATTTGTTTCCCAATGATGCCAGCGGCGTCTACGTTGCCGCCGGAACCTGTAAAGTCTTTGTCTTGCGTTGAAGCAGACGCAACCGTACGGCCAGCCAAATCGTCAATAACTTGAGCATAAATATGCTTTGACGAGCGGAATACCGAAAGCCGAGCCCGACCATTTGCAACTTTGCGTAACTGGCGGCGAACCCGCTGTTTACGACGTTCATCTGTTGTAATCTTACGACCCATGATCGACCCCTACTTCTTCTTACCTTCTTTGCGGAAGACATATTCGCCTTCATACCGTACACCCTTGCCTTTATAAGGCTCTGGCGGACGGTAACTGCGGATTTCAGACGCCACTTGACCGACTTTTTGCTTGTCGATACCCGTAATCACAATCTCAGTTTGTGATGGGCAGTCAACACTGATGCCTTCCGGAACCGGAAAGTCGACATCATGGCTAAAGCCTAGTGACAATTTAAGTGTTTTACCTTGCATGGAGGCACGATACCCAACACCCTGCAATTGCAGTTTGCGAGTAAAGCCTTCCGAGACGCCAATCATCAGGTTTTGAACCAAAGCACGGCTCAAGCCCCAAAAACTACGCGCGGTCTGCGATTTATTCGCAGGTGCCAGTGTCACGCCATTGTCATCATGGATTGCAGTGACATTTTCAGACAAGGTAACAGCCAATTCGCCCTTAGGGCCTTTGACCGACATGTTTTGTCCGTTCAGGCTAACTTCGACGCCCTTCGGAATTCCAACTGGTTTTTTACCAATACGAGACATTATATTATCCTTTCCGAACCCGTCTTAGAAGACGCGGCACAGAATTTCCCCACCCACATTGTTTTCACGAGCGGCATTATCCGTCATCACACCCTTAGGCGTAGAGATGATGGAAATACCAAGACCATTGCGGACAACCGGCATGGTTTTTACCGATGAATAGACCCGACGACCTGGCTTGGACACGCGTTGAATTTCTTGAATGACCGGCTGGCCCTCATAATATTTCAACTCAATGTTCAACTCACCAGACCCATTGTCGAGTTTGTTTTCCGAATAGCCACGAATATAGCCTTCGTCTTGAAGGACATCCAGCACCCAGCTGCGAAGC